>JAAXQG010000047.1 GCA_012974445.1 Desulfuromonadales bacterium
AGGTGCCCGATTGACAGCCCTTGCGCCAGTACAAAAAGACACCCCTTGACAGGGAGTTGTTAAGAAAGTATCTGACCCCAGAACCAGGGTGTTGTGAAGCCCAACGATCTGAAACTGATTTTTCAAGACTTGACCCCAAGACTTGATAGGCTGTGGAAGTCGCTGGATAGAGGTCGCACAAGAGTTGAAAAAGAACCGCTCTTCGCCTTCGACGCATGAAACTCCCGCCCCGTCGTTTTTGTAAAGTATCCGGCCCCTGGCTATTTTCTCTTTGTTGACAGCATGCCTACCTACTGATAGGTTGGTTGCCATGAACGATACAAAAACTAAAATTCTGGATGTAGCCGAAGGGCTCGTGCAGCGGGTCGGACTCAATGCGATGAGCTATCAGCATGTAAGTGATGCCGTCGGTGTTCGCAAGGCAAGCATTCATCATCATTTTCCGAAAAAGGAAAATCTTGTCGAGGCGCTGCTGGAGCGTTGTCATTTTTCTTACGGGGACAACTATCAAACCATTGTCGACGGTGCCGGGTCTGCTCCTGATAAATTGCGACAGCTGGCAGCTGTTTTTGCTGATGGTCTCCAAAAGCAGCAACTCTGTCTTGTCGGGACGATCAGCGCCGACCTGAATACCCTTTCGGAGAGTTCGCGCCAGGCTCTCGAAGCAACGATTCAGGAGACCGTGAATATCTTCGTGATCGTCTTTAAGCAGGGGCAGCAAGAGGACTCACTCTCTTTTTCGAGCCTGGCAGAAGAGGCGGCTTACGCATTTTTCTCCTTTTTGCTCGGGGCACAGATTTCAGCCCGGGCTTGTGGTGGAGAGGAATCGTTTCGCAATGCCACCGAAGCAATAATTTCCAGCTGGGAAAACTGACAGGCGTTTATCCGAACACTCTGGATGATGCCTGTTCTTTTACCCGTTAAGCCTACCTACTGGTAGGGAATCAGGTCTGTGTCATGGGAAACAAAACGCTGAACGAAGAATACCAGGGCTTTGAACTGGGACCGATCCGGCCGCCTAGTGAAGCTCAGAGCCTGATGCTCAGGATCACCCGCAATTGTCCCTGGAACAAGTGCAAGTTCTGCGGCCTCTACAAGGGCGAAAAATTCAGCATCCGCCCGGTCGCGCATATCCTCAAGGATATAGATACGGTTCGGTACTATGTCGAGGAAATACAGAAGATTGCCGAACAGCCCGGTGGCGCTACGCAGCAGGCGATATATGGTCTGCAGGCGGGGCGACCTGAATCCGAACAGATGGCCCTGCATACAGCCCTGAGCTGGATTCGGGGCGGGATGAAGTCGATTTTTCTGCAAGACGCCAACAGCATGATCATCAAGCCTGATGATCTGGTAGAAATCCTCACCTATGTCCGAAAGGCATTCCCCCAGGTCGAGCGCATTACCACCTACGCCCGCGCTCATTCCATAGCGCGAATCAGCTACGAGGATATGTCCCGTATCGCGGCTGCCGGGTTGAACAGGATCCATATCGGCATGGAGTCGGCTGCGAACGAGGTCCTGGATTTCATGAAAAAAGGCGTCGACAAACCGACTCAGATTATTGCCGGGCAAAGAGTGAAAGTTGCCGGTATCGAGCTGTCGGAGTATTTCATGCCGGGTCTGGGGGGCGCCGAGTTTTCAAGACAGAACGCCCTGGAGACTGCCGATGCGATCAATCAGATCGATCCGGATTTCATCCGCATCAGAACGCTGGCGATTCCTGAGCAGGTTGATCTTTTCAAGGATGTTCAGTCCGGGGATTTTACTCCCCTTGGCGATCTGGCAATGGCCGAGGAACTGCTGCTGTTTCTTGACAACCTCAAGGGCATAACCAGCACGGTCAAAAGCGATCATATCCTCAATCTGTTTCAGGAGGTCGAGGGGCGTCTGCCGGAGGATCGGGAGCGGATGACGGCACCGATTCGCAAGTTTTTGGCGATGGAACCGGAAGAGCAGTTGCTTTACATGGTCGGCCGTCGGACCGGAATTTTTTCGAAGCTGGAGGATTTGTATGATCCGGAGTTGTCGGGGCATGCCGAGAAGGCCCGTGCTGCCCATGGGGTCAACCTGGATAATGTCGAAGAGTTCGCCGCCGAGATGATGAAGCGGTTTATTTGATCCGAGGAGATTGAGATGGAAAAGTTACTGGCTTCATACGATCCGAGCAACGGCGAATTGCTGGGCGAGATTCAGGTTACCGAGGCGGCGCAGATCGGTGAAATGGTCGCCCGGGCTCATGCTGCCGGCAGAGAGTGGAGAAGGCTCGCCGTCGCCGAGCGGGTCGCGCTGCTGGAAAAAGCCTATGCGCAGCTTGAACCGCACCTGGATGAACTGGCCGTGCTGCTCAGCAGGGAAATGGGCAAGGATATCCGGCGCGCGACGGGCGAAGTGAGCGGCACCGCGTACGGGGGCATCTATATAGCGCAGTCGGCCATGGCGGCGCTCAAAAACACCGATCTCGGCAGCGGAACCCTGATCGAATACAAACCTCTGGGGGTTGCGGCGGTGATTTCGCCCTGGAATTATCCCCTGGCCATGGCCAACAACCTTATCGTCCCGGCGCTGGTCGCCGGAAATGCCGTGGTCTTCAAGCCCTCCGAGGAGACGCCGCTGATCGCCCAGGCCTTTGTCGAGCATCTGAACAGAGTGCTGCCGGAGAATCTGTTGCAGATTGTCTATGGCGACGCCGAGCAGGGCCAGGCGGTGGTCGAGAGTGACGTCAACATCGTTGCCTTTACCGGTTCTCAAACCACCGGCAAGCAGATTATGAAGACCGCCGCAGGACAGCTGAAACGGCTGGTGATGGAGCTGGGCGGCAACGATCCGATGATCGTCATGCAGGATGCCAACCTGGAGTCTGCAGCACGTTTCGCCGTGGCCAGCAGCTTTGAAAACGCCGGGCAGATGTGTGTCTCGACCGAGCGTATCTATGTTCATGAGATGATTGCGGAGAAATTCGAGCAGCGCGTTGCCGAGTTGGCCTCCGCCTATAAGGTCGGCCCCTGGGATATGCCGGGCGTGAACATCGGGCCGATTATCAATGAGACGCAGCATGGCAAGATTGTCGAACATATTCGTGATGCCGAAGCTAAGGGCGCCAGGCTGTTGCTGGGTGGTTCGAAGCAACAGACACCCTATATCCAGCCCACCGTCATTGCCGATATGACCCCCGCGATGCTGATGGAGCAGGGCGAAACCTTCGGCCCGGTGGTCGCAATAAGCCGCTATTCAGACATCGAAGAGGCGATCCGGCGCGCCAATGATTCGACCTATGGGTTGGGCGCGGTTGTTTATGGCGGCAAGGAGGCTGATGCCGTAGCCGATCAGCTGGAAGCCGGGATGATCGGTGTCAATCAGGGCATCGGCGGCGCGGGGGATGCTCCTTGGGTCGGCGCCAAACAGAGCGGTTTCGGTTTTCATGGCTCCCCCGAAGGGCATCGGCAATTTGCCCAGGTCCGGGTGGTCAGTCGCTAGTCTTATAAATCGGAGGCGAGGGAGGCGGGACGTTCTTGACTTGTTTGACTAACTCAACAAGTCAAGTTAGTTAAGAGCGTCCCTGTCAGAAATAGGTGGTAACAAGTTCGATTGTTTGCACCAAAAAAATGCCGGTCCCGTAGAGCGGGGCCGGCATTTTCTGTTTTCCTTGGATGGGGTAGGGAGGAGCTTTAGGGCATCGTTCCCCAGGAGTCGCCCATCCCCCAGGTACCGTCCTGGTTCCAGTCGCCCATCATGTTCCTACCATCCATGTCATTATGGATATCGTTCATGGTGAATCCATCGCCGCAGGTGATCTCTGGCAGCGAGGGGTTCAGTTCGCGTAGCTCCCCATACCATTGGGAGAACCCGGGTTCGCACATGTTGCGTCCGGTATAGTGGCGTATGAACGCCTCCTCGAAGGACCCGTCTTTCACCTGGGGTACCTCGAAGATTCCATTCACGACCGTAGCTTCGACTGCCAGTCCGTTGCAGGTGGTCACCGCGGCGCGGATCATGTCGTCAATGTCGAGGGGGTAGCCCTCGGGCAGGCCCTGCCCGAGGGTAGTCTGGTACGTACCAAAGTTCCCTTCGCCGAGGTAGGCCTCCATGGCGGTGGACATGTCTGTGAGGAGCTGCTGGCGATCCTGCAGGTGACTCAGGTAGTTGCTGGAGTTGACTATGTCGAAGCCGTTCTCGCCGACGTTGGTCATGGCCTGCAACCATCCGTTGACCGCCATAGCCCCCCGCAACGCCTCCAGGGAGCCTCCATCGCCGACCCCGGGCATCGGGTCGGAGGTGAGAGCCGCTGTATCCAGAAGAAGAGGATCGTGTCCCGCCGCTACGAGCATCTCAAGGAGCGCGATCTTTGCCTCCTCCTCGGTCAGAGTGGGATCGGACTCCATGAGGTTGACCAGTACCGTGGTGAAGGGGGAGACGATCAGTTCGCCGTCGATGAAATCGGTGTGGCTTTTAAGGCTCCCTTCGTAGAGAACGCCGTTGTGCACTCCCTTGGCGACCATTATCACCCGCGATCCTTCGGAAAGGGGTTCGGCGAAGCTGAACCTTCCTAAGTCGTCGGAGAGGGTCGAGAGCTGGCCCCGGGTCCCGTCTTCGAGGATCTCCTGAAATTGAGCATTGGTGATATAGGGGTCCACGGCGATGCCTGAAGTGCCTGCGGGGGTGCTGTCAGATGAGCCTCCGCAGCCCGATATAAGAGTCGTGACCAGAAAAAGAAATACAACGCCCATTGTCCATCGTTTCATCTTGACCTCCTTGGGATGTGTTTTTCTTCCGCCTGCCTCGACTCGCATTCAAAGCAGCTGCCAGAAGTGGTTGTTGCCGGAAAAAGAGCATACGTTCTAAGGAAGGCCATATACGGCCCCTTGCCATAGACGTCAGACCTATCCTACACCATAAATCCGTTTAATTTTTCAGCTACAGGAACCGGAACCATACTGATTTCCTTGCCGCGATCCGTAGTGGCCGCATCCGGTCAGAGCCAGTAGAACGGGCTATGGGGTCTACCATCGAATTATGTAGATGGCGGGCCCCTATTGATCGAGACTCCCGAAGCGAATCTTTCCCGGGGAATGCGCCGACTGAACGGCTCGTACACTCAGGGCTATAATTTTCGCTATGGTCGAGTCGGGCATCTGTTTCAGGGGCGATACAAAAGCATCCTGGTGGAAAAAGAGGCCTATCTGCTGGAGTTGTGCCGCTATATCGTCATGAACCCCGTTGCTGTGGGGATGGTGCCATCGCCTACGGACTATCTCTGGAGCAGTTGTCGGGCCACGGCTGGCCTCGCTCCCTCTCCGGTATGGCTGTCGATCGACGGGATTCTTTCTCATTTCAGCTCCGATAAAGCGAAGGCCATCGGCTGCTATGAGGATTTCGTCTCCAAGGCGGAGTCTTCGCCCTCTCCCTGGGGGGCGTTGAAGGGGCAGATCTGGTTGGTG
>JAAXQG010000060.1 GCA_012974445.1 Desulfuromonadales bacterium
CCTGCCGTTGTACGTCAGGTCGCAGCGGGGGATCTCCCCTCTGTGGAGGTGGCGGATGTAGTGGTCGTTGACAGCAGCGGTGTTGTAGTTACAGCAGGGCAGGGGCCCGCTTCGAGCTTTGACGGTACGGCCCTTTATGCACAGAACTGTTCTGCCTGTCACGGCAGCCTGGCAACTTCGAGGCTTCTCGATGTGACCCTGGGCAGAATTCAGAACGCCATCGCCCTGAACTTTGCGGGTATGGGGCGCTTCTCCAGTCTTTCGACGGGTGAACTCCAGGCTATGGTCGATGTACTTTCTTCCGCAGGTGCACCTCCAGCCGGTAACGGTGGTTCCGTTCCCGCAATTCCTTCCACCCCCTCGACTCCGGGCTCAGGCGGCACTGACGGCGCCAGCCTCTACGCAGCATCCTGCGCTGGCTGCCACGGAGCGCTCGCTACATCATCCAAGCTCGGACGCTCTGCCCTGCAGATTCAGTCGGCGATCAACGCCGGATTCGGTGGGATGGATTTCCTCTCGACCCTGAGTGCCGCTGAGGTTCAGGCCATCTCCGATGCCCTTGATCAGGGATTGACTACGACTCCTCCGACGACCACTCCCGGCCCTGTCACTCCTGCCAATGGCGGCGCTCTCTATGCTTCGCGCTGTGCCGCCTGTCACGGGTCTCTGAGCAATTCAGCCAAGGCGGGGGCCACTGCCGCGGATATCAGCTGGGCCATCACCAACCTCTCTATGATGAAGGGCCTCTCTGATCTGAGCGCAGAGCAGATCCAGGCCATTGCCGATGTGCTTCCTGCAGCCCCTCCGGTTATCGGTACTCCGGTTCTGGACGGTGGCGTCCTTTATGCCGAGCGCTGCGCAGCTTGCCACGGCGTTCTCGCGACCTCTGCCAAGGCTGGTGCTACTGCTGCATCCATAGAGGCTGGAATCGCAACAATCCCCGCCATGGGGGGGCTCACTGATCTGAGCGTCGAGCAGATTGCCGCCATCGCCGCTGTGCTGCCTGCTGCAGCGCCTGCTCCTGTACCCGGTACTCCCGTGGACGGAGCCGCTCTCTACGGATCGCGCTGTGCGGCCTGTCATGGCGCTCTAGCCCAGTCGGCTAAAGCTGGCGCCACAGTTGCCGATATCGATGCCGCCATTGTCAGCATCACCGCCATGACCTCCCTTACTGATCTCAATGCCGAGCAGATTGCCGCCATCGTCTCTGTGCTGCCTGCGGCTCCCGCAGGAGGCGGTACTCCTGAGCCCGTGAGCTGCACCGCCTGCCATGGTCAGCCTCCTGCAGGTTCGGTCTTCCCGAATCGTACCGGAGCGCATCTGGCCCATATCGATCTGCCCGCTATCTCCGGTGACTGCAGCGTTTGCCACCTTGGAGCGGGCGGAGGAAGCGCAAAACACCAGAACGGCGCCGCCGATGTCACCATCGACCAGATTTTCAATGCCAGAAGCGGTGTCGCATCTTTCAATGCTGCTGCGGGGACTTGCTCCGCCGTAAGCTGCCACGGTGGCCAGGCGACCCCGAACTGGGCCAGTGGTAATCTCAATGTGAACGCCAGTTGCACCAGTTGCCACCAGAGAGGTACCAGTCAATACAACAGCTTCAACTCGGGCGAGCATCGCAAGCATGTTGAGGGCGAGCGTAAGGAATGCACTGTCTGCCATAACACGACCAATCTGAGCGCCGGACATTTCATCGGTCTGGATACCTCAGGGTTCGAGGCTGACCCCGCCAGCACAATCGGGGGAACGAACACCGAGATCTCCTTCGGTGGATACAATGCTTCGACCCAGTCCTGCAATCCCAGCTGCCACGGATCCGAGCGCTGGTAAGTAAGCACCGGGTTGATAAATAAAAAAGGGCGGCCTCTTTTTGGAGGGCGCCCTTTTTTTCTATCCTTCAGGCTCTGAGTATTCAGCTGCTTATCTGCGCTCTCTGGCCAGTGTCCGCTACCGAGCTGAGCGGGCATTGTTTTCGGCACTCCTTGGCAGGATTTCATGTTATCTTTCCTCCGTTTTTACACTCCTTTTTCCAGGTTCTTCACTAATGGGCAAACCTTCTTGCCCCAGGTCATATTTTTTTAGAAACGATTCTCGTTATGGCGTCCTTTACCCTTCACAGCAGTAACCGGATGGAGTCCCTCGTCGAAGCGCTGGGCACCCTGGTTGAGACTCCACTTCCCAGCGCTTTTGAGCAGGAGGTAATCGTGGTTCAGAGCCGCGGGATGGAGCGCTGGCTCTCCCTGAGGCTCTGCGAACGTTTCGGCATCTGGGCCAACTGCCGCTGCCCCTTTCCCACCTCGCTGGTGCAGGAGTTCATGACCCAGGTACTGGGGCCTTGTCCGGAGAAGGGGAATTTTGATTTTGAGACCCTGAACTTCCGGATCATGGCGCTACTGCCCGGCATTTCCAGGGACGAGGGGTTTGAGGCTGTTCAGAGCTACCTTTGCGGGGACGACCCTCTCAAGCTCTATCAGCTCTCCTGCCGCCTGGGGGGGCTTTACGACCAGTACGCGGTTTTTCGCCCCGACTGGCTTCTTGCCTGGGAGTCTGGGGGGCAGCACCACTGGCAGGCTCGCCTCTGGAGAGCGCTTTGCCAGGGGGAGCAGGGCACTCATCGCGCCACCCGGCTGCAGCAGTTTCGCGAGGCGATGCGCCGAGGCTGGACTCCGGAGGTGCCTCTGCCCGAGAGGATCAGCGTCTTTGGCCTCTCGAGCCTTCCCCCCTATCACCTCGAGGTCTTGCGGGCGATGGCCCGCTTTACCGATCTGCACCTTTTTCTGCTCAATCCCTGCCAGCAATACTGGTTCGACATCCTGCCCGTGAAGGCTCAGCAGCGACAGCTGGAGTTTTTCTCTGCCGAGGAGGCTCACCTGGAGCTGGGGCACCCTCTGCTGGCCTCCATGGGGACCCTGGCGCGCAATTTCTTCCGTCTGCTCCACGAGCAACCGGAACTTGAGACTCTCGATCACTATGAGTCTCCTGGTGCCGACCGGCTGCTCGCTGCGGTGCAGGGCGATATTCTGGACCCCTGGCAGGAGCAGCCCCGGCAAAAGAGGCAGGTTGATCCCGGCGATCTGTCTCTGCAGATCCACAACTGTCACAGTCCCCATCGGGAGATCGAGGTCCTCTACGACCGGCTGCTTGAGCTCTTTGAGCGACTGCCTGACCTGAATCCACGGGACATCGTGGTGATGACCCCGGAGATCGATGGCTATGCCCCTTATATCAGCGCCGTTTTTGATGCGGTTTCAGATTCTCATCGCCGTATCCCTTACAGCATCGCCGATCGCAGCGTTCTGGGGGAGGGGGAGCTGGCTTCGGCTTTCATGTCCTTGCTTGATCTGCCCTCAAGCCGCTTCACGGCTCCGCAGATTCTGGATCTGCTGGAGCTGGCGCCGCTGAGGCAGCGCTTCGGCATCGAGGAGGATGATCTTCCCCTGCTCACGAGCTGGGTCGAAGAGGCGGGAATCCGATGGGGGATCGATGCCGGTCATCGCGGCAGTTTCGGGATCCCCCCCGCCGATGAAAACAGCTGGGAGGCGGGGCTGAGCCGCTTGCTGCTCGGCATCGCCATGCCCGCAGGCGTTGGTCACTGGGAAGGGATCGATCCGCTGGATTCGGCTTCGGGGCAGCGAGGGGATCTGCTGGGTCGATTCATCGAGCTGGTCTCCTCGCTGGCTTCCATGGTGGAGTCACTGACAGGGTTGCGGCAATTTGACCATTGGGCATCTCTTCTGGAGTTGCTGGCGGATCGATTGCTCACTCCTCTTGACAGCATCCAGGAATTTGAGTTGCAGAAGCTTCGTGAGCTTTGCGGTAATCTGGTGCGACACAGCACCGAGGGGCAGTGCGAGACCCCGGTCGGCATCGACGTGGTGAGAAGCTGGTTCCGGGAGCGCCTCGGTGCCCAGGGCTCCGGCGGGGGGTTTCTCTCGGGAGGAGTGACCTTCTGCGCCCTGTTGCCCATGCGAAGCGTGCCTTTTCGGGTGGTGGCCCTGCTGGGGATGAACGACGGAGACTTCCCCCGCCTCGACCGTCCCGTGGAGTTCGACCTCATGGCGCAAGAACCCCGACCCGGCGATCCGTTGCGGCGGGACGAAGATCGTTATCTCTTTCTTGAAGCGCTGCTGAGCGCCCGGGATGCTCTGCTTCTGAGCTACGTTGGCCTGAGTATCCGGGATAACAGTCACAGCCCCCCCAGCGTGCTGGTGAGCGAACTGCTCGATGCCCTCGATCAGGGTTATAACTTCGGCCCCAAATGCTCGGCCAGCACCCTGGTCGTCGAGCACCGGCTTCAGCCCTTCAGCCCCAAATATTTCAATGGTGGCGACCGTCTCTTCAGTTACTGCCCCGAAAACGCCAGGGCTTCGATTGTTCATGCCCAAAGCGACCGGGAGAGCGCACCGCCATTTCTTGAGCACTCCCTGGCTCCCCGGGAGCTTCCCGAGCTCATCTCTCTTGCCGACTTTCAGCGTTTCTTCAAAAATCCCGCCCGGCATTTTCTCCAGCAGCGGCTGGGAGTGCGCGAGGGGGGTGACCACCCTCTGCTTCAGGAAGATGAACCCTTTGCCCTCGAAGGGCTGGAGCGCTACGGCCTGCTGCAGCAGATGGTACAACAGCGGCTCAGCCAGGGAGAGGCTCCGGGGCTTGAGGAGCTCAGAGCCCGCATGGTCCTGCCCGTGGGCGCGGCCGGAGAGCTCTGCTGGCAATCACTGAGCAGCGAGTCAGAGCGCTTTGTCGAGAGGTTGCGCGCGCTGATCGGGGAGGGGGACTGCAGCGAGATTCTGCTGGATCTGCCGCTGGGGGGGCACCGTCTGACCGGTCGACTCAGGAGCCTTTTTGACTGCGGAAATGTCCGGTTTCGTCTGGCGGCGATTAAGGGAGTCGATCTGCTTCAGGGCTGGATCGAGCATTTGGCCCTTCAGCTCACCGAGGCCGGTCCCCTGCACAGCTATGTGGTCGCTAGCGACGAAATCAGGGAGTTTGCTCCCTGCGCCGATGCCGCCGCCCAGTTGCGCTCCCTGCTGGAGCTCTGGCAGAGGGGACACAATGAGCCTCTGCGGTTTTTCCCGCGAACTTCCTGCGAATATGTCCAGAGTCTACTTCTGGGGGAACCTCCCGAGAAGGCCCTCATCAAAGCTCGCAAGAGCTGGGAGGGCAGCGATTATCATCGGGGGGAGAAACAGGATGATTCCTGGCGCAGCTGCTTTGGCGGCCAGGATGTGCTGGACGATGATTTTGCCGACCTGGCCCGCCGCATCTATCTCCCCCTGCTTGAAGGCTCCAGGACTTTTGCGCCATGAATATATTCGATATTGCAGACAGCCCTCTAGCAGGGCGAAATCTCATCGAGGCCAGCGCGGGCACGGGCAAGACCTATACGATTGCGGCGCTCTATCTGCGGGAAAAGAGGATGGGGGTCCGTCAGATTCTTGTCGTCACATTCACCGAAGCAGCCACCGAGGAACTCAGGGAGCGGATTCGCAACCGTATTCGCGACGCCCTCCAGGCACTGGAAGGGGAGGGGGCGGGAGACGATTTTATCCGGGGGCTTATCGACAGGCTTCCCGACCAATCCGAGGGCCTCCGTCTTTTACGGCTGGCCCTGGAGAGTTTCGACGAGGCGTCCATTTTTACCATCCACGGTTTTTGCCAGCGTGTGCTTCAGGATCGGGCCTTCTCTTCCGGGGCGCTTTTCGATACGGAACTGGTGACCGACTCCCGGCCGCTGCTGGGGCAGCTTGCCCGTGATTTCTGGCGTCTACGTTGCCCACAGATCGATCCGGTGCTGCTGCGGTATCTGGCGCAGCGCAAATTTGGCCCCGAGGCCCTTGAGTCTTTTTTCCGGGGAAAGCTCGATCGCGACGACCTGGAGCTGCTACCTCTGCCTGATACGACCTCCCTGCCAGCGGTGGCCCAGCGATGCGAGAAGCTCTTTCTGGATGCCGCCAGCCTCTGGGCGCAGGAGCAGGAGTCGATCCGGCAGCTGCTTGCCAGCCCCTCCCTGAAGCGCAACTCCTACGACCCTGCCAAGATACCCCTCTGGGCCGCCGAGCTCTCTACGTACTTTGCAGGGGGGGAGATGCTTGCGAAGGTAGATGTCCTCGAACGCTTCGGGGCCGGGAAGATCGGCTCCGCGGTCAAGAAAGGGTGCCAAGCCCCCGATCATCCCTTCTTCGATCTCTGTCAGGATCTCCGGGACGTTTTGACTGAGCTGACCTCTCTGCTGGGGATTGCCTGGATACAGCTGAAAATCGATGCCCTTCATTTCGCCCGGGAGCGAATGGTTGAGCGCAAGGCAGAGGAAAATATCCGCTTTTTCGATGACTTGCTCAAGGGTGTCGAGAAATCACTTCAATCTTCCCGGGGGCAGGAG
>JAAXQG010000073.1 GCA_012974445.1 Desulfuromonadales bacterium
AAACACCGTAAGGAAAGGGTGATGGCTATGAAAAGCGAGATCAGGAAGTTTGGAATCAGCGACAAGCGTGGACGGGCTGTGACCCGCCTGGATCCCTATATCGCAGAGGCGGGGCTGAGGGAGCCTGCCCGTTGCCTGGATTGTGGTGCCCTGTATCGCAACAAGCGCTGGTCTGCCGCTGGTGAAGTCGGCTCGGCGGGGCGCATGGACGGCGATTTCAGCCCCACGAGTTGTCCGGCCTGCCGCAAGATGGCCGAAGGTTTTGCCGAGGGGGTGGTGACACTGGGAGGAGCTTATCTCTGGGCGCATGAAGGGGAGATACTCAATATCCTGCGCAACGAAGAGCACAGGGCCATGGCCAGGAACCCCCTGGAGCGCATCATGCGTATGGAGCGCGAGGGGGACGAGCTGATTATCGAGACCACCGAGGAGAAGCTGGCCGAGCATCTGGGGCGTACCCTGCGCAGGGCCCACCGGGGAGAGCTCCATGTTTCCTGGGATGCCGACCATGACTTCTGCAGGGTCCGCTGGCAGAGGGCTCTCTGAGCGCCCTGGTTGAGTCCGGAACAGAGCCGGTGAATCCGGGATACCGACTGCTTGAACACACAGCTGACATGGGGTTGGAAGCCGGGGGAGAGACTCTTGGGGAGCTTTTCGTCAATGCCGCCTTGGCCTTGCGCACTGTTCTGCTGGGGGATCGGTGCTTGGTACCCGATCTGGTGCAGGAGGTGGAGCTTCCGGGGGAGGATTCCGAGGAGCTGCTGGTGGCTTGGCTCTCGGAGATCCTCTATCTGCTGGAGACCCGGGGGCTCTGTCCCTGTGCTTTCGAGATCGACGAGATCGATGGCAAGCGTCTTCGGGGGCGTATCAGGGGGCTCTGCGTCGTGGAATGCGCGATAGAGCTCGAACGGGAGGTCAAGGCGGTCACCTGGCACCGTCTTTCGGTAAGCTGCAACGAGGGGCGCTGGAGAGCCCGGGTCTATCTGGATCTTTAGGAGATAAGGAAGATGGCAGTTCGCCTGGAACGTATTGATGAATATCGCTGGCGCATTCCTCGGGAAGGAGCCATGCGCACCGAGGGGCTGGTCTTCGCCAGTGAGCAGATGATGGAGGCCCTTCAGCAGGAGCAGGCCTTGGAGCAGGTGCGCAACGTCGCCACATTGCCCGGAATTGTCGGCCCATCCATGGCCATGCCCGACATTCACTGGGGATACGGATTTCCCATCGGGGGGGTGGCGGCCTTCGGCGCCGACGAGGGTGTGGTCTCTCCCGGCGGAGTCGGCTACGACATCAACTGCGGCGTGCGGCTGATGGCCAGCTCGCTTCAGGCGCAGGAGCTGATGTCCGTACAGAAGCCGCTGGCCGACCTGCTCTTTCGGACCATTCCCTCGGGCGTGGGTTCCCACCGCACCGATTTCAGGCTCTCTCCGAAGCAGGAGCGACGGGTGCTGGCCGAAGGGGCGCGCTGGGCGGTGGAGCGGGGCTTCGGCACCCGGAACGATCTCGATCATATCGAGGAAGGGGGAGCGATTCCCGGAGCCGATCCCGGGCTGATCTCCGACAGGGCTCTGGAGCGGGGGCGGTCGCAGCTCGGAACCCTGGGCAGCGGCAACCACTTTCTGGAGGTGCAGCGGGTCGATAAGATTTTCGATCCCGAGGTGGCCGAGACTCTCGGGCTCTTTCAGGATCAGGTTACCGTCAGTATCCATACCGGCAGTCGGGGGCTGGGCTACCAGGTCTGCGATGACTTTCTTCGGGTCATGCGCCAGGCAAGCTTTCGCTACGGCATCAATCTGCCGGACAGGCAGCTGTGCTGCGCCCCCCTGAGCAGCCCGGAGGGGAAGGACTATCTGGCAGCCATGGCGGCGGCGGCCAACTACGCCTTCGCAAACCGGCAGATGATCACCTCCTGGGTACGGGAAGCCTTCGCCCGTATTTTCGGCATGGGGCAGGATCAACTCAGGCTGCGGCTGATCTACGATGTCTGCCACAATATTGCCAAATGGGAGGAGCATCGGGTCAAGGGGCGGTCCATGCGTCTCTGTGTGCATCGCAAGGGGGCCACCCGGGCCTTCGCTCCCGGGCATCCCCAGATCCCCGAGGCCTACCGGAAGGTGGGGCAGCCGGTACTCATCCCCGGCGACATGGGGCGCTGCTCTTACGTACTGGTCGGGGCGGCAGGGGCCATGGAGGAAACCTACGGTTCCTGTTGTCACGGTGCCGGCCGACTGCTCTCTCGCCATGCCGCGAAGAGGGCGGCCCAGGGCAGGGACCCCGTCGCCGAGCTGGCCCGGCAGGGAATCCTCGTCAGGGCGTCGAGCAGGGCGACGGTATCCGAGGAGATTTCCGAGGCCTATAAAAATGTCAGTGACGTCGTCCGGGTTGTGGAACGGGCGGGGCTGGGTAGAATAGTGGCACGCTTGAAACCGATGATTGTTGTGAAGGGGTAGGGTATGCGTGTTTTTCTGACAGGGAGTACCGGGTTCGTTGGGCGGGTGGTGCTGGGCCAGCTTCTGGCCGAAGGGCACTCGGTGCGCTGCCTGGTTCGTCAGGGCTCCGAAGGCAGGCTTCCCATCGAAGTGGGGGTCGGTACCCGCTTCGGTGACATCTGCCAGCCGGAGAGTCTGCATGGGGTTCTGGAGGGGTGCGATGCCGTCATTAATCTGGTGGGGATCATCCGGGAGTTCCCCGGCAGGGAGATCACTTTCGACCGTCTTCATCGGCAGGGTACCCTGAATCTGCTCTCCGCCGCCCGGAGTCAGGGGGTGAAGCGGTTCATTCAGATGAGTGCCAACGGCGCACGGCAGGGGGCCAGAAGCCCCTACCACCGCAGCAAGTGGCAGGCCGAGGAAGGGGTTCGGGCCTCAACGCTGGCCTGGACGATCTTTCGCCCCTCGCTGATCTTCGGTCCCGACGACCAGTTCGTCAACCTGCTGGCGGCGCTGATACGCAAGGCGCCTCTGGTGCCCGTGGTCGGAAACGGCCGGTACCTGCTGCAGCCGGTGTCAGTGCAGGACGTGGCCCGCTGCTTTGTGGATGCGTTGAAGATGCCTGAGACGGTGGAGCAGGCGTATTGCTGCGGGGGGGCGCAGCGATTGAGCTATGACCAGATACTGGACGAGATCGCGCGGGCGATGGGGCGGAAGCGAGCGCGGAAGATCCATCAGCCCCTATGGCTGCTGCGCCCGATGGTATCGCTGCTGGAATCTGTCGAGACCTTTCCCCTGACCCGCTGTCAGATGGATATGCTTCTGGAGGGTAACTGCTGCGAGGACGGACGATGGGCGCAGACCTTCGGGCTGACGCCCGCCGACTTCGGGGAGGGAATCCGCAGCTATCTGCTACTTTGACTTCAGCTCACATAGTCCGACAGCCTTTTAGCCGCTCTTTGCTTTCCATCGGGCTCTGTCTGCCCTATAATCGCTTCCTTTTTCCTCCGGGGAGCCATCGACTCATGCAGAAATCTTTTTCATCCGACGCCCTGAGCCTCATGCGCCACGCCATCTCCGATGCGCGGGGCAACGAGGTCTTTTTTCTGGGGCGCACCGACGTTTCGCTTCGGGTGACCGAGGTCCAGGTCCTGGCCCGGGGGTCAAAAGAGGCCGTGCCCGCCATTCTGCAGGACTGTACCCACGGCGACGTGGTTATCCACAATCATCCCTCGGGAAATCTCCAGCCATCTGCCGCCGACATCGAGATAGCCTCGCGTCTGGGCGCTCAGGGGGTGGCCTTTTACATTGTGGATAACTCCCTGGAAGCTGTGTACAAGGTGGTGGAGCCCTTTGCTCCCCGTCATCTTCAGCCCCTGAGCCCCGAGCTGGTTGGCGAGATCCTGGGACCCCAGGGGAAGGTGGCCTGCGCCCTGCCCGGATACGAGGAGCGCCCCGAGCAGCTGCGCATGGCTTTCGCCGTCGCCGAGGCCTTCAACGACAGTCGCATCTCCATTGTGGAGGCCGGCACCGGCACCGGCAAGAGCCTCGCCTATCTCATTCCTTCCATTCTCTGGGCCCTGCGCAACGAAGAGCGGGTGGTCATCTCCACCAACACCATCAATCTGCAGGAGCAGCTGATTCGCAAGGACATCCCCTTTCTCCAGCGCACCACGGGACTGGAATTCAGGGCCGTGCTGGTCAAGGGGCGGGGGAATTATTTCTGTCCCCGTCGGGCCGAGGCGGTGCGCGCTGAGCCGGGACTCTTCGCGGACGAGCAGGCGCAGGAGCTGCGAGAGATCCTGGATTGGGGGCGCGGGAGCCAGGTAGGCTCCAAGGACGAGCTGAGTTTCATTCCCAAGGACCAGATCTGGGAAGAGGTGAGATCCGAGGCGGATCAGTGCGGTCGCGCCCAGTGTTCACACTACGCCTCCTGCTTCTTTCACAGGGCCAGGCGTCAGGCTGCCCAGGCCGACCTGCTGGTGGTCAATCATGCCCTGCTGCTCTCGGATCTGGCCGTTCGCATGCAGACCGACAACTACAGCGCAGCGGCCGTGCTGCCCCCCTTCGATCACATCGTGCTGGATGAGGCCCATCATCTGGAGGATGTGGCCACCAGTTACTTCTCCGCCCGCACCACCCGTTTCAGTTTCGCCCGGTCGCTGGGTCGCCTGCGTCACCCCCGCAAGGTCGACCGGGGGCTGCTGCCGCGGCTTCTGAACAGCCTCTCGAAGGAAATGCCCCAGACCCAGGACGAACTCTACCGTGCGCTGCACGCCCTGATCGAGGAGCAGCTTCTTACCCGTCAGCTGCTGCTGGATCAGTCGGTGCGGACGCTGGAGGAGATAGGGCGGGAGCTGGCCGAGTCGCTCGGGGTCAACCTGGACCAGGGGGAGGAGGTTCGGTTCCGGATCCTGCCCGCCTGGACCCAAGGGGAGCTCTGGGCATCGATCTGCGACAGGCTGCGGGATCTGGCGGATCGGAGCATGAAGCTCTGCAAGGGGCTCTCCCATCTGCTCAAGCTCTGTGAGCGGCTCTCGGAGGAGGTGGTGGAGAAAGTGCTTTCTCCCCTGCTGGAGCTGCGCGCCGTCCAAAACCGCCTGGAGGCTCTGGCGGGAGAGCTGCGATTTTTCGTTGCCGCCGACGAGCAGAGCTGTCTCTGGTTCGAGGTGGGTATGCAGCGCATCGGGCGGGGTCAGGTGCTGGTGACCCGGCTCTGCGCCGCGCCCATCGAGGTGGCTGATCATCTGAAGAAGGCCCTCTACGACCGCTTCAAGACGGTGGTGATGACCAGCGCGACCCTCTCGGTGGAGGAGCGTTTCGATTACTTTCGCTCGCGGGTGGGGCTGGACCGCATCGAGCAGGGACGCCTCGCCGAGCTGCTGCTTCATTCCCCCTTCGATTACGACCGGCAGGCCCTGGTGGCTATTCCCACCGATCTGCCCGAGCCGGGGCACCGCGATTTTTCGCAGGCAGTGCGCGACGCCGTGGAGCAGGCGGTGCTGCTGGCCGATGGCCGAACCTTCGTCCTGTTTACCGCTTATTCCCTGCTGCGCAAGGTCCATGCAGAGCTCTCGCCCATATTGCAGGCCCGGGGCTATCAGTGTCTGAAGCAGGGGGAGGCCAATCGCCACCTGCTGCTCAAGCGCTTCAGTGAAGACCCCACCAGTGTGCTCTTCGCCACCGATTCCTTCTGGGAGGGGGTGGATGTTCCCGGGCGATCCCTGGAGCAGGTGATCATCGTCAGGCTGCCTTTTAAGGTGCCCACCGAGCCGATACTGGAGGCCCGGGCTGAAGCCCTGGAGCGCGCGGGGGGAGATCCCTTCATGCAGTACGCGGTCCCGCAGGCGGTGATCAAGTTCCGTCAGGGCTTCGGGCGTCTCATCCGTCACCGGGAGGACCGGGGGGTGATCCTGATTCTGGATAACCGGGTGGTGAAGAAGCGCTATGGGCGGCTTTTCCTGCGCTCCCTGCCCGAGGTGCCCGTGGTGGCCGCTCCGGCGCCGGAGGTATTTCATCGTATCGAACAGTTTTTCGCCGGAGCCGATGAAGAGGAAAACGACCACACTTTTTGATAAAAACCCCTAGGATTTTTCAGGGTACTTCTTTATGATGTGCGGGTTTGCGTACTTTTATGCAAAAAATTAACAAAGAGGAGAAGGGTAGATGGTGAGAACAAGTGTGATGTTTTTGCTGGTGCTTCTTTTTGCCGTGGCGCCAATGGCGTCGGCAGAAGAGATCACCTATCGGGATCGGGAAATTGATCCCTTGACGGAAGAGTGTCTGGACTGTCACGACGGCATGACCAACACCGAGCGCCGGACGCTCGAGGACATGCATGACGAGAAAGTCCTCAAGCATGGCGACGGCCGTATCTGGTGTCATGACTGTCACAATGCCGATAACGGCAACATGCTGCTCAGCACCGACGAGCGCCCCGTGACCTGGGAGAAGTCCGATGAGCTCTGCGGCAAGTGCCACGCCCGGATTCAGGAAGATTTCGTTCTGGGGATTCACACCAAGTGGCTCGGCGGCTGGGATAAGCCCAAGGTCTCTTATCAGTGTGTGGGCTGTCACAACCCCCATGACCCCAAGTTCGCACAGATCAAGGCCGAGCCCGTACCCTTGAAAAACAGCGGTCTGCGTCCGAACCGGTTTAAGAAAAAAGAGCACAAAGGAGAGTCGAATGCAGGACACTAAGCAGAGCGGGTGCATGTCCCGCAGGAAAGCGCTGAAGGTTCTGGGAACTGCCGGTGCCGTAGGTGCCCTGGCCCAGCCCGCCATGGCCGCCGAGCAGGTCAAGGCCATGGATCCTGTCGCCGAGTTTTTCCAGTCGCATTTCCGTGATATGACCACCGAAGAGAAGCTGGAGACGGTGGCTCGCTTCGAGCGCAAGTATTCGAAGAAATTCGAAAAAGACGTCAAGGTCTCCGCCAAGGACGCCATCCCTGGCGTCAAGTTTGTCTATATGCTGGACATCGGCCGCTGCATCGGCTGCAAAAAATGCGTCTACGGCTGCGTGGAAGAAAACAACCAGTCGCGTCCCAGTGACAATAGCTCGCAGATCCAGTACATCCGAGTCGTGAAGCAGGAAGGCGACGAGCCCCTGGATCTCGACAAGGCCGATCACTATTACGAGGACGACATGGTGCCCCAGCGTCCCGGCACCTACATCCCCATCCAGTGTCAGCAGTGTGACCATCCTCCCTGCGCCCAGGCCTGTCCCGTTCAGGCCACCTGGAAGGACAAGGGCGACGGCGTGGTTCAGATCGACTACAACTGGTGCATCGGCTGCCGCTTCTGTATGGCCGCCTGTCCTTACCAGGCCCGTCGCTTCAACTGGGGTGAGCCCCATCTGCCCGCCGATGACATGAACCCCGACACCCATTACCTGGGCAACCGCCCCCGTATGAAGGGTGTCGTCGAGAAGTGCCACTTCTGTATGCAGCGCACCCGTGAAGGGCTCTATCCCGCCTGCCACGAGGTCTGCCCCACAGGTGTACGGAAATTCGGAAACATCCTTGACCCCAACAGCGAAGTGCGCCAGGTCATGGATCGTTATAAGGTCTTCCGTTTGAAAGAAGATTTGGGAACCGAACCCAGCTTCTTCTACTACTCTTCGACGAAATAAGGGAGTGATGAAGCCGTGATCAAATTAGCTATCGATGCTGTAAGTCTGATGGTCAAGGGAAGCCTCGCCTACTATATCTGGATGAGCGCCCTGGTCCTTACCCTCTTCGCCGCAGTTCCCTCCGTGTTTGACCAGGTCAACGAAGGCCTGATCATCACCGGTATGGGCGACTCGGTCTCCTGGGGTTTCTATATCGCCAACTTTACCTTCCTGGTTGGTCTGGCCGCTGGAGCGGTCATGCTGGTCATCCCGGCCTATGCCTTTAAGAACAAGGCGGCCAAGGATGTGGTTATTCTCGGGGAGCTGCTCGCCATCTCCGCGCTGATCATGTGCCTGCTGTTCATCGTGGCTGATATGGGCCGCCCGGACCGCATGCTGCACATGATGCCCCCCTTCGGTATCTTCAACTGGCCGGCCTCCATGTTGACCTGGGACGTTATCGTTCTCAACGGCTACCTGGCCATCAACATCTTTGTCTGCGCCTACCTGATCGGGAACAAGTACTTCGGTACCAAGCCCAATCCCAAGATTTACATGCCCGTGGTGTTTCTCTCCATCTTCTGGGCTTTCAGTATTCACTCCATCACCGCGTTTCTGTACTCCGGTCTGGCCGGTCGTCCTTTCTGGAACGAGGCTCTGGTGGCTCCCAAGTTTATCGCCACGGCCTTTGCTGCAGGTCCGGCTTTTATCGCCGTGGCTCTGCAGATCATCGACAAGGCGTTCAAGTACGGTGTGCCCCGTGAAGTTTACAAGCTGTTGGGCGTGATCATTTTCATCTCCCTGTCCATCGCCCTGTTCTTTACCGGTTCCGAGGTCTTCACCGCTCTCTATGGCAACTCCGCCAATTCCTCGCATCTGCAGTACGTGATGCACGGATACAAGGGCGCCCACGGTCTGGTGCTGTTCCACGAGGTTTCCCTGATCATGAACCTGCTCGGCTTCTTCATCCTGCTCTTGCCGAAGCTGCGTAACAACATGTTCTGGTTCACCGTAGCCTGCGTGTTGATCGTCGTGGGTATCTGGATTGAAAAAGGGATGGGCTTCGTCATCCCCGGCTTCATCCCCAATCCCCTGGGCGAGATCCAGGAATTCCTCCCCAC
>JAAXQG010000235.1 GCA_012974445.1 Desulfuromonadales bacterium
GCGAACCAGCAAACAGCAAAGGCCGCCCCTGAGGGGCGGCCTTTGCTGTTTGTGTGTGCTATTTCAGCTAAAAAAAACGGACAAAGCTAATCCAGCGCAACGACCGTCCCCTCGCCGTAACCTCCCTGGGCCAGTTCAACCCTCCCGCGGTGAGCCTCTTCCAGAGTATCGAATTGTCCCGCCCACACGCGGTAGAAGCGCCGATTATTGACTACGGCCTCTTTGACCCGCGAGCCACCGAACCTTGTCTGGAGCTGATCGGAAAGACGCAGGGCATTTTCACGCTCGCCAAAAGAGGCCAGCTGAACCGCAAAGGAGCCCTTGACCGGAGGTGGAATCTGCCTGTAGACGGTGACGCCGGCTTCCTGAACCGGGTACCCCAGAGCTTCGAGCTGTACCCTGGCGGTACCGGGGCCGACAACGCCGAGCTCCTTGGCCACCGCATAGGACAGGTCAATGATTCGCTTTTTAACGAAAGGCCCCCGATCATTGACCCTTACCACCGTCGCAAGACCGTTATCCAGATTTCTGACCCGCACATGAACGCCCAGCGGCAAAACCTTGTGAGCCGCCGTCTTGTCGTACATGTCGTAAATTTCACCGTTGCTGGTCTTCTTGCCGTGAAAATCAGCTCCATACCAGCTAGCCACTCCGGACTGGGTAAAACCCTGGTGATCCAGCAGCGGCTGATACCGCACACCATAGACGGAATAGGGCTTCTGCCAGGGGCGCAACGGCTGACTGGAAGGGGAAGACAGAGTCGGCGCCACGGGCGCGGCGCAACCGGCCAGCACGAGCAGAAGAGCCAAGGGTATTAGGGGGTTCATGCAACAGCCTCCGGCAATAATGCTATTCAGCGATCTGACTCATGGCGCGGAACTTCTGATAACGCTGCTCAACGAGCTCCTCGGGGCTCATGGGAAGCAGCTCGGAGAGATGTTTTTTCAACACCCCCTTGAGAATAGCCGCCGTCGCCTTGTGATCGTTGTGACCTCCCCCCATGGGCTCGGAGACAACCTCATCGATGACGCAGCCAAGCTCATTGACGTCGTGCGCCGTGAGCTTCAGGGCCTCGGCGGCCTCGGGGCCCTTGGCACCGTCACCCCAGAGGATGGCTGCGCACCCCTCGGGAGAGATGACCGCATAGACCGAATACTCCATCATGAGCACCCGGTTGCCCACGGCGATGCCCAGGGCGCCTCCCGAGCCGCCCTCACCGGTAACAGTAACGATCACGGGCACCCTCAGGGCGGCCATGTCGCGCAGGTTCCGTGCGATGGCTTCGGCCTGTCCGCGCTCCTCGGCGCCGATGCCGGGGAAAGCTCCGGGGGTGTCCACGAAGGTGAAAATCGGCAGTCCGAACTGCTCGGCCATTTTCATGATTCGCAGAGCCTTGCGGTAGCCTTCGGGGTTGGGCATGCCGAAGTTGCGGTGAACCTTCTCCTTGGTTGTTCGCCCCTTCTGATGACCGATAACGGCGCAGGGCTGACCGTCCAAGCGGGCAAAACCGCACACCATAGCCGGGTCATCGCGAAAATTGCGGTCGCCGTGCACCTCAAACCAGTCGGTAAAGATGTGCTCGACAAAATCAAGCGTGAAGGGACGGTTGATGTGGCGAGCCAGCTGGGTGCGCTGCCAGCGGCTGAGCTTGGAGAAGATATCCTGCCGCAGCTTCTGGCTCTTGCGCTCCAGCTTCTGAATGTCACTGGAAAAGTCGACATCGGAGGTGGAAAACTCGCGAAGTTCGTTGATTTTCTGATCCAGCTCTACCAGTGGTTTTTCAAAATCGAGGTAATGTTGCATCGTTTAAAAGTCTCCTGGGAGATCACTCAAAGGTGATCACATTGTGAGCAAAAAGCTTTTCCACGTCATCAAGGATTTCGTCAGTGGCCGCAACGCGCAAGGACTCGGGCAGCTTGATGACTGTTTCGCTTCGATTGATGTTGATCAGATGAAGGAGCGCCTCACAGCTTCCGCGGTGACGCACCAGGATCTCTTTGAGCTTCGAAAACAGGCTCTCGTCCATGCCCTGCAGGGAAAAACGAAAGTGAACGCGCTTGGTTCCCACCTCCTTGACCTGCTGGAGAGACTGAACCTCCTTAACCATGATCTTGCAGTTTTCCCCTTCGATCTCCAGGGTACCGGAGACCAGCAGCGGCTCCTCTCCCTTGAGCAGCTCCATGGAAGCAGCGTAGATTTCAGGAAACACCACCGCCTCCACCGACCCGGCTAGATCCTCCAGGGTGACGAAGGCCATGCGGTCGCCCTTCTTGGTCATCAGCTCCTTCATGGTAGAGACGATACCACAGATGCGGATCTCCTCCTTGTCGTTGCGCTCCAGCAGCCCACCTGTGTCGCAGGTGGCGAAGCGCTTGATGGTGGCAAGATGCCGGTCGAGGGGATGGCCGGTGATATAGAATCCCAGGGCCTCTTTCTCGAAGGCGAGCTTGATCTTGTCGGGCCAGGGATCGATATCGGGCAACTTGCCGTAGCTGCCGCTTCGGGTGGAGACGACCTCTGCGGTGCCGAAGAGGGACTCCTGCCCCACCAGCTTTTCCTTTTGGATCTTGCTGCCGACTTCCATGGCCTCTTCCAGCGCCGTCATGAACTGGCAGCGGTGTCCCTGCAGGCGGTCGAAAGCGCCGCATTTGACCAGAGCTTCGGCGACCTTCTTGTTGACCTTGCGCAGGTCAGCCCGCTCGCAGAAATCGCTGAGGGACTCGAAAGCGCCCTCTTCTCTTGCCTCCAGTATGGCATCGATGGCAGCAGCTCCAGCCCCCTTAACGGCCCCGAGTCCGAAGCGGATCTCCTTGCCGTGAACGGTGAAAAAGCGGCTTGAGGCGTTGATATCGGGGGGCAGGACCTCGATCCCCATAGCCCGAACCTCATTGATATTCTTGATGACCTTGTCGGTATTATCCATGTCTTCGGTGAGCAGCGCAGCCATGAATTCCACGGGGTAGTGGGCCTTGAGGTAGGCGGTATGGTAGGCCACCAGGGCGTAGGCTGCCGAGTGGGACTTGTTGAATCCGTACTCGGCGAACATGGCCATGAGGTCGAAGACGGCCTCGGCCTTCTTGCCATCGAGCTGATTTTCTTTGGCTCCGGCGAGAAAAAGCTCCTTCTGCTTGTCCATCTCCCCGGCGTCCTTCTTACCCATGGCCCGCCGCAACAGGTCAGCTCCCCCAAGGCTGTAACTGGCCAGCACCTGGGCGATCTGCATGACCTGCTCCTGATAGACGATGACGCCGTAGGTATCTTTCAGGATCGGCTCAAGCTGGGGAAAGTCGTAGGTAATCGCCTTCTTTCCATGCTTTCGCAGGATGAAGTCGTCCACCATGCCGCTACCCAGAGGGCCCGGACGGTAGAGGGCGCAGGCTGCGATGATGTCTTCGAAGCAGGAGGGCTTGAGCTTGACCAGCATCTCCTTCATCCCCGAGGACTCGAGCTGGAAGACGCCGGTGGTTTCCCCGGCCGCCAGCAAATCGTAGGTTTGGGGGTCGTCATCCCCCATGAGCTTCAGGTCGAAGTCGGGAACCTTGCCGCGGCGAATGAGCTTGACGGCATTGTCGATGACCGTGAGGGTCTTCAGCCCCAGGAAGTCGAACTTCACCAGCCCCGCTTTTTCCACATACTTCATGGTGTACTGGGTGACCTGCCCGCTGGTCTTGGGGTCAATGTAGAGGGGCAGATAATCGGTCAGAGCGCGAGGCGTGACCACGACCCCCGCCGCATGGGTCGATGCATGCCGGGTAAGCCCCTCCAGAGACAGGGCGATGCGAAAGATCTCCTTAACCTGCGCGTCCTTCGCCACCAGATCCTTGAGCTTGGGCTCGAGCTTCTGGGCCTCCACCAGGTTTTTGGCGCCATCGGGCACCAGCTTGGCCAGTTTGTCCACCTCGGCATAGGGCACGTTAAGGGCGCGGCCCACATCACGAATGACCCCCTTGGCCAGCATGGTCCCGAAGGTGATGATCTGGGCGACGTTGGGTTCCCCGTATTTTTTCCGGACGTAGTCGATGACTTTCTCACGCCCGTAGATGCAGAAATCGACATCGATATCCGGCATGGAGATCCGCTCGGGGTTCAGGAACCGCTCGAAGAGCAGATTGTAGGGCATGGGATCGATATCGGTGATCCGAATAGCGTAGGCAACCAGACTGCCAGCGGCGCTGCCCCGCCCCGGACCCACGGGAATGTTCTGGTCTTTGCCCCAGTTGATGAAGTCGGCAACGATGAGAAAATAGCCGGGAAATCCCATCTGCTTGATACAGTCCAGCTCCCGCTGCAGCCGGTCCCGGTAGGTCTTCTCCTCCTCGTCGCTGATCTGGCGAACCTTGCGGATTTCATCCAGACGCTCATCGAGCCCTGAGCTGGACTCCTGGGCGAGACTTTCATCCAGCGTCATGTTATCCGGAGTGTCGTACTGGGGAAAGTGGTAGGTATCGAAGTCCAGCTCCAGATCACAGCGATCGGCAATTTTAACCGTGTTGGCAATGGCCTCGGGAACATGTTTGAAGAGCTCCGCCATCTCCTGCGGGGTCTTGACGTAAAACTCGTCATTGGAGAAGCGCATCCGCTTGGTATCGTCCATGGTCTTGCCGGTCTGGATACAGAGCAGAACCTCATGGGCGTAGGCGTCCTGACGCGTCAGATAATGACAGTCGTTGGTCGCCACCAGCGGCAGACCCGTCTGGCGGGAGAGCTCGATCAGCCCCTTGTTGACGATCTCCTGCTCGGGGAGGAAGTTCTCCTGGATCTCCAGGAAGAGACGTTCGTCATCGAAAACCTCGGCCATCTCCCTTGCGCGACTGACCGCCTGCTCCATCTTCCCCTGATAGATCAGCGAGGGGAGCTCTCCCCCCAGGCAGGCCGTCAGGGCGATGAGCCCCTCGTTGTGCTCCTTCAGCAGTTCCCAGTCGATGCGAGGCTTGTAATAAAAGCCCTCCTTGTAGGCGGCCGAGACGAGACGACAGAGATTCTGGTAGCCGGCCAGGTTCTGGCAAAGCAGCACCATGTGATGGGAGGCATCCCCCGAGCTGCGTGCCCCGCCTTTGGTGAAACGAGAGCCGGAAGAGATGTAGACCTCACAGCCGATGAGCGGCTTGATTCCCTCGGCTTTGGCCTTGAGATAAAATTCGATGGCCCCGAACATGTTGCCGTGGTCGGTGATGGCCACTGCGGGCATGCCATGTTCCTTGGCGCGCTTGATCAGATCGCCGAGGCGAATGGCCCCGTCGAGCAGGCTGTATTGGGTGTGAACGTGAAGATGAACAAAGCCGGCGTGACTCATAGATCCCTTAAATCCCGCAGGAAAAGATCGGGGCCCGCTGGATGGGCCCGCTGATTTCTTGGGTGGTTTTTAGTCGAAATAAAATGCGAAGTAGCCGTTAAAACGCAGACTCCGAAATGTTCCAGCGCCCGCACCAGAGCTATAAGGGGAAGTCCCACGAGGCTTGAACCGTCGGAGCCGGAGGTTTCGCGCATCAGCGCCACTCCCAACCCCTCGATCTTGAAGGAACCGGCGCAGTCATACGGGCGCTCCTTCCTGAGGTAGGCATCAATCTGATCATCACTGAGCTCGCGAAGACTCACTCGAAACTCCGAACAGTCCCGGACAATCTCGCCGCTGTCCGAGTCGAGCACCGCAAGTCCGGTATAAAAGACATGATCTTTTCCGGCCATGCCACGCAGCTGCTTACGGGCGGCATGAAAATCTCCCGGTTTACCCCGAACCTGTCCCCGATGATCGATGAAAACCTGATCGGAACCGATAATCAGCGCACCGGGGTGCCGGTCTTTGAGACTGAGGGCTTTTTCCGCTGCCAAATGCTTGACCAGCAGAGCCGGCTCGATCCCCAGCCCCATCTCCTCCTCATACCGGGGTGCATCCACCTCGAAGGGTAGCCCCAGCTGCTCCATCAACTTTCTGCGATAGATACTGGTCGAGGCCAGAACGATTTTCTTCATATGCATTACTCCTAAAAAACCCGGTAATCAATCAGCTCGCGGCTATCAATATAAATCTTCCTGATTATCACTGCATCTTCCGGTTCAAGCTTGTCATACCCAGGGGCGGACGGTTTTGATCGGTTTTGATTGTTGTCTGCGATCCAAGGACAGGGCGCAGCAAGCGGCGCCCCTACGCCGTCTACAACCGTGGCGGCGCTGCTTGCTGCGCCTGGCGCGCGAACTCGTATCCCTGCTCCAGATCCGATAAAAATGCCTGCCGCAACCTCTCCGGAGCCAGCACCCGGACGTGGGGAATATAGGATGAAATCCAGGAAAGAATCTCCCGCAAGCCACCAGCGCGGAAACTGAGACAGA
>JAAXQG010000086.1 GCA_012974445.1 Desulfuromonadales bacterium
CTCTCCCAGGAGATCGTGCTGGTTGGAGCGCACTATGACTCGGTCCTGGGGACTGTCGGGGCCAACGACAACGCCTCGGGAGTGGCCACGCTGCTGGAGATCGCCCGCCGGCTGAAGGATCGACCGTTTGGCAGGACGCTGCGTTTCGTCGCCTTCGTCAACGAGGAGCCCCCCTTCTTCAAGACCCCCCAGATGGGCAGCCGGGTCTACGCCAGGCGCGTGCGGAGGCGGGGGGAGAAGATCCACGCCATGCTCTCCCTCGAGACCATCGGCTACTACAGCCGGCAGGAGAAGAGTCAGCTCTTTCCCATGCCGCTGCTGGGGCTCTTCTATCCCGATGCCGGGGACTTCATCGCCTTCGTCGGCAACTTCCCCTCCGCGGGGCTGCTCCGACGCACCCTGAAAGCCTTCCGCAGCCACAGCGATTTTCCATCCCAGGCATTGATGGCTCCCGGCTGGATCATGGGGGTCGACTGGTCTGATCAGTGGTCCTTCTGGAAGGAGGGGTACCCCGGTATCATGGTGACCGATACCGCCCTCTTTCGCTATCCCCACTACCACGAGGCGGGTGACACCCCGAACAGGCTCAGGTATGGAGATATGGCGCGGGTAGTCGAAGGGCTGGCCCTGGCGATCGGGGAGCTGGCGGGCCCGCTGGAGCAGTAGGGAGGGTGTTATGCTGGGAGGAAGAGGTGCTGAAGCTATGAAGCGCAAGCCGATCGATCCTGCCCGGGGATTTCTGCCGCAACAGGACCCCCTGGAAACCCTCCCGTCTCCGTTCGAGTCCTGGGAACAGGCCGCAGCACGTCTGCCGAAGTCCCTGGCCTCCGGCCGTGTCAGGTCAGAGCTGGAGAGACTCCCCCCGTTCCCCTGGGGGGCCCTGAAGACGCAACAGGAACAGGAGAGGGCCATGCTCCTGCTTTCTTTCATGGGACACGCCTACGTTTGGGGCGGGCAGGAGCCAGCCGCTATCCTCCCGGAAGTCCTTGCCGTCCCCTGGCACCGGGTCGCCCAGAGCCTGGGCAGGCCTCCCGTTCTCTCCTATGACACCTATGCCCTGAACAACTGGCGTCGCATCGATCGTGAAGCTCCTGTCGCCCTGGGAAACATCGCCCTGTTGCAGAATTTCCTCGGGGGGATGGACGAAGAGTGGTTCATCCTGGTGCATGTGGAGATCGAGGCCAGGGCCGCCCGGGGACTGGCTGCCTTGGGCCCGGCCCAGCAGGCCGTCCAGGACCGGGATGCTCGTTCTCTGGAAGAGGAGTTGGAAGCACTTTTCCACTCTCTCACCGAGGTTCGAAAAACCCTGGAGAGGATGCCTGAACGCTGTGATCCTTACATCTATTACCAACGGGTGCGTCCTTTTATTCATGGCTGGAAGGACAGCCCGGCCCTGCCCGAAGGTCTGGTCTACCAGGGAGTGGATGAATGGAGCGGCAAGCCCCAGCGTTTCCGGGGGGAGACGGGGGCCCAGAGCGCCATAGTCCCCGCTCTCGATGCCGCCCTGGGAATTCTCCATCGCGAGGACCCCTTGAGTCACTACCTCAGGGAGATGCGTCTCTACATGCCGCCGGCCCACAGGACTTTTGTCGAAACCATAGAACAAGGGCCTTCGATTCGGGATTATCTGACGGGAGAGGGGGCCGGAGCGGCACGAGCCAGGGACCTCTTCAACGAATGCGTCCACCAGCTGGCCGAGTTCCGAGCCCTGCACCTGAAATATGCAGCCAGCTATATTCAGCAACAGAGCCAAGAGAGTCCAGCCAACCCGACGGCGGTGGGCACGGGGGGAACCCCCTTCATGGTCTACCTGGCGAAACACCAGCGGGAAACGGAAGAGCAGCTGCTTTAGGAGGCCGGGGGAAATTTCTCCCTCTCTCACATTCGGCTACGGCTCAAAAGTCCGGCCGGAACACCCAGACCCCGGTATTCATGTCGGTGATGAAGACATGTCCCCGATGCAGCTGGGGGGCCCAGGTGCAGGTGCCGGCTTCGCTGAGGCAGTCATCGGGGGTGCCATAATTGACCGACGCGATGCTGCGCCCCTGTTTCTCCAGCTCTCCGAGCAGTTCCCCGCTCACATCAATGGCCTGCAGCCCGGCACTGTACCAAGCGGCGTAGAGAATCCCTCTGTTCTCATCCAGCCAGAAGTTGTGCGGCGTGTCCCCGGGCACGCCGAAGGTGGCGATCTCTTTTGGCGAGAATATGTCCCGCACGTCGACAACGTGCATGACGCCGGGGGTGACATGGTCCCGTTCGCCGACGAAGACCAGCCCGGCCTCGGGCCAGTACCAGGCGTTATGGGTCTGACCGCCGAGCTCGGCCAGCCGGCTCACCTCCACCGGCGCTTCGGGGGTGCCGCCGACCAGGCCGTTGCCCACATCGAGGATGATCAGCCCTGCGTCCCAGTGGGAGAGGAAGGCGAGGCCGTCTCGCACCAGCACATCGTGGAGGAAGCTGGTTTCAGCCACGAAGCGGGCGACGATGCTTATGGAGGCGGGATTGGAGATGTCGAGGATGCGCAAGCCGTTGCCTACTCCGTCGGCTACGACATAGAGGAAATCGTCCTCGATCCAGAGGTTGTGCACTCCCGTCTCTAACTCCTCGGTGAAACGGGTGAGCAGCCGGGGCTCCAGCGGATCGGAAAGGTTGAGGAGGCTGATGCCGTTCAGGCCGTCGGAGGAGCCCTCGTGGCTGATTGCCGCCAGCATTCCGTCGCTACGGATCTTCACGTCATTGATGGTTCGGGCATCTACAACCAGCTCCTCGATCAGGACCGGTTCCCGGGGATCGCCGATATCCCAGATCCGCAGCCTGTCCCCGCGCAGACGCGAGTCGGCCGGAGGAAAGCGGCCCTGCCAGCTTCCGGTCAACAACAGTTCGCCATGGGCCCAGAGGTCGGAGTTGAACCGTTGCGTCGGCGCTCCGGAGAAGACCGTCTCGAAATCGCCCTTGGGGATCTGTCTGGGCAGGATGCGGATCGGAATTTGGACCGTGGCCCCTCCGTCGGAGGCGTTCAACGTGACCTCGCCCGGCAGGTAGCCCACGAACTGGCCCTCAGGGGTGACGAGTCCCGCTTCGGGCGGAACCAGGGAAAAACTCAGCGTCGCAGAGAGGGGATCGAGTCCCTCCTCTCGAAGTAAACGGTCCTCGATGCGGACCGCCTCTCCCTGAATGACGACATTCATCTCGTCGGCCTGCACCGCCCCCCTTCCGAATAGGTATGGACCGGTCACCAGCAGGATTGCGACGAAAATGATGGTGCTTAAGCGGATCAGACGCATGACATCCTCCCTTTTCCTTTTATTTTAGCACCGGGCGCCGGGCTGGTATTCAGCCTGGTCTGGGTATCAAAAGTCATCCTGCGGTCAGCAACGTATAATCGAATAGGGACGCCTAAAAACCGTCATTCTCTGCTGGACTGAATGACGTTAAAGAGATCGGAGTCAATGTATGATCGGTGCGATATCCGGCGACGTCATAGGATCGGTGCACGAAGGCGCGCCGGCGAAGTCGAAGGACTTTCCCCTTTTTGTGCCCGGTTCAAGATTCACCGATGACACGGTACTCAGTATTGCTGTCGCCCAGGCAATTCGCGAGGGCGTGCATTTCGGCAAGTCGATCCGGCGATGGGGCCGTCTTTATCCGGATGCGGGTTACGGCGGCAGGTTCTACGACTGGCTCTTTCGCGAGGAGGCGCCGCCCTACAACAGTTTCGGAAACGGCTCGGCGATGCGGGTTTCAGCCGTAGGCTGGGCATTCAATGACCTCGATACCGTGCTGCGCGAGGCGACCAGGAGTGCCGAGCCGACCCACAATCATCCGGAGGGGATCAAGGGGGCCCAGGCGGTCGCCGCGGTGGTACTGCTCGGGCGCACCGGAGGGTCCAAGGATGCCATCGCCGCCCTGCTCTCCGACCGGTTCGGCTACGATTGCAGCATGAGTCTTGACGATCCGCGCCTCCGGGGCGGGTTCGATGTGAGCTGTCAGGGAACGGTCCCCGCCGCGGCCGTGGCATTTATCCACTCGATCGACTTCGAGGATGCCGTACGCAACGCTGTCTCTTTCGGCGGTGATGCTGACACCCTGGCCTGCATCGCCGGCGCCATGGCCGAAGCCTATTACGGAGGGGTGCCCGCAGGGATTCAGCTTGAGGTGCTGCGACGCCTGGATAATCCACTGCGAGCCGAGGTCCTGGCCTTTGCCGGAGAGTTTGGCGTTCCACTGGCCGTCGACAGCGATAAAGGCTGATTCCCGGCGCAACATCCTCTGTCTAACGGATGAATTCCTGAATCAGTTCGCGCAGCAGCGGGGTATTCCTGGAGACCGGCGGAAAATAGAGCCCCTGCAGTTCCCGGTGCCACCAGCAGCCGGATTTCCGTCGTTCCGTGGCGGTGCAGAAGCGGTAGCGGTAGTAGAGGGCCCGCACGTAGCGCGGTGGTTCCCCGGGGAAAGGGTTGCTGCCCAGCAGGGCGAGGGTGGCGGCATCGCCGGTCAACAGCTTGCCCAGCAGCCGAAGGAACCAGAGGGGACAGTTGCGCGTGGACATGGCGGCGAACCACATCAGCCAGTCGAGCCTCAGGTGGTAGGGGCCGATCTGGGGCGGACGGCGACGGACATCCCCCGGCTTGGCCCTGAATTCATAGGCCCGCCAGTCCCCTTCAGAGGGCGTCTCCCCCTGCGAGCCCTCGATGACGATCTCGTAGCGGGTGCGGGTGATGCTGCCGAAGGCGCCGTATGTGTTGACCAGGTGGTAGGGGTTGTAGCTGGTGTTCATGGCCTGCTGCTTCGAGAAGAGGTTGCGCACCGGGGCAATGCTCAGCACGGCCACCAGGGCGGCCAACCCCCATGTCGCCATCATCAGCAGGGGAGATATCTCACCCGGAGAGGGGGCCGCGAAGGGGAGCAGGGCCTCCAGTATCCCGTCGGGCAATGTGCTGAAGGCCAGGACGATAGTCAGGTGATTGAGCCAGGCGAAATTGCCGCTGACGATCAGCGTTCCCTGGAAGGCGATGGTGATCAGCCCGGCGATGGCGCAGATCGGCTGCGGAGCAAAGAAGGCGAAGGGAACGGCCACCTCTACCAGGTGGTTGAAGAGGACCCCTGAGCGAAGCATTGGTCGGGGCAGCCGGTGGAAGAGCCGGCTGAGGGGATTGGGCAGCGGCTGGGTCTCGAAATGGTAGTCCAGGCAGCTGAGGTCGTGCCAGCAGGGATCACCCCGCAGCTTGATCAGTCCCGCGCCGAACATCACCCGAAAGAGGACCCAGCGCAGCAGCCAGATCGTCACCGCCGGGGTCGCGACTCCGGCGCCTCCCAGGAAGATGGCCAGAAAGCCGGTCTCCAGCAGGATTGCCTCCCAGCCGCCGATGCCGAAGGCGCGGTCGGTGGGGAAGAGGTGGAAGAGACTGGGAACGGCGCGGAAGTGCACCCGGTGCAGGAAGTTGGGGGCGGGCAGCAGACCGCGTTCACCGCAGAGAGGGCGGAACTGGTTCACCACGACCAGAAAGGCGACCAGGTACATGAGCCCCAGGCCCCGCTGCAGCAGGATGCGGGTCAGCTCATAGCCGGTCTCGTCCATGGAAAACCTTCCCCTTCAGCTTCCCCCTCTCGTCTCACCCGGCAGAAGCTCCCAGCTCCGGGTGTCCCGGTCCTGTCGCAGAACATGGAGCACACCTGTGGCGTCGCGCAGACTGAAACCTCGGTGGTAGGGGGTGATCCATCGCTCCAGGATCTCGGCTACCTCGACGGGGCGGCCGTCGGGGAAAAAACGCCTCGGGGCCTCCTCGCCGCGGTAGCCGGCGTAGCACTCGACCCGTACCCTGGAACTCAGATTCGGTACTCCCGCTCACGTTTCTGCTGGGTGCCGATGAGCTGGGCCAGGTCGCCGAGCTGCTCGGCCATGATCTCCACCAGGTCGTCGAGGCACAGGATCCCCTCCAGCCCACCGGAGGCGTTGACCACCGGGAGGCGCCGCACGCCGCGGCGGCGCATGGTCTCGATCGATTCCATCAGGTCGTCCTCTTCGCGGGCGGTCAGCAGCTCGAAGCTCATCAGATCGCCGGCATTGACCTTGCTCGGGTCGATCTCCTCGGCGAGTAGGCCGACGACGATGTCCCGGTCGGTGAGAATGCCCCTGGGGATCTTCTGTCCTCCTTGCGTCTCGACCACCACCAGGTCCCCGACATGGTGGCGGCGCATCAGGGCGGCCGTTTCTTTAATGCTGGCATCTGGTTCGATGACGATCACTTCGCGGTTGCACAATTCTCCAACCCTCATGTCTAGTTACTCCTCTCTTCGCTGTCTTCCTTCGTGCCCCCGACCAGCGGCACGAAGGCCACGCCGAGGACGCTGCGGATCTGGTGTCCCCCTCTGGCGTCCTTCTCCACCAGCAGCAGCTCCTGGTGCCGGTAAGGCTGCCCCACTGGGATCACCAACCGGGCACCGGGGCTGAGCTGGGCGATGAGCGCCTTCGGGATCTCCGGAGCCGCGGCGGTGACGAGGATGCCGTCGAAGGGAGCCTGATCGGGCCAGCCGAGATTGCCGTCTCCCTGCCGCACGGCGACGTTGTGGTAGCCCAGCTGTTCCAGGAGCACCGCCGCCTCCCGGGCCAGGGAGGGGACGAACTCCAACGTGTAGACCCGATCGACCAGCAGCGACAGGATCGCCGCCTGATAGCCCGAGCCGGTACCCACCTCCAGGATGCGGTGCCCGGGGGCGGTGTCGAGCAGGTCGGTCATCAGCGCGACGATGAAGGGCTGGGAGATGGTCTGACCTTCGCCTATGGGCAGGGGAAAGTTACCGAAGGCCTGATGGCGCTGCGCCGGGGGGACGAACTCCTCACGGGGCACCCTGATGAAGGCCTCCCGTACCCTGTCGGGAAGCATTCCCCGTCCCGTC
>JAAXQG010000092.1 GCA_012974445.1 Desulfuromonadales bacterium
AGATGTGTATAAGAGACAGGTCCCACAGTTTTCTTGCCTCCGGCGATGCGCAGGGCGGCCCCGGCCTCGTCGAGCACATCGATGGCCTTGTCGGGAAGGCGCCGGTCCAGCAGGTGGCGGGCCGACAGGGTCACGGCGGCCTCCAGGGCCTCATCGCTGTAGCGCACCCCATGATGCTCTTCGTAATATTTCTTCAATCCATGAAGAATCGCGATGGCCTCCTGCTCCGTGGGCTCCAGGATGTCGATCTTCTGGAATCGCCGGGAAAGGGCCCGATCCTTCTCGAACAAATTCTTGTATTCCTCGAAGGTGGTCGACCCGACACAACGCAGCTCACCAGTGGAGAGCTGGGGCTTAAGAATATTGGAGGCGTCCATGGAACCACCACTGGTGGCCCCGGCGCCGATGATGGTGTGGATTTCGTCGATGAAAAGAATCGCCCCGGTCTCCTGCTGCAACGCCTTGATCACCAGCTTGAAGCGCTCCTCAAAGTCACCCCGAAACTTGGTTCCCGCCAGCAGCGCCCCCATATCCAGGGCATAAACCGGAACATCCTGAAGCAGCTCGGGGACTTCTCCGGCAGCTATGCGCAGCGCCAGCCCCTCTGCGATGGCCGTCTTGCCCACGCCGGGATCCCCCACATAGATGGGGTTATTCTTACGCCGACGGCACAGCACCTGAATGCTGCGCTCTATCTCGAGCTCTCTGCCGATCAGGGGATCGATTTTCCCCTGCCGGGCTCGCTCCACGAGATCGACGCAGAAATCCTCCAGCGGATTGCTCTGGGGAATCTCCTGTTTCTGCTCCCCCTTTTTCCTGCCGGGCTCAGCCCTTGTCTGTCCCTCCCGGGCCGAAGGCTGTGCGCCCGATTGGGGCGGCAGCTTGGAGACTCCATGAGAAATGTAGTTGAGCAGGTTCAGGCGGGTAACCCCCAACTGGTCGAGAAAATGAGCGGCATGACTGCTCTGTTCTTCGAGGATGGCCGCGATCAGGTCACCGATCTGCACCTCCTGCTTACCCGCCGACTGCATATGCAACACCGTGCGCTGCAGCACCCGCTGCAGGGCCACGGTCTGCTCAGGCACCGATGTGGCATCGGACTCGGCCATGATTTCCAGGTGAGTGACGAAAAACTCCTCCAATACCCCCTTGAGTTGCCCCACGTCACCCCCGCAGCTCTGGAGAATCTCCCTGCCCTTGTCAGCATAAAGCAGAGCATAAAGCAGATGCTCGGTAGTCAGGTACTCATGGCGGCGCCTCTGGGCTTCCTTGACGGCCAGGGTGAATGCGATCTGAACATCTTGACTAAACATGATCCCCTCCCTGACTAGGTCTCATCCAGTGTGCAGCGAAGGGGAAACCCCTCAGCGCGAGCACTGGAATGAACCTGTGCGACCTTGGTTTCAGCTATTTCGAAGGGGTAGACCCCGCAGGTAGCCATCCCCTGGTAATGGATGTTGAGCATGATCTGGTCAGCCTCACTTCTTTGCTTGTGAAACAGGCTCTGCAGTATCTCCACGACAAATTCCATGGAAGTGTAATCGTCATTATGCATCAGTACCCGATAAGGTGCAGGAGGCTCGAGTCGTGCCTTACTGCGGGTTTTAGCCTCACGGGCCGGTGTCGTCTGTGCTGCCACTGAGCGTCTCTCCTGTTAGTTCATTAACGTTCATCCTATCACAAGTCTACCAAAGGAAACATAGCCCGAAACAGGGGCAATTTGCCTGCACCACTCATGAATCCTGTGTTATAGTCCCGATAATCTTCCATGTCGAATTAGTACACCCTTAATCCTTACATCAGGAGAACGCAGCATGGATCATCCCGACTGGCAACAAAGAAAAACTCCGGAGGTTCCGGACCCCCTCGAAGTACTGAGAATGATCAAGGAAAAGCTGCCCAAGAAGGGGGCTCTCCTGCTAATTCTTCTGGTGGCGGTGCTTATCGGTGCCCAGAGCATGTTCTACAAAGTCGCCACCGATGAGACTGGGGTCTTACTGAGACTGGGCAAGTACCAGGGCTCCTCATCCCCCGGGCTACACTTCAAGCTCCCCTTCGGCATCGACAGCGTCTATCTGGTGCGGACCGGCCGCGTGCTCAAGGAAGAATTCGGCTTTCGCACCGTTTCCACCGGAGGGCGCACCTCCTACTCCAAGGATCGCTTCGATGACGAATCGCTGACCCTGACCGGCGACCTCAACGTCAGTGACATCGAATGGATCGTTCAGTACCAGATCCGCGATCCCTTCAAGTTTCTCTTCAAGCTTCAGGATCAGCAAGAGACGATTCGCGACATCTCCGAAGCTGTGGTCCGCAAGGTCGTGGGCAACTCCAATGTCAACAAGGTACTGACCACCGACCGCGCCCTGCTCGCCCAGGAAGTCGGAGACGAGATGCAGCGGATACTGAACGAGTACGATGTGGGAGTCCGTATCGTCACGGTGAAATTCCAGGACGTCAATCCTCCCGAAGCCGTCAAGGCCGCCTTCAACGAGGTCAACGAGGCAGAGCAACAGAAGGAGAGCCTGATTCTCCAAGCCAGAGAGCAGTACAACAAGGAAGTCCCCAAGGCCCGCGGAGTGGCCAAGAGCGCCATCCTCCAGGCTGAAGGTTATGCCGTCGAGCGGATCAACCAGGCCAAGGGTGAAGCACATCGTTTCACCGCAGTACTCAATGAATACAATAAGGCTCCCGAAGTTACCCGTCAGCGTCTCTACCTCGAGACCCTGGAGCAGGTTCTGCCGAACCTGAAAGAAATCTATATCATGGACTCTGAAGGCGCAGGCGCCCTGCCCATCTACAACCTGCGTGGCGATAACAAAGGAGCCCTCAAATGAAACCACTCAGCAAAATTCTGATTTTTGTTGGTATCGTTCTGCTCTTTATCGTCTCGGGCGGCATCTTCGTTGTTCGCGAAGGCGAGCAGGCCATCGTAACCCAGTTCGGCAAGCCCGTAGGCGAAGTCTCTTACGCCGGGGCTCACCTGAAGATCCCCTTCGTGCAGGAAGTTCACCGCTTTCAACGACGCATCCTGAAATGGGACGGAAGCCCCAATCAGATTCCCACCAAGGATAAGCGCTATATCTATGTCGACACCACCGCAAGGTGGAAAATCGTCGATCCCCTGCTCTTCTTTACTACCGTGACCACCGAACAAAGCGCCTTGAGTCGACTGGACGATATCATCGACTCAGTGGTTCGTGATGCCGTCTCCGGCCACCTGCTCCACGAACTGGTCCGGGGTAAAGACTACCAGCCCCCCGTAGGCGCCCGTGACGAGGAGCTCGCCCTGGTGACCGAAGTGGGTCGCGAGGAGCTGCTCTCCGGAATCATGACCGAGGCCGCCAAGAGCATGCCCGAGTACGGCATCGAGCTCATCGACGTCCAGATCAAGCGCCTGAACTATGTAGAGCAGGTCCGTAAGCGGGTTTATGAGCGGATGATTTCCGAGCGGAAAAAAGTTGCCGCCCAGTTTCGCTCCGAGGGCGAAGGGGAGAAAGCCGACATCCTGGGACAGATGGATAAGGAGCTGCTCACCATCGAATCCGGTGCCTATCGCGAAAGCGTGGAAATCCGAGGTCAGGCCGATGCTCAGGCCACCTCAATCTACGCTGCCGCCTTCAACAGCGACCCGGCCTTCTACGCCTTCGTCAGATCGCTGGAGTCTTACAAGAAAGCCATCGGAGGCAACTCCAGCCTGGTGCTCAGCACCGATTCGGTTTTCTACAAGCACCTTAAGTCGATCAAGTAATCTGATCGCAGGATCCACATCCGAATATGCATCAACGAAAAAAGCCCCGGCATCTGCCCGGGGCTTTTTTTTGATCTGAACCCTACCGGCAGAGCATTTGAATTTGCTCAATCCGGACATTCCCATGTAACATCACCGCTTATTCTATCGCCTGCAGGGTGCCACAACCCAGGGCTCAGAAAGAGGTGACCCGCTTGGAATTATTATTCTCCCAATACCTGACAGAACTGCTGGCTGTCATTTCAATTACTGCCTTGACCGTCGCGGCTCCGGGACCGGACTTTGTCGTTGTTGCCCGAAACAGTCTGAGCCACTCCCGAAGATCCGGGGTGCTTACGGCCATCGGCGTGGCGACAGCGGTCTGGGTTCATATCTTCTACACTCTGGCTGGCATCGGTCTGATACTCTCCAAATCGATCTTGCTTTTTTCCGTCGTTAAATTTCTCGGCGCAGCGTACCTGATTTACTTGGGTATTGTCTGCCTCAAGAGCCGGAGCGGCATTACCGACTCCGGGCTGACCAACAAGCCCAAATCCATCACCGACTTCAAGTCGTTCCGAATGGGCTTCATCAACAATGCCCTGAACCCCAAGGCGACCCTGTTTTTCCTGAGCTTGTTCACCCAGCTGGTAAGCTCTTCTACCCCCCTTTTCATACAGATCACCTATGGCGCGATCGTTTCATTCTGGTGCTTTGTGTGGTTCAGCCTGGTGGCAGTTTTCCTGAACAGGGCGGCGGTTAGAAACACCTTCTTAAGGGCCCAAAGAGTCATTGAAAAACTGATGGGGACGGTGCTTTTAGGCTTCGGTGTCAAGGTCGCGTTTTCAACATCTAATTAGCAAAACGGGCCCTACGAGACCCGGGACATGCCCATCAGCCCTGTAAAAAAATAAAAAAAGCCGCACCTTCTACGGGGGGCGGCTTTTTTTATTTAAGTGGGTGGGTGGTGGGGACTGGCTGATATGAGATCGCAAGACGCAAAGGATGCCCCAGAAAATCTCGTTTATTATTGACTCAACAATAAGCTAGACTAACCAGCAACTCACACTAAAATAAACTCTAAAATCTTCAATATTCTCAGGGTGAAAGTACCACCAGAAGCTATCCGCAACAGAAAACGGTTAAAACCGTGTCCAAGGGGTGGACGCAGAAACAAGTCAGCCCCCAGTGTTCGATTGAGCTTGTGTCAAATCAATAGGGGCCCGCCATCTACATAATTCGATGGTAGACCCCAATTTTTGTGCCAAGGACAAAACATAGCCTTCGCGGTTTTAATAATGCTCAACTAACGCCAACCTGGTAAGACTACACACATTGACAACGCTACATCGTCGTGCCTCTCTTGAGTTATTATAAAATGACCTCAATTTGCCTAGGGCTCTATGAGAGATCCACCGGGCCTTTTAGACATTATCTCCATTTAGTTTTTTCGACAATCAGAGCTCCTGTGAAATTTCACTAGATTTTGGAGGTGGGGATGAACGTTAGATTCTTTGGTTTACTTTTTATTTGTTTGTTTTTTATTACGGCGTGTGGCGGGAGTGATTCGAACAATCTTCCCATGGTCAGTGCCGAGAACAATCTTCCCATGGTCAGTGCCGAGAACAATCTCCCCGTTGCCAACGCCGGTAAAGTCCAGAATTTACCAACTGGAACGACGGTCAGGCTGGATGGTTCTGCCAGCCTTGATGATAATAGCGATCTTATCAGTTATTCATGGAGCTTCATCGCTCTGCCCGGCGATAGCAGCGCTGCGCTCTCTGGCCCGACAACTGTCAATCCGACCTTTACCGCCGACAAGGACGGAGCCTACGTCTTGAACCTGGTTGTCAACGATGGGACCGTTGCTAGTGCTGCTGCCTCAGTCACCATCACCGCCGCAAGCGACGACAACTCGGCCCCCGTGGCCGATGCAGGGACAATTCAGAACGTGGCGACCGGGACCCTTGTCACCTTGGACGGGAGTGGCTCATCAGATGCCGATACAGGCAACTGGCTCGACTACGAATGGAGTTTCGTTTCACAACCAACGGATAGCGCCGGCATATGTCCATATCCTATCTGCGCCATAACAGATGTCACTTGGCCCTTTATCGCCGATAACGAAGGAGCCTACGTCTTGAGACTGGTTGTCAACGACGGGGCCTTATCCAGTGTCCCGGCTTACGTCACCATCACCGCGGCAAGCGGTAACTCGGCCCCCGTGGCCGATGCAGGGACAATTCAGAACGCGGCGTTCGGCACTCTTGTCACCTTGGACGGGAGTCGATCATCAGATGCAGATGCAGGCGACTTGCTCACCTACGCCTGGGCCTTCGTTTCAAAACCAACGGATAGCATCGCTGCGATCTCTGGACCGACAACCGTCAATCCAACCTTTACCGCAGATAAGGAGGGAGCCTACGTCTTGAGCCTGGTTGTCAACGACGAGGTCTTATCTAGTATCCCAAATTCCGTCTTCATATTGGTCGCACCACCAACGACAAAACGCGTCTTTGTCACGAGCACCGTTTACCAAGGGGATTTAGGCGGCTTAGACGGTGCGGACGCTAAGTGCCAAGCTCGAGCTGAAGCAGTAGGTCTTTCAGGACACTTCAAGGCCTGGCTTTCCAGCTCAACACTATCAGCGGCTGATCGCTTAATACATAATCCGAAAAGTTATTTCGCGGTTTATGGGTCTTATAGACAATATGTAGTAGCGTCAAATTGGAATGATCTTACAGATGGCAGCTTAAAGCCTGGAATAACTTGGAACGAAAAAGGAAATATCAATGGTCCTTGGGCTAAAACTTGGACCGCAACGGATAATTCAGGAGCATTTTTAAATTACCCCAGTCCTTCCAAACCTCCTTGTGACGATTGGACCTCAAACAAAAGTTCATCCCCACAATCCTTAATCGGTTGGCAAGAT
>JAAXQG010000103.1 GCA_012974445.1 Desulfuromonadales bacterium
GAACAACACCATGGCAGGCACAGCCACCACTCCGCCCCCGACTCCGAAGAAGGAGGAGAAAAGCCCTCCGCTAAGACCGATGAGTATTAACCGGGCCCTGCCGGGCTGCCCCTGCCGGTCTTGGTGGATCCTGCGTGAAAAGAGCATCCGCAGGCCGATCCCCATCTGCATCAGTCCAAAGAGCGCCTTAAGCATGTCCCCACTTATCAGGCTGGCGCAGAACGCGCCTACCATGGCCCCTGCAATCCCCCCACCTGCCAGTGGAGCGACCTGAGACCAGTCCACATTGCCCCGTTTTCGGTGGGCAAGAACACTGCTGATGGCCGTGGGAAAGATGATGGCAAGGCTGGTGCCGAAGGCAAGATGAACCAGGATTTCAGAAGGCAGATCGGCGAGGGCGAAGGCCCAGAGAAAGAGGGGAACCAGTATTACCCCGCCACCGATACCGAGAAAGCCCGCGACAAAGCCTGAAAACGCCCCAAACAGAACGAAGAGCAGGAGGATATGGGGAGCGAAGAGTGACATGTTCGACCCCTTGCAAAAAAAAAGAGCCAGCCTCTTAAGGCTGACTCTCTGGTATTTATGGAGGCCCCGGGCGGATTTGAACCGCCGGTGCAGCTTTTGCAGAGCCGTGCCTTACCACTTGGCGACGGGGCCGTTGAACGGAAGCGAAATTAACAAACAGCCTCCCCGGTGTCAAGAGGAAAAACAGCGAGATCATTGAAAATGCTCGGGGGGGAACTGTCGGTGCGCTTACTCAACCACATGGTGGAAGTGAAAGGTTCTTTTCTTCCCGTCATCGAGCTTGGTGCCGATCTTGAAGTGATACATGCCGGGCTCGCCCATATTGATATCCACGCCGAAATGTCCCTCCATGCCCATCAGCATCAACGGCTTGAGTTCCACATCGCCCGGGATGGTCATCTTGACCGCGGCGCTTCCCTCCTCGATGGGCCGGGCATCGGACTCGGCCTCGAACATGACCATCAGATGATGGGTGGCCTCCATGCCGGCCTCGGCCATGGCCTTGCGAACGTCCTTGAGATGAGCCATGGCGGATACACCATCTACGGTTTCGCCATCCATCATGATCATGCCGCCCATGCTCTTGCTGGATCCATGATCCATTTTTTTCATGTTATGACTGCTACCGTGACTGCTTTCATGACTGCTGCCGTGATCCATCTTCTTGCTTTTATGCTCGCTGCCGTGATCCATGCCCTCCATCGCCAGGACATTTCCTCCAAAACACAGACCCAGAGCCAGTAAACCAATCAACATCTTTTTCATCATTTCCTCTCCTTTCGTGTGCGCCATTGCGCTGCCAATAATACTAATGTTCCTCGATATCGCCCTCAGCCGTCGGCTTGAGAGACTTGTCCAGTTTACGCCCCTTCCACAGGTACCAGATAACGGGGTAGACCAGAAGCTCCATGAGCCCCGAGGTCGTCACCCCCGCCACCATGGGAGCCGCGATGCGCTTCATCACATCGGAGCCGGCCCCCGTGCTCCACATGATGGGAGCCAGGCCTGCGATGATGGTCCCGATGGTCATGATCTTGGGGCGGATGCGCTTTACGGCCCCGTGGTGAATGGCCTGAATCAGATCCCCTCGGGTATTGAGCCGTCCTTTATCTCCCCAGAGCTTTTCGGACAGCCCGAGATAGAGAATCATGATGACCCCCGTCTCGGCATCCAGTCCCGCAAGAGCGATGAGCCCCACCCATACGGCCACCGACATGTTGTAGTCGAGGTACCAGAGGTACCAGAAAGCCCCCACCATGGAGAAGGGAACGGCCGTAAAGACGATACAGGTCTTTATCAGAGACTTGGTGCTGACATAAATGATCACGAAGATGATCAGCACCGTCAGCGGGACAATCAGGGACAGTCGCTTTTTGGCCTCCTCCATGTACTGGAACTGGCCGCTCCAGATGATGTTGTACCCAGCAGGGAGCTGGATCTTTTCTTCGACAGCCTCCCTGGCCTGTTTCACGTAGGTGCCCACATCGATGTCCTTGATATCGACATAGACCCAGGCGGTTCGTCTGGCGTTTTCACTCTTTATTCCGGCAGGCCCCTTGGAGATGCTGATATCGGCTACCTGGGATATGGGGATATGAGCGCCGCCGGGGGTGGGTACCAGCACCCGTTTAAGAGCGGGCAGGTCCGAGCGGTAATCCCTGGCGTAACGGATATTGACGGGGTAGCGCTCCAGCCCCTCGACGGTCTGGGTGACATTCATCCCCCCGATGGCCGTCTGAATCACGTCCTGCACATCTCCCACGGTGAGCCCGTAACGCGCTGCTGCCAGACGATCCACGGTGAAATCGATGTAATTGCCCCCCACCACCCGCTCCGAGTAGGCGCTGAGGGTACCGGGCAGATCATTGACCACCGCTTCGACCTCCTGCCCTATGCGGCTCAGAGTGGCCAGATCATTGCCCATGACCTTGATTCCCACCGGAGTCTTGATGCCCGTGGAGAGCATATCGATGCGGGTTTTTATGGGCATGGTCCAGGCGTTGGTCAGTCCCGGAAACTGGATGGCGTCATTGAGCTCGGAGATCAGTTCATCCACCGAGATCGCCCGCTGCTCGGGCCAGATCATGGCCAGGGGCGCTCTAATAGGCTCCGGCCAGTCGCTGAAGAAGCGCTCCACGGGAAGCTTGCGCCACTGATCCTCTTCCTTGAGCATGATGGTCGTCTCGATCATGGAAAGGGGCGCGGGATCCGTGGCCGTCTCGGCCCTGCCCACCTTGCCGAAGACGTGGTGAACCTCGGGAAAACTGGCGATAATGCGGTCGGTCTGCTGCAGCAGTTCCCTGGCCTTATCGACGGAGATTCCCGGCAAGGTGGTGGGCATGTAGAGCAGGTCCCCTTCGTAGAGGGGGGGCATGAACTCCGAGCCCATCTTGCTTATGGGCCAGGCGGTGGAGAGGATGAGCATGAGGGCCACAAAAAGAGTGGTCTTGCGCCAGCGCAGGACGAAATCGACCCCCGGGTGGTAGAGCCTGATCAGAAACCGGTTGATGGGGTTGGCTGTCTCGGGCTTAATTCCACCCCGGACGAACCAGACCATGAGAACCGGCACCAGAGTGATGGCCAGAATGGCCGCAGCCGCCATGGCGTAGGTCTTGGTGAAAGCCAGCGGCTTGAACATCCGCCCCGCCTGCTCGGTCAGGGTGAAGACCGGAACGAAGGATACGGTGATCACCGCAAGAGAGAAAAAGAGGGTCGGCCCCACCTCCTTAGCCGATTCCATGATGATCTGCGCATGGGGCTTCTTACCGCCATCACGCTCCAGGTGCTTGTGGGCGTTCTCTATCATGATGATGGCCGCATCGACCATGGCTCCGATGGCAATGGCGATACCGCCCAGACTCATGATGTTGGCGTTGATCCCCTGATAGTTCATGACAATGAACGACATAAGAATCGCCACGGGAATCGTGATTATGACCACGAAGGAGCTCGGCAGGTGGAAGAGAAAGAGAATGATCACCAGAGCGACAACGATACATTCCTCGATAAGCTTGAAGCTGAGATTGTCAACGGCTCTCTCAATCAGACCGGAGCGATCATAGACCGGCTTGATTCTTACCCCCTCGGGCAGGCCGGACTTGAGCTCCTCGAGCTTTTCCTTGACGTTTTCGATGGTAGCTAGGGCGTTCTCGCCGACGCGCATGACGATAATTCCGCCGACAGCCTCCCCCAGCCCGTCCGATTCGGCCAGCCCCCGGCGTAGTTCGGGCCCCAGACGAACCTTGGCGATATCACGAACCAGAATGGGGATTCCGTTCTTGCCCACGTCGACCACGACGTTCTCCACGTCCTCAACGCTTTGTATATAGCCCAGGCCCCGCACCATGAACTCGGTCTCGGCCATCTCCAGCAGTCGGCCCCCCACATTGCTGTTGCTGCGGGAAATCGCCCTCTTCACCTTTGAAATAGGGATGTCGTAGGCCATGAGACGGTTGGGATCGATGGCCACCTGATACTGCTTTACATGACCACCGATGCTGGCCACCTCGGCCACCCCGTCCACAGCGGTCAGCTCGTACCTCAGATACCAGTCCTGAATGGAGCGCAGCTCCTGCAGGTTGTGCTTGTCGCTCTCGAGCACGTACTGATAGATCCAGCCGACACCGGTGGCATCGGGCCCCAGCGAGGGGTTGACCCCGGCGGGGAGTTTTCCGGAAGCATAGTTGAGGTATTCCAGTACCCGGGAGCGGGCCCAGTACAGATCGGTTCCGTCTTCAAAGATGATGTAGACAAAAGAGTAGCCGAAGAAGGAGTAACCACGCACCGTCTTGGCATAGGGGACGGCCAGCATCTGGGTCGTTAGAGGATAGGTGACCTGGTCTTCCACCACCTGGGGAGCCTGCCCCGGATACTCGGTAAAGACGATGACCTGCACGTCCGAGAGATCGGGAATGGCATCCAGAGGAGTGTTGCGCAGGGAGTAGATCCCCGCAATAATGGCGAAGAGGGTAAAGAGAATCACCATGAATTTGTTGCGGATCGATAACTCTATGATTTTTTCAAGCATGGCTGTTTCCCCAAAAATCAGAATAAAATCTTACATTCCAAATCGGACGCGAACCTAAAACAGATCTTCTGCCGTATCCTTGCCCTCAGGCTCGCCGAAGAGATCGTCCATCTCCTGCTCGGCAGGCATTGTCTCTTTTTTCGGCTCAAGCATCTTGCGGATCGCCTCGCGCAGCTGACTTTCTGAGTCAAGCATGAACTGGGCGGAGGTCACTACCGACTCCCCCGACAAAAGCCCCTGCCTGACCTCCACAAGCCCCTTACCGTCCGCAAGCCCCGTTCTGATCTGACGGGGCTCGAATTTACCTTCCTCCAGAGCCACGAAGACCGTCTGTTTCTCACCGGTGTCAAGCACCGCCTCCACCGGAATGGTCAAAACATCCTGAACCGACTCGGTCTGCAGCTCTGCGTTGACGTACATATCCGGCTTCAGTCGCTGACCGGGATTGGGAAATTCCAGACGGGCCCGTACGGTGCGCGTCTTTTTCTGTGCATAGGGATAGATATAGGTGATGACCCCCTCGAGGCGAGTATCGGGATCGTAAGGCAGCTGGAGCTGAGCTTTCTGCCCGACCCTGACCCAGGGCAGCTCAAATTCATAGAGCTCGGCATTGACCCAGACTTTTGAGATATCCGAAACACTGAGCAGCTGGGTTCCGGCCTTCATGAACATCCCTTCGACGGCGCTTTTGGAC
>JAAXQG010000266.1 GCA_012974445.1 Desulfuromonadales bacterium
CATCCCCTTAACCTTCCGGCACCGGGCAGGCGTCACACCCTATACTTCCTCTTACGAGTTTGCAGAGTGCTGTGTTTTTAGTAAACAGTCGCTACCGCCATTTCTCTGCGACCCCCTTCAGCTCGGGGAGTAAATCCCTCTACCTAACGGGGGCACACCTTCTCCCGAAGTTACGGTGTTATTTTGCCGAGTTCCTTAACCAGAGTTATCTCAATCGCCTTAGCATTCTCTGCCCACCCACCTGAGTTGGTTTACGGTACGGTCTATTATTACCTGAAGCTTAGAGGCTTTTCTTGGAAGCATGGGATCAGCCACTTTACGAGCTTGAAGCTCTCGTCATCACGCCTTGACGTTATACAGGGAAACGGATTTACCTATCTCCCCCGTCTACACGCTTAAACCGGGACGTCCACCACCCGGCTGGCCTACCCTTCTCCGTCCCCCCATCGCAGTAATAACAGGTACAGGAATATTAACCTGTTTCCCATCGACTACGCCTTTCGGCCTCGCCTTAGGGACCGACTAACCCTGGGAAGATTACCTTTACCCAGGAAACCTTGGGTTTACGGCGTGCGGGTTTCTCACCCGCATTTGCGCTACTCATGTCAGCATAAGCTCTTGTGGGACCTCCAGCCGTCCTTACGGTCGACCTTCTACGGCTACCACAATGCTCCCCTACCACTTATACCTTAAGGTACAAATCCGAAGCTTCGGTACTGTGCTTGAGCCCCGTTACATTTTCGGCGCAGGACCACTCGACCAGTGAGCTATTACGCTTTCTTTAAAGGGTGGCTGCTTCTAAGCCAACCTCCTGGTTGTCTGGGCATTCCCACATCCTTTGCCACTTAGCACAGATTTTGGGACCTTAGCTGTCGATCTGGGTTGTTTCCCTCTCGACTACGGATCTTATCACCCGCAGTCTGACTCCCGTATATACGTTTCCGGCATTCGGAGTTTGATTAGGTTTGGTAATCTGGTGAGACCCCTAGCCCATTCAGTGCTCTACCTCCGGAACGATTCGTACGAGGCTATACCTAAATATATTTCGGGGAGAACCAGCTATCTCCGAGTTTGATTAGCCTTTCACTCCAATCCACACGTCATCCCCTCAGTTTTCAACCTAAGTGGGTTCGGGCCTCCACGAAGTGTTACCTCCGCTTCACCCTGCACATGGATAGATCACTCGGTTTCGGGTCTACTCCCAGCAACTAATTCGCCCTATTAAGACTCGCTTTCGCTTCGGCTACACCTAGAACGGCTTAACCTCGCTGCTGAGCGTAACTCGCTGACTCATTATGCAAAAGGCACGCGGTCACACTGATCCCGAAAGATCATAGTGCTCCCACTGCTTGTAGGCATACGGTTTCAGGGTCTATTTCACTCTCCTTATCGGAGTTCTTTTCACCTTTCCCTCACGGTACTATGCGCTATCGGTCATCGAGGAGTATTTAGCCTTGGAAGATGGTCCTCCCGGATTCCCACGGAATTTCTCGTGTTCCGCGGTACTCGGGGACACCCTAGGGTGGTTCAAGGTTTCGCATACGGGGCTATCACCCACTATGGCGGAGATTTCCAACTCCTTCTGCTACCCATTACCAATCCCACTATCGGGGCCCCACAACCCCGCAAAGACCGTGGTCTCTGCGGTTTGGGCTACTCCGCTTTCGCTCGCCGCTACTGACGGAATCTCGTTTGATTTCTTCTCCTAGGGGTACTTAGATGTTTCAGTTCCCCCCGTTCGCCTCGTATGGCTATGTATTCACCATACGATGACAGGGTATGATCCCTGCCGGGTTTCCCCATTCGGAAATCTCCGGGTCAAAGCCTGTTTAGCGGCTCACCGAAGCTTATCGCAGCTTACCACGTCCTTCATCGCCTCTCGATGCCAAGGCATCCACCGTACGCCCTTATTAGCTTGACCATAAAAAAGTCTTCTACTTAAGTGTTCGTTCGATTTATCACCTTCGGCGGGTTCGTGCGCTGTCTCTTCTTACTAAGACAGGCCAAAACCGCTCGTTTTCGTTATCGCTTTTTTAAGCTATGCAATTGTCAAAGATCTAGTTGAATTCTTTTTGGTGGAGGTGAACGGGTTCGAACCGATGACCTCCTGCGTGCAAGGCAGGCGCTCTCCCAGCTGAGCTACACCCCCCAAAAGAATTCCATCCTCTTAATTGGTGGGCTAGGGAGGACTTGAACCTCCGACCTCACGATTATCAGTCGTGTGCTCTAGCCAGCTGAGCTACTAGCCCGCGCACCAGAATCTCTAGAAAAAGTCAAAGATCACAAAAGCCCTTCTACTAAAAGGGCCTTCGGTCCTTCAAAACTAAACAGCAGATGTATCCATGCGTCTTACGTAGCGGGACTTTTTGTGGATACCATGACTTGCCCTGTTGCCAGGGAAGTTGTGGCTCCTTAGAAAGGAGGTGATCCATCCGCACCTTCCGGTACGGATACCTTGTTACGACTTCACCCCAGTTACCGGCCATACCATAAACGGCTGCCTCCCCGAAGGGTTAGCCCACCGTTTTCCGGTACAACAGACTCCCGTGGTGTGACGGGCGGTGTGTACAAGGCCCGGGAACGTATTCACCGCGTCACGCTGATACGCGATTACTAGCGATTCCAACTTCATGGAGTCGACCTTCCTCCGGTTTGACACCGGCAGTCTCCTTAGAGTGCCCAACTTAATGATGGCAACTAAGGACAAGGGTTGCGCTCGTTGCGGGACTTAACCCAACATCTCACGACACGAGCTGACGACAGCCATGCAGCACCTGTCACCGATCCAGCCGAACTGACCTAACTGTTTCCAGAAAGTATGATCGGGATGTCAAGCCCAGGTAAGGTTCTGCGCGTTGCGTCGAATTAAACCACATGCTCCACCGCTTGTGCGGGCCCCCGTCAATTCCTTTGAGTTTTAACCTTGCGGCCGTACTCCCCAGGCGGGGTACTTATCGCGTTAGCTTCGGCACTGCAGGAGTGGTTACCCGCAACGCCTAGTACCCATCGTTTACGGCGTGGACTACCAGGGTATCTAATCCTGTTTGCTCCCCACGCTTTCGCGTCTCAGCGTCAATATCGGTCCAGGAAGTCGCCTTCGCCTCTGGTGTTCCTTCGAATATCTACGGATTTCACCCCTACACTCGAAATTCCACTTCCCTCTCCCGTATTCAAGTCTTCCAGTTTCCAATGCACTTCCGGGGTTGAGCCCCGGGCTTTCACATCAGACTTAAAAAACCGCCTACACGCTCTTTACGCCCAGTAATTCCGAACAACGCTTGCACCCTCCGTATTACCGCGGCTGCTGGCACGGAGTTAGCCGGTGCTTCCTTTGAGGGTACCGTCAGTCCAAGCGGGTATTAGCCGCCTGGGTGTTCTTCCCCTCCGACAGAGCTTTACGATCCGAAAACCTTCATCACTCACGCGGCGTTGCTGCGTCAGACTTTCGTCCATTGCGCAAAATTCCCCACTGCTGCCTCCCGTAGGAGTCTGGACCGTGTCTCAGTTCCAGTGTGGCTTTATCCGGTATTAGCATCCCTTTCGAAATGTTATCCCGGATCATCGGGTAGATTATCCACGTGTTACTCACCCGTGCGCCACTTTCCTCATCCCCGAAGGAATGATTCTCGTTCGACTTGCATGTGTTAAGCACGCCGCCAGCGTTCGTTCTGAGCCAGGATCAAACTCTCCAGTTAATTTATACTGAAGTTACTTTGATTCTGCTTGTGCCGTTTCAAATTCATGAAACGGTGCCCGTTACGTTTTTCTTTGCATGTTACGATGCATCTGCTATTTAGTTTTCAAAGACCGAATTGCTTTTTTGTTTCCCGCGTTTCCCAGCGGCGAGGCGGAAACTAACAAAACACTCCCAAGGCGTCAATGCATTTCTTGAGAAAAAAACAAATAAAGGTCGAAGGAATCAAATCATGAGACCAAGTACCTGAGATAAGGGGTTTTTCAACCTAATCGCTCCCTGACACGAAGGATCAATCCCGATCAGCATCTCCACGAAGGTTTTATTGTGGCATTGAATCCGCTTTTGTCCAGAAGCGAAGTGATTAGATTATTATTAAGATCAACCAAAAATAAATCCCTTCGCAATCCCCCCTCCCCTTTGCTCAAGCCAGATTACCGATGCAGGGCTTCGGCCAGGGCGCTGGCCCGCTCGACACGTCGGGAAATCCCCTGGCGCAACACATCACTACTTCCCCAGATACTGGCCGACTCCCGTGCCCGGGTTATAGCCGTATATATCAGCTCCCGGGTCAGCACCGCTGAGGCAGCCGCAGGCAGAAGCAGCAGAATCTCCCTGTACTCGGAGCCCTGACTCTTGTGAACCGTCATGGCATAGACCGTCTGGAGCTGCGCCAAGCGCGCCGGAGAGAAGGCCTTCGTTCCATCGGGCGTCGGAAAGAAGACCTGAAGGTCTCCGTTCTTTTCCGGGTCTGGCCACACGAGCCCCATGTCGCCGTTAAATAGTCCCAGATGAGGACAGTTCCGGGTGACCATCACGGGACGCCCCCGATACCAGGGGCTTTTGGATACGCAAATCAGCCCCGCAACCTCAAGAACCTTTTCAATGCGGCTATTGACAGCCTCGATCCCCCGCTCCCCCTGCCTCAAGGCACAGAGGACCATAAAGGATGTAAATCGCTCCAGAGCCTCCTGGATCGTATCGGCCTGCAGATAAGTCCGAAAACCTTCGACGACGGCCCGGGAGAACTCCCGCGCGAACGCCGATTCATCAGGCTGAATCCAGCGGCAGCTCGAATCCGTCTTCAGAATATTCAACGCCGCATCCGCATCTCCCTGATTAACCGCACGGCTGACCCGCCCGATGCCTCGACAGTCATCGAATCGGTAACTCCGGCTCAGAGCCACCACCGAGTCACCCAAAGGACCGCCAGCAGTGGATGCAGCCCGGTTCAGTCCACAAAGTTTTTCCAGGCTCCTCGCCATAACCTCCGAATAAGAACCTGGCTGTCTCAGGGCGCATAGATCTCCCAGCACGGAACCGGCCTCCACTGAGCAGAGCTGATTACGATCACCCAGAAGAATGATTCTCGCCTTTTCCGGCAGGGCCGAGAGCAACTGCTCCATCATGCGCAGATCCACCATGGAAGCCTCATCCAGAACAAGCAGGTCGCAGGGCAGGGGATTGTCACTATTGTGTTTGAATCCCCCGGTGCCCCCGCGGGCTCCAAGCAGACGATGGAGCGTCAGGACCTGATCGGGAATCAAACCCCGTACAGCCTCGCTTACGGTCAGAGACTTCTTCATCGCGGCAATCGACTCGCTTAGTCGCACCGCGGCCTTGCCCGTGGGAGCGGCCAGCATGGCACGCAGGGGCGTCCCATCCGCCAGAGCCTGTTCCTGAAGCAGAGCCAGAACCTTGACGACAATAGAGGTCTTCCCCGTACCTGGCCCCCCGGTGATGAGGCTGAAATCCTTGAGACAGGCGACGCAAGCCGCCACCCGCTGCCAGTCCACCTCTGCGCCGAGCGGTCCGAACAACCGGTTGAGTCCATCGACAAGCAGATTCGGATCGACGAGCGAGAGGGGCTGCGTTGCCCGGCGCCTGAGATCTTCGGCCACCGATACTTCTCCCAGCCAGTGTCGGTAGAAATAAAGTCGGCCCTTATCATCCAGAATCAGCGGGGCTCGCTCCCCGGGGCGTCCCACGAGCGCGCTCCTGAGCAGCCCCTCGCAGTCGGTCAGGCTGTTCTGCGTATCGGCCGCGGGACGCTTGAGATCAAGACAGAGGTCCCCTTCGAGCACCGCATCACAAAGCCGGGAAACGGCCTGTTCCAGCGGAGCATTGGCCTGGGGCTCCAGATGCCGGATAAGCCGTATCAGCCCCCGGCCCAGTGGAGATGAACCCTCGAGCGCCTCTTCGTCAATGGCACAGCGCAGCAGACTCATTCCTGTTCTCCTTCAGCAAAAAGACGATCGAGGGCATCGAGCAGCTTCATTGATGGGCGGTCGGTGAAGATGCCGCTGAGATGAGAATCGGCCTGAACACCACGCAGGAACAGATAGAAAACACCGCCGAAATGGTGCTCGTAATCATAATCAGCTGTTCGAGCCCTGAGATACCGGTGCAGCGCCAGGGCGTAAAGATGATACTGAAGTATATATTGCTCTGATCGCATCGCCTGCTCAAGCTCGGAGGCCCCGTAGTCCTTGAGGCTGCTGCCCAGGTCGTTGGACTTCCAATCGATGATGTAATAGCGCCCCTGATGCTCAAAGATAAGATCGATGTACCCTTTGAGAATTCCCGTCATGGGAACAAAATCGATGGCCGCAAGAGCCGTGACCCGCTGACGGTCGATTTCGCTCAAAGCGCAACGGTTGAATACCTCACAGAGAGATGCGGGGGTAAGGCGCGCCGTGGGGAAATGAAACTCCATCTCCACGAGTCGCTGGCACATTCCGATATTCCCCAGCCGGATCGGGCCGTCCCGTCCGGGAAGAGGAGCCCGCATGAGATGACGCAACATAACGAGAACGGTGTCGGACCAGCAGGGATCGATACCGTACCGGCCAAGCCCCTCACCGATCTGCTGCAGCAACTCGCATCGGCCAGTTTCTGAATTCATATCTCGCTGGAAGTCCAGGGTTTCCAAAAAAGCATGGAGACAGGTTCCGGGGGTGGCGCCTCGGGGAAAAGCGAAAATGGAGTCGTTAGGCACCTCCGCGCGAAATTGCTGCACGGGGGCTACAACCGGCTCGTCCCAACCCGGCCCTTCCGGCCTACGGTGGGCGGAGGCACTAAGCATGGAAAAACTTCCGATGCGCCAGTCCCGCGCCAGTCGTGCCCTGAACTCCCTGCACTGCCCGGGGGGGACGCTCTCAGGACTATAGGGTGTTATATGCAGCGGCACTTCCGGTAGTGGCTGGCTCGTAAGGGCTCCGCCAGAGCGCTGCTTCAGCCGCTCAAAGACTGCCCCACGCTCTTCGCCGCTCAACCCGCCCAGGTGATCGCTCAAGGCCTGAGTCAGGTTTCCCAGGGGGGCCGCAGGTGGGTACAGCAGCCAGGCCAGAGCCGAACTATCGGACTGATTTATCTTGCCCCAGCCCACGTAGCAGCGATATTTGGCCCGGGTTAGGGCCACGTAGAGCAGGCGAAGGTTCTCTGCCAAAGCCTCATCTCTGGCGAGCTCCCGATTATGCTCCAGGTTCCCGGTGCCGGGATCGAGACAGAGACGCCGGTCCTGCTGCTCGTCGTGAAAAAAAACTTCATCATCCCTGACGTTGGATGATCCCCAGCAAAAGGGACAAAATACCACCGGGTACTCCAGCCCCTTGCTCTTATGAATGGTAACGAGCTTGACGGCATCCTCGTCGGTCTCCAGGCGCATCTGCGCCTCCTCGAGGGAGGGCTTCTCCTCGATCTGACGGGCAAACCAGAGCAACTGTGCCCGCAGCCCGAGGCGCCTGTCGCAGGATTGCCGGTGAAGAACCTCAAGGCAATGCATCAGATTGGTCATGCGCCGCTCGCCATCAGGAAAACCAAGCAGGCGCTCCCGCACCCCTTCCTGAGCCAGCAGATGCGAGGCCATCACGAAAAGTCCCCGAGTGCTCCAGAGGTCGCGATACCGGGAAAAACGTTCAAGCACCCGGGACCAACCCTGCTCTGAATCCATCAGTTCCGCCAGATCCTGAGCACCCTGCCCCAGCATGCCGGTGATCAGCGCCGCCTTGAGTCCCCCTTCTTCAAAGGGTTCGGCCACTGCCCGAAGGATGCACAGCAACTCCCGGGCTTCATCGGTGGCGTAGAGACAGCCGGTTCCCTGAAGTACCGAGGGGATGCGGTAAGGGCGAAGCGCCTGCTGCACGGCTCTGGCCTGACTGTGAGAGCGCACAAGCACCGCAATATCGCCGGGACGAAGAGCGCGCCCTTCGATGCCGAGCCTCCCCTGGCTGCTGCGCTCAAGCAGACGGGCGATCTCGGAAGCAACCCCCCGGCAGAGCATGGTGGTAGCGGCCTCCTTACTCCAGGGTCTCTTCTCCGGCTCGGGCAGGAGCCAGAAACGCAGCGCAGCGTCGGGGTCTTCCTCATCCTCCAGGGCAGCAGCAGGCAGTCCCGCCTCGACGGGCTCAAATTGGATACCCGAACCTGCGAAGGGATCATCGGTAGCCTTGAACAGCGCATTGACCGCCTCGATGAGACGGGGGGCAGAGCGCCAGTTCACGCCCAGACTGTACCTGGCATCCACCTGACGGCTGGCCTTGAGGTAGGCATAGATATCGGCCCCCCGAAAGCTATAGATCGCCTGCTTGGGATCGCCGATGAAAAAGATCAGGGAGTCGCTATCAGGATAGATCCGGCTGAAGATCCCGTACTGGAGCGGATCCGTGTCCTGAAATTCGTCGATAAGCGCCGCGGCATAGCGCTGACGAAGACTCTCAGCCAGCTCCTGCCCCCGGGAAGATTGAAGTGATTTCTCGACACCCTTGAGCAAGTCATCGAAAAAGCGGATATTTTCCTCTGCCTTGCGCTCAACCATTCGCTC
>JAAXQG010000273.1 GCA_012974445.1 Desulfuromonadales bacterium
TTTAAGATCCCCTGACCACTTGCTCGAAAAATCCCGATTGCGATGTCCCCGAAAGCCGGGCATCAGCAGACTGTAAAAGCGGGTTGTGCGAAACTCCAGCTCCAGCATCTTGCCCGCCAGTTCCCTTCGGGGAGCATCGCCGTAAAAGCCTTTCAATACCTTTAGAGCCCGTGGCATCTGGTAAAGCAGGGGAAGCTCCGTCTTGCCTCTTTGTCGGGCCAGATAGGCCTCGCCCTGTCGCGTCGCACCCAGAACCCGCAGATAAAGGGGGCCGCTCTCCAGAAAGGCCTGCATCTGCTCCCCTTCGACTCCCAGGAGGGCATAGATCAGGAGACGCTGGATGCGGGTACGGGTGAGCTGTTTCTGGGCGACACGGTCGATGAGACCGGGAAGGTCATCGGCCTGCCGTGCGGCATGGCAGAGTCGCCGGAGGGTGCCGGAGTCGGCCTGGTAGAGGCCGGCAAGAGCCTCCTCTCCCTTTAGCAATTGCCCCGAGAGGGCGATGAACAGACGGTCGTTATCGGCGCCGAATCCATTGCAAAGGCACTGCTCCAACATTTCCCCCCCCGCATCGGGAACCAGATGGCGCCAGGGCTGCTCCTGAGCGAGGCGGGCACGGATGCCCGTGGCGCTGGCGATTCCCCCGACCTCCCCGGTCTCGTGATAGCCGCTCCCCAGTCGTGCAAGGGTCAGGGGTCGAATGCTTGAGCCATTTCGCAGCAGGGCACGCAGATACTCGATACCGAGAATGTTGTTGGGAGATTTCAGTGTCTCCAGCACCGCATCTTCGAGCCCGTCCTGCGCAAGGATTGCGGCCCGGGCAAGGGGATAGGACTGACCGAGTCCCATGCGAGCACGGATGGCGGCCTCGATGCGCGTGCGATGCGTCTCCAGATGCTGCGCCGCCTGCTGCAGAGGCGCTATGTCACCTGCCTCGCTGCCGAAACAGAGACTCTTCACCCCGAGGGCATCGAGCATGTTCACAGCTCCTGCGGCGAAATGGGGGGCGCTGTTACAGGCATAGGCAAAGGGCAGCTCGATAACCAGATCGACTCCGCTGGCAAGAGCCATGCGGGTACGCGTCCACTTGTCCGCAAGCGAAGCCTCGCCGCGCTGCAGGAAGTGCCCGCTCATCACCGCGACGGAAACATCTGCACCGGCAAGGCGAAGGCTCTCCCTCAGATGGTGGAGGTGACCGTTATGAAAGGGGTTGTATTCGGTGATCAGACCAACGGCGTTCAACATACGGATCCGCCGTCGGAACATACTCCCTCCCCCTTCACGGGGGAGGGTCGGGGTGGGGGTGATGCTAGAGCATCGACAATTGCCAGAAGCACGGATTCAATATCCGTCAGAACATCATGGTTCCAGAAACGCAGCAGGCAAAACCCCTGGGCTTCAAGCCACTGTGTTCTGCGTGAATCATACTCCACCTGCTCAAGGTGCTGCCCGCCATCCAACTCAATAATCATACGCTTTTCCAAACAGATGAAATCAACGACGTAGTGCCCCAGAGGATGCTGTCTGCGGAATTTTAGCCCCTCAATCTGTCGAAGTCGCAACCGTCCCCAGAGCTTGCGCTCAGCTTCAGTTAGATTTCTTCTGAGTTCTCTTGCTCGATCTACAGACAAGATCTCCCCCTCCCCCTTGCCCCCTCCCGCGAGGGGAGGGGGTAACATCGCCTACAACAACACCGGAATACGCGACTCAACGCGAGTCTCTTCCTGGGTCACCCGTGTCCGGTAAGCCAGCACCTCCACCCCGCAGGCGGCAGCCTCGCGCAGCAACCTGCCGTACTCGGGATCAATGCTATCAGCGGGGCAGAAACCTGTAGCCTCATACCTCTGGACCAGAAAAAATACGGCGGCGCGCCACCCCAGCGCCCTGGCCCGCATCAGTTCCCGCAGGTGCTTCTGCCCCCGGGTGGTGACGGCATCGGGAAAACAGGCGAGCCCCCGCTCTTCAATAAGAGTCACGTTCTTGACCTCAAGCAGGGCGCGTTGCTGCCCCTTCTCCAGATAGAAGTCGATACGACTATCCCCGAAGGGATATTCTGGGCGAAGGTCGAACCCGCAGAAGGGCTCGATGAGGTTGGCACGCAGGGCCTCTTCCACAACCCGATTCGATCGGTGGGTGTGGGTATCGACCCAGTGGTCGCCGACGCGTATAAGTTCAAGAGTCCAAGGGAGTTTGCGCTTGGGATTGTCGCTTCGGGAGAGCAGTACCGGATAACCGGGCACGGCACACTGCGTCATGCTGCCGGTATTCGGGGTGTAAGCGGTGACGAAACTGCCGTCTTCAAGTTCGACGTCGGCCAGAAACCTCTTGTAGCGGCGCACCAGGCGTCCCTCCACAAGAGGTGCGGGCAGTCTCACTCGGCGATCTCCGCCATTTCGCGCTCGGAGAGACCGAGCAGATAGAGGATGGAATCGAGGCTCTGCTGGGAGATGTGGGTGTCGGCCTGCTCGCGGACCCTGGCCTTGGCGTTAAAGGCGATTCCCAGGCCTGCGCGCCCGAGCATGGGCAGATCGTTGGCCCCGTCGCCGATGGCGATGACCTGATCCAGAGCGATCCCCTCATTGCGGGCGATCTCTTCGAGCAGCTGCGCCTTGCGCTCGCCGTCGACGATTTGCCCCTGCACCCGACCGGTCACGACGCCGTCCTCAATCTCCAGGCTGTTGGAGTAGGCATAGTCGAGGCCCAGCTCTTCTTTCAGGCGCTGGGTGAAGAAATCGAAGCCGCCGGAGATGACGGCGGTCTTGAAACCCAGGCGCCTGAGGATATGCACAAGATTGCGGGCACCGGGGGTCAGGGGAATGTTGCGGTAGACCTCTTCCAGCGCATCGGCGCTGAGCCCCTTGAGCAGAGCCACCCGCTCACGCAGAGAGTCCTGGAAATCCAGTTCGCCGTTCATTGCCCGCTCGGTGATGGCGATGACCTCATCACCCACTCCGGCCAGTCGCGCCAGCTCGTCGATGACTTCGACCTGAATGAGTGTGGAGTCCATATCCATCACCACCAGGCGTTTGGCGCGGCGGTACAGACTCTCTTTCTGCACGGCAATATCTACCCCCAGACTCGATCCGGTGCGCAGCAGCTTGCGGGTCAGGGCCTTGATATCCAGAGACTGGTCGGTAGAGATAAGCAGCTCGATGCAGCGCAACTGTCCCTGGGTCAGCTTGGATATGCGCTCAATATTGACCTGGTTTTCCCCCAGAATCCTGGAGATGCGAAATAGGACGGAAGCTCCCACCTCTTCGCCTAGAATGGTCACAACGTAGGAGAAGCGTTCATTGCGACGACGATACTCCGATTCGGTCAGAACCTGAAAGTCGAGATCGAGCCCCAGCTCCTTGGCCCGAAAGAGCAGGTCCTTGAGCAGCGGTTCCTGGCTGGCCTTGCCCGCCGAAAAGTCAATGAGCAGCGACAGAGAAAGCAGCGTATGGGTCACCGTCTGCTCAATGTCGCGAATTCGGGCGCTGGAGGCCGCAATAAGCTCCGTGACAGCTGCAATGATGCCGGGTTTGTCGGGGCCTGTAAAAATAACGAGTACGAGCTTGTTGTTTTCCATAGAGTCTCCGCCTGGTCAGAAATCGGCCGAATACTACCTGTTTATCCAAAGTCTGGCAAGGAATATGGTCTGCAAAATAGTTGACTTATCATTAATTTATGGGTTAAGAAAGGGCCTGATTTTAATTGCCGCTTTAGCTCAGTTGGTAGAGCAACTGATTCGTAATCAGTAGGTCGGCGGTTCGACTCCGCCAAGTGGCTCCAGTACCGGCAAAGGGGCCAATCGATTCGATTGGCCCCTTTTGTTTTATCAAGCCGACCGTCCGCTAAACGGATTCCATGAACAGTACAGATCCCACATCCCTGATCATCGTCCATAACGAACTTCTGGCCAAGGCGCAGATTGACAGCGCCGGTGTCAAATCCGTACTGGCAACAGTTGAGCTGAGCGACATGATTGAGGGGGTTCTGCCGACAGAGCGCCTGCAGCAGATGAAACTGCCCCAGGTGGACTGTCTCGTGGTTCCCGACTTCTGGCTGGGCACCCGAACCTATGCGCTAGCCACCCAGAAGCGCTCTATCGTCGATACCTTCATTCAGCGCAAAATCAGGGGGGATCACCCCGAACTTCCCGAAGTTCAGGATTTTTATTTCGATGTCCCAGAAAAGACAGCCGAGGGGAAAAAGGGCGTAAAGGTCTCCTACTTCCCCGATCCAAGTTTCCATCTCTGCTACCAGCATCTCGAAAAATACAATTTCTCCCCCCTGCTCATCACCACACCGGGGCTTCTCTGGGAAGCCAAGCTGCAGAATATTCTCCCAGACTATGACCAGGGAGGCATCTGCCTTGTCGCGCTGATCGGCACCGAGTGTTTTTTCTATTTTTTCTACAAAGGGCAGTATGTCTTTTCCCGGGACATCGCCATCTCAAGCCAGTTCGACCTCGGCGACAAGCTCGGCACCATCAGCTACGAGATCAACCAGTCCCGCTTTCTATTCTCCCAGAAGGTCACTGCCGAGATTGACCGAACCTATATAGTCACCTTCGGCGAAGAGGGGATTGATGCAATCAACCTCTCCGAACAGCTTGGCCGGGAAGTGGTGGACCTGCCCGTTGATACGGCACCGATTCAGGGAGAGCAGCCTGAGCTCATCAACCCCCTGGCTTTCTTCAATGCGGCCGACCTGACACCTTCTGAAAAAGCCCACAGCCTGACCCACCGTCTGGTTAAAAAAGAGCAGCAGTGGCGCAGTGCGCAGTGGGCGGCCATTGCCATAGCGGCAACCCTGACCATTATGCTCGCGGCCCAGTCGGGCTTTCTGCAGTGGTACGGCGGCCAGAGTGCATCCCTGCTCACGGCTTCGGCGGCCCAGCAACGTCAAAAGCTCAATCAATACAATCAGCTTCTGGACCAGATGGCCAAAGAGGTGGGACGGCCCACCCCGAGCGAACTTCTGGCCAAAGCGGTTCGGTCGATTCCTGCGCAAGTTCTTATCACTGGAATTCAGTACGAAGACGGCCGAAAACCCGCCATCAGCCTCAGCGCCGAGACAGCACCTGCCGACATCGAAAACTTCGACATCCTGCTGCGCACCATCGCAGGCAACATTCGCGAACAGTTCGGTCTGGGCGCCTTCAGCCCGGATCACATCAAATACAGCACCGATACTCCAGCTGACGCTCAAGAGCTTCTCTACCT
>JAAXQG010000075.1 GCA_012974445.1 Desulfuromonadales bacterium
CCCCCCTCCCCTCAATCCCCTCCCGCGAGGGGAGGGGAAGGCAGCGAAACCTTTGTTTTGATATCGTCCGTACTGAAAAGGCCACCCCGCATGGGGTGGCCTTTTCAGTACGGACGAAGAAGCTGAACTATTAGCCCTTAAGATACTCGTCGATGGATCGGGCGGCTTCCTTGCCGTCTCCCATGGCGAGGATGACCGTGGCGCCGCCCCGGACTATATCTCCGCCTGCGAAGACACCAGGAAGGCTGGTTTTACACTGATCGTCGGCCTCGATGTTCCCCCAGCTGTTGAGCTTAAGATCGGGCTCTGTGGCCGTGAGTAGCGGATTCGGGCGGGTGCCCAGGGCATTGATGACCACATCGACAGGCAGGTCGACGGTCTGACCCTCTACCGGTTCGGGCCGGCGCCGTCCGGAAGCATCGGGCTCTCCAAGGCGCATTCGCTGGCAATGAAGTACGCTCGCCCAACCCTGCTCATCGGTGACGATCTCCAGGGGGCTGGTGAGTATCACCAGTTCGATCCCTTCTTCCTTGGCGTGATGGATCTCCTCAAGCCTTGCGGGCATCTCCTCCTCGCTGCGTCGGTAGACGATCATGGCCCGGTCCGCCCCGAGGCGGCGGGCGGTGCGCACGCAGTCCATGGCGGTGTTGCCCGCACCGATGACGGCGACGTTCTTGCCCGGGAGAATCGGGGTAGTCGACTCGGGGTCCCGTCCGGCGCCCATGAGGTTGACGCGGGTCAGGTATTCGTTGGCCGAGTAGACTCCCTTGAGATTTTCGCCCGGAATTCCCAGCATGGCGGGCAGCCCTGCGCCGTTGCCCACGAAGACGGCGTCGAACTCCTCGCGAAGTTGCCCCAGTGTCAGGGTGCGGCCGATGATCACGTTGCACTCGATTTTCACTCCCAGACGGGTCAACCCTGCGATTTCCGTGTCGATGATCTTCTTGGGGAGGCGGAATTCGGGGATGCCGTAGCGCAGTACGCCTCCGGTGTCATGCAGCGCCTCGAAAATAGTAACCCCATGCCCCGCACGGGACAGCTCTCCTGCGGCGGTCAGTCCCGCAGGTCCGCAGCCTATGACGGCCACGGTCTTTCCTGTGGGGGGGGGCAGTTCGGGGGCTGCAACCTGCTCCGGGTGGGCCATGGCCCAGTCGGCGACGAAGCGCTCCAGATGACCGATGGCGACGGATTCCCCCTTGTTGGTACGGACGCACAGCTTCTCGCACTGGCTCTCCTGGGGACAGACTCGGCCGCAGACGGCGGGCAGGGCGCTGTCTCCCTGAAGAATACGAGCGGCCTCGGGGAGGTCTTCTCGGGCCAGGGCATCGAGGAAGTCGGGGATAGAGACCTGCACCGGGCATCCTTCCACGCAGGGGCGGTGCTTGCACTGCAGGCAGCGTTTGGCCTCCTGGACTGCCTGCTCGAGGCTCAGCCCCAGGTTGACCTCGTCGAAGGTACGGCTGCGCTCTGCGGGATCGCGGGCGGGCATTTCAACCCGGTCGATGGCAAGGCGCTCTTTGGGGGTCAGTTTATTTTTCATCGAAAAAGCTCCTCAAACCGGGCGCAATCATCAGCGGCCCAGCTTGCATTCGTGGTCGCGATACATGGTGAGGCGGTCGGCCAGGGAGGCAAAGTCGACCTGGTGGGCGTCGAACTCCGGTCCGTCCACGCAGGCGAATTTGGTCTCGCCGCCCACGGTGACCCGGCAGCCGCCGCACATCCCTGTGCCGTCGATCATGATGGGGTTGAGGCTGACGACGGTTTCGATCCCTTCGGGGCGGGTCTGCTCTGCGATGGCGCGCATCATGGGTACCGGTCCGATGGCGAAAACCGCCGCAGGCCTGCGCTGCGGATCGGCCATCATGTCAGCCAGTTCGGCGGTCACGAACCCTTTTCGCCCAAGACTTCCGTCTTCGGTGGTGATGGCGACTTTGGCGCAGAACTCCGAGAGTTCATCGGCCAGAATGATATAGGGTTCGGAGCGCCCTCCGATGATGGTGGTCACCTCGTTGCCGGCTTCAGCAAGAGCTCGGGCAAGGGGGAAGAGCACGGCCGTTCCTACACCACCACCGACACAGGCGACTTTTCCCCATTTCTCGAGATGGGTGGGCATCCCCAGAGGTCCGGCGATATCCCGCAGTGATCCCCCCACCGGGGTCTCGGCGATGCGCCTGGTTCCTTCTCCGATGGCCTGAATAAAAAGGGTAATGGTACCCGAGACCGGGTCCGCGTCCCCGATGGTCAGGGGAATTCGTTCCTGTCCTTCGGCACTTCGTACGATGACGAACTGTCCCGCTTTGCGAGCTCTGGCAATTCTCGGAGCCTCAATGCTGAGGCGGTGGAGGTTCGGCGCCAGGGTCCTGTTCTCAACAACTTTGAACATAATCACTCCGTAGGTTGATTGGTCTAAAGCGGTATAGTAGGGCAAGGCGCGTCTTGGAGTAAAGGGGGGGATGGGTATTATCGCCAGGGGTATCTGCGCAGATGGTTTTCAGCTCAGCCCGAACCAGCTGGTTTTTCCGATGTACTCTTCAACCCTGTTGCGTCCTTTGTTCTTGGCGCAGTAAAGCGCCTTGTCAGCACGCTCGATGAGTTCGCATTTTTTCATCCCCTTGGGATCGAAGGTGGAAATGCCGAAGCTCATGGTGAGGCTTAAGGTTCTGCCATCGATGGTGAATGGGGTCTCTTCGATAGCCGTTCGAAGTTTTTCAGCGATATTCATCGCGTCGCCCTGCTCGGTGTCGGGCAGCACCACGACAAATTCCTCCCCTCCGTAGCGGGCCACCAGATCGTATTCCCGGATCATTCCACGGCACAGCTGTGCCACTTGTCGCAATGCCTCGTCCCCGGCCTGATGCCCGTAGCGATCATTGAAGCTCTTGAATTTGTCCACATCGCCCAGAACCAGACTGAGGACCCCTTTGCTGCGGGTGGCGCGATTGATCTCTCTGGAGAGGAACTCCTGAAAATACCGATGGTTGTGGATCTCAGTGAGCCCATCGAGATTCGCGATGCCTTCAAGGTAGCGGTTTTTCTCTTCCAGCTCGTCGGTGAGTTTCTGCATTCGCATTTTAGCCTGCACCAGCTCCCGGTTGATCTGCTCATAGCTCAGGTTGAGCTGACTCAGTTCGAAGTTCGCCATCTGGAGCAGCTCGTGAATGCGGGGTGCGCCTTCGATTTTTAGACCGAAATATCCTGCGGCCTTGTCCATCTCGATATGTACTTTGTCCAGAATCTCATCGGTCACTATGGTGCTCAGCTTGAACATGCTTCGGGCCTTCTGCTGGAAAGGACGATGGTAATCGATGGGTTTGCCTGAGTACATGATGCCCGATACCAGGGACGCCAGATGCACGACTCGGATGGTCGTATGGATCGCAAGAGCCTTCGCCTGGGCATTGTCGGGAGCGTGGTGGTGGAGGATCGGGTGAGCCAGAGAGAGGGGGAAATTCCAGTGCTGCGCAGCCTCGAAGCCGATTTCTGCGTGATGGACTCCGATATGTTCAGTTTCGAGCTCCATAAGACGCAGCTCACTTCCTGCAGCCTCTTTCAGCAGACGGTCGTATTGCTCCCCGTAGGCACCGGCAAAAAGGAGTTTGCCTATATCCAGAAGCAGGCTGGCGGTGAAGACCTCTTCAGCATTCTGGTCAGAAACCCGACCCATGATCAATCTGGAGGCCACAGCCGTTGCCAGCGAACGCTCCCAGAACCGTTCATAGTCGAATCCCTGGCCGTGTCCGGGACGCTCTATGTTCAGGAAAGAGAAGGAGAAGGCCAGGCTGCGAAGGGCCTTGGTACCAAGGATAGTTACAGCCTGATGGATGGTCCCCACCTCGTGAGGGAGACCGTAGAAGGAGGAGTTCACGACCCGCAGCAGCTTGGTTGAAAGGGAGACGTCCTGACTGATCAGGGCGGTGACCTCCCCAAGGCTGCTTTCATCATGACCTGTGATCTGCATGAGTTTGGATGCCACCCTGGAGAGGGTCGGCAGGGAGCCGGAGTGAATAATCTCTTGAAGAACCTCTTTGCTCTTGTTCATGGTGCCCCCCCCCTCATCCAAGGCGTGCCGGGACGAGTTACGTTTTTTTTGCTAGCGTCAAGATCTAAGGTAGCAAAGGAAACGGGGCAGGCAAGGACGAGGTTGGATTTCATGAATTAAAAATGCCGGAATCACCCTTGGGAGATGCCGGCATTTTAAGGTGCAATCGCTCTGAAAAGAGCTCAGCGCTCCATGCGGATGTCTACATGCAGCTCGTCGGCGATGCTGTCGAGTTCTTGTTCCAGCTGGTCGAGGGAGGTCTCCTGCGGAACCTGAATGTGGATGTGCATCTGGTAGATGGCCGAACCACTCTCGGGGGAGAGGCGGGTAGTGGATTTCAGGTCGATGATACTAAAGGCCCGCTCGGCTAGAAACTGACTGCAGCGATAGACGATTCCGGCCTGGTCCAGTCCCTCAATATGCAGGGTGCAGGATCTTGAGCTTTGGGAGGGCTGCTCACTTTTTTGCTGCAGAGGTCGAACGAAGGCCGAAATGCCCTTGTCCATCTCCAGACGGCGGCAATCCTTGATCAACAGCTCCTCGATGGATTGCTGCTTGGAGGAAAAGAGCAGGTTGAGGGTGAATTCATCGGCCAGCATGGTCATGCTGGTGTCTTCGAGGTTGCAGTTGTGTTCGAAGAGTATGCGGGTAACGTCGGCGACTATGCCCACGCGGTCTTTGCCGAAGGCGGTCATGATGAAACGGCTGTTCATGGGTGGCTCCTCCTGTCTGGTGGCATTAAAGAATCATTAAACCACAGATTCCCGTCGAACAAAATCAAGAGGATAAAAAAAGCCCCTTCCGCAATGCAGAAGGGGCTCATCAGATTAAATCTGAAATGGTTAAGCCTTAAAATTCAACCTTGATGTCCCAGTTGTCGATTTTCATGGTGCCGTTGCGCTCCAGATTCAACTGCATCTTGAAGCAGCGGTCGAAGAGCTGAGGCTCATGGCCCACGCCTCGTCTGAGACAATCGGCCTTCGCGATGTCGAAGTACTCCTGAATGATCGGCTTGTAGTCGGGGTGCACGCACTTGTTGATGATTTCCTGGGCGCGATCCTTGGGAGCCAGGCCACGGCAGTCTGCCAGCCCCTGTTCGGTGACCAGAACGTCCAGGTCGTGCTCGGTGTGGTCGACGTGGGGCGCCTTAGGCACGACGCAGCTGATGCCGGTGGGGTCGATCTTGGAAGGACGCACCGAGGGGCTGTGCATGATCTTCAGGAAGCCGTTGCGCAGGAAGTCTCCGGAGCCGCCCAGACCGTTGATCATGCGGGTACCGCCGACCAGGGTGGAGTTGGCATGAGCGTAGATGTCGAACTCCACCGGGGTGTTCATGGCGATGCAACCCAGGCGACGGATCGGCTCGGGGTGGTTCGAGATGGAGAGCTGACGCAGAACGATTTTGCTGGTGTAGTCGTCCCAGTTGGCGTAGAGGCGCTTGAAACCCTCGTTGGACAGAGAAAGAGAGCAGGCCGAAGCGAAGTCCAGCTTCCCGCTGTCGAAGAAGTCGAGCATGGTGTCCTGCAGAACCTCGGTGTACACGCTCAGGTTCTTGAAGGGACCCTTGACCAGTCCACCCACGACGGCGTTGGCGATGTTGCCCACGCCGGACTGCAGGGGCAGCAGGTTCTCGGGCAGACGGCCTTGCTTGACCTCGTTGCCGAGGAAGTCGAGGATATGGTTGGCGATCATCTCGGAGTTCTCATCAGGAGGTCCGAGGGGGCGGCCGTTGTCGAGCTTCTTGGATTCGACGATGGCGACGATTTTGTCGCTGTCACAACGAACGTACTTGCTGCCTGCGCGGGAGCTGGCGTCGGTGATCAGGTAGGGGAGGCGATTGGGGGGCTTGATCGGCTCGATGATATCGTGAAGCCCCTCGTGGTTGGGCATCTCGGTGTTGAGCTCGATGATGATCTTGTCCGCGACCTGGACCAGTTCGGGGCAGATGCCGCAGGAGCCGGACAGAACCAGGCTGCCGTCTGCCTTGATGGCGGTGACTTCGATGATGGCGATGTCAATGCGGCCATTCTCGGTGTAGAAGCCGTAGGTCATGTCCTGTGCGAAGTGGCCCAGGTGCTTGTCGCCCATACGGATCTTGCCGGTGTTGATCCCCTTCTGGATGTCCTTGCCGGTCTGGTAAGGCCAGCGGCGGTCGATCATGTCCAGAGACGCCCAGCGGTTCTCGGTCTCTACGCCGACGGAGGCGCCGATGAACAGGTTGAAGCGCAGCTTGCCCTGAAGGTTGTTTTTCTCCACATGGTCGGCCAGAACAACAGGCATGACCTTGGGATAACCAACGGGGGTGAAACCGGACCAGCCCAGGTTCATTCCATTTTGAAACATGGAAATCAATTCTTCGGGCTGCTTGACCTTGCTGAGCAGGGACTTGCGTTCAATGCGGCTCTCCAGTGTGGACATCTCTTTTTCTCCTAGGAAATTTCCGGCTCTGTGATTGAGTAGGCCGAGATAGAAATGAAACGGAAAGAATTTGACCTGGCAAAAACTGCTGTGCAGGCCATTCTGAGCGAATAAATAAGGCGACAGTTGCGCCGGTCGCCGCCTACCCGGCGAGAGGGATGTGCAGGGTAAACGACAGGTTTAGATGTAGATTGGGCTGATTTTAAAATCCCGTTATAATCTGGACCTGAGCTTTATATTATGCCGTAAACGGCAAGTCAAGAAAATATGTACTTTAATATCTTTCGCGGTAAACCGCCTCAACGAGCGGCTTCTTTCAGTTTCTGGGGCAGGGCTTCTTTCGTTAGTACAGCTCTTCCATGAGTTTCTGGGCTTTGACGATGTATTTGCTACTGGAGTAGGTAGCAATCAGCTCATTGAAGGCACCAATGGCCTTGAGTTTGTCACCCCCCTTGAGGTGAGCCGAACCCAGGTCAAAATAGACCCTGTCCAGTTCGGGGTACTCAGGATAGGTCGCGGGGATGGGGCCCAGACGATTGGCCGCGGCGGAATATTTGCCGTAGACTAGATAGCTGTGGCCAATATAGGCTTCGTGCCCCGCCAGCAGCAGACGACCTTCCTCGATGCGCGCTTTGGCCTCAGCGACCCGGGGCGCCTTGGGGAATTCTCTGATCAGACGTTCGAAAGCCGCAATCATGCTTCGGGTGGGAGTCTGGTCGCGGTCGATGGAAAACAGCTGAGCCGCCCAGGTCTCGCCCAGGGAGTAGAGCACGAAGGCCGTTCGCTCGTGTCCCGGATGCTCCCGCAGGAAATCTCCGTAGGCCGCGGCAGCTTCGGGGAAATTTTCGCTCTTGAAGTGCGCCTCGGCGATCTTGAGCTCCGCCATGGTATTGAGCTGCGGGCTGTAGTAGCTCTCCCGCACCTTCTCCCAGGCCTCGATGGCGTCCTGATAGAGGTTGTTTTCGAAGTACTTCTCTCCCTCTTCGAAGTAATAGGAGGCATTGCGGGGGGCGGGTACGGTCCCGGCGCCGCAGGCAGACAGGATCAGGGCGATAAGGATCAGCAGTAGAAAACGAAGCATGTTCAGGAAGGCTCCTTGGCAATGGCGCACAACGATTAGGGCGGCGATTCCGCACAGCCCAGCAAGTTAAAAGATGGTGATGCGGATGTCAATGGTGCAGCTCCCGACGGACCTTGGTGGATCTTTGTCTTTCATGCTACATAATGAGCGAACTCCTACTTTTGTGCGTGAAAAAGCATCTTCCCCGAACCCCCTGAACCGGATTACTTATCTATCGACAGATGCGACCACTATTCGCCGTCGCCCTCTGCAATGCAAGAGCCGCCCCGGTTCAGGCTGATCTGGTGCAGAGCCGGGAGAGCTTTTTGCTCTCCGTGCAGAACCGCACCGGGGCGACCATGTCGATGATTACATCTACACTGCCAACTATCTGCGCCGCATCGAGCTCAGTCCCGCTTCTATCCAACTTAAGTAGCAATTACAAAACTCTTGTAAGGGGGGCATACTCTGGAGCCCCTCTGCGGTTGTCTTCTTCTCCACGGTTGACACTCCCTGCTCCTGCCGGGATAATGCCCGCTGTTAATTCTCCCGTTTTCTTCTTTTGAAATATGAGGCATCCCAACGATGCAGCTGCTCTATATCGGTCTTGGCGGCGCCGTCGGAAGCATGGCGCGCTATCTCCTCTCCGGCTCGGTCTATGCTCTGGTGGGGCGCAGCCTGCCTTTTGGTACCCTTGCGGTGAACGTGCTGGGCTCTTTTGCGCTCGGGCTGCTGATGGAGCTGGGGCTGCGCAGCACGGTGCTGCCGCCGGGGCTCAAGCTGGCGCTTACCGTGGGGTTCATGGGGGGCTTTACAACTTTTTCGACTTTTTCCTATGAGACGTTCCGGCTGCTGGAGGAGGGGAGTTATCTCCAGGGCGGGTTGAACATCCTGCTCAATGTGCTGGTCTGTCTCGTGTTCGTCGGTGCCGGGATTGCCCTGGCCCGGCAACTGAATTAAAAAGGAGAGTGCGATGGAGCGCTGGAGCGAAGAGCTGGTCTCGCTACGCCTGCTGATGGGTGAAAATGATCGTCACGGGCGCCACCCCTTGCACAAGGCGGTGGTGGAGCTGCTTCGCCGCGAGGGGGTCGCCGGTGTGACGGTCTATCGCGGCATCATGGGTTTTGGCGCGCACCACCAGACTCATCAGGACAGCTTGCTGCGCTTCTCCTCGGATCTTCCTCTGACGCTGGAGGTGATCGATCGCGCTGAGGTTATCGACCGGGTGGAGCCGGAGCTGGCCGCCATGATGAACGGTGGACTGATGCTGCGCCAGAGGATCGAATCGGTGCGCTATGTCCCTAAAGGAGAGTGATAGACATATGTTGAAGCTGATGCAGAGAATATTCGCAGGAGGGCAAGACAGCGGCGCCGGGTCGAAGGTTGATCGGCTGCAGTTGGCTACGGCCGTGCTTCTGCTTGAGGTAGCCCACAGCGATGAGTCCCTCGAAGAGGTGGAGCAGCATCTGGTGGCGCAGCTGGTGCGCGGCCGTTTTGACCTGCCTCAGGAGGAGCTGGCCGAGCTGCTGGCCCTGGCCTCCGAGACGCGTGAGCAGAGCGTGAGCCTATTTCGTTTCGCCACTGAAATTAATACTCAATTCAGCCGCGAGGATAAACTGGCGCTGCTCGATGAGCTCTGGAAGGTGGTGCTGGCCGACGGGGTTGTGGATAAGTACGAAGAGCATCTGATGCGGCAGCTTACCTCATTGCTGCGCTTCTCCCATGCCGAGATGATCGAGAGCAAACTCAAGATCAAAAAGGCTATGGCTTGAAGCAGGCCGCAGCGATTACCCGCATCGTCCCTTTCGGACAGCAGTTGCTGGCCGAGGTTCTAGCTCCCGGTGATCTTGCCCTGGACCTGACGGCCGGCAACGGCTATGACCTGCTTTTTCTCTGGCAGGCGATGCAGGGGCAGGGGCGCATACTGGCCTTCGATGTTCAGCCTCTGGCTCTGGATCGCAGCCAAGAGCGCCTGAGGGAAGCCGGCGCCTCTGTGATCCGACTTTGTCAGAATGAAGGGATTGGTCCCGATGAGGGAGTCTACCTTTCTCTGGGCTGTCACAGCCGCCTTGCCTCGCTGGTTGGGGAAGCCCCGAAGGTCGTGATTGCCAATTTCGGTTTCCTTCCCGGCGGCGAGACCTCTCTGATTACTAGAACCGCAAGCAGTATCGAAGCTTTGAATCAGGCGCTGGAGCTCCTGGCGCTGGGGGGGCGCATCGCCCTGACCCTTTATCCGGGGCACGAAGGGGGAGACGACGAGGCTTTCAGCGTCGATGCTCTCTTTGCGGCTCTGCCCTCCGATCGCTGGCGGGTGGTTCGTTTCTGCGTGGCCAATGTGCCTCATGCCCCCTTCGTGCTGGTGGCGGAGAGGGTTGAGTTTGGAAGGGGTAAAAAGGGATGAGTGCTCGGAAGAATTCGAAGACAAAAGAGCCTGTGCAACTGTCTGGAGAACCGGGGACGATCGTGGCTCACCTCGGGGTTGCCGTCGAAGTCGCCTTCGAAGACGGCACCAGGCGCAGCGTACGGGTAAAGCGCAGCTCGGGGCATGTGGTCGGTGATCGGGTCGAGGTTCAGGACGAGGTGCTCAGGCGTCTTGATCGTAATTCGCTCATCGAGCGGCGTGATGCCATGGGGGCCGTCCGTACCGTGGCGGCAAATCTGGACCTGCTCTGCATCGTCGTGGCCCCTCGGCCTGCCACCACGGCGGGATTTGTGGACCGGGCCATGGTCGCGGCCAGGGCTGCAGGGATGCGCCCCGTGCTTGTGGTCAACAAGTGCGATCTGCCGGAGGCTGATGAAGACTTCGATGGTTTTCTCTCGGTGTTTGAAGGTCATCTTCCGATACTTCGGGTCAGCACTAAACTGGGGGACGGTCTCGATCCCCTCCATGCGCTTTTTGCCGAAGGGCTGCGCGGGGCCTTCGTGGGTGTTTCGGGGGTGGGCAAGAGCTCGATTCTCAACAGCCTCTGTCCGGAGGCCGGGCTGATAGTGGGGGCCATCAATGAACAAAATGCCCTGGGACGCCATACCACCAGCGTTGCGACGCTGCACTCTTTACCTGGAGGCGGTGAGTTGGTGGACACTCCGGGATTCCGGGATTTCGGTCCTGTGGCCATAAGCGCCGTTGACCTGGCTCATCATTTCTGCGCCTTCGATGATTTGTTGGCTGAACGCTGCAAGTTCGGCAACTGTCTGCACCGCAGTGAACCCGGCTGCCAGGTTCGGCTGGCGCTGGAGCAGGGGAGACTTTCGAAGGAGCGGCACGAGACTTATCTCTCACTGCTGGCGGAGCTGGAGGAGCAGGAGAAGCTCAACGGCTGGAGGTAGAAGCAGTCCCGCAGCGCATCAGCACAACAAAAAAAAGGCCGTCTCGATGAGAGACGGCCTTTTGTATTGGTCGGAGATGGTTTGACTTTAGTGCAGTCCGCCGATGTGGTAACGGCTCCACTCCATGGTACGGCGAGCCCGAGAAGAGAACTGCAGGTTGACGGGCTTGCTTTTGGAATGCTTGCCGGACTGAACGGATGCAGCGCTGGTCAGATCGGCGTTCACGGTCGTTGTTTTGCCCCTGAAAAGATCTTTGACAGTGCTGAGCAGGTTTTTCATGATGTTTCTCCCTGATGCTTTACCAGACTTATTGTCTTTTTTTTCAAATTACGGCAGGCCCAGGGCACTGTCAATATCAAATCTCGCATAAAATATCGTTATTGTTTTATTGGTAATTAGTATCAGTGATTACAGGTTGTTGGAGGTTTGGCGGGCGAAGATTTCCTGTAGTTTTTTTTCAAAACAGGATGTTTGGTAATTCTGTTTTATTTTTTGTGATTATGTCGGTAAATCGCCCCGGTTGCAGGACTGTTCGGAGCGATTTTTTTGGGTTTTGCAGTGACCAGTGGAAGGACGTTGATTAATTCTGCGGTGGAAGCAGGGTGCAGCAGAGCACTTCGACGCGTCTGTTCTGCCTGCGACCCTCTTCCGTGTCGTTTCCGACGATGGGGGAGGATTCCCCCATGCCCTGAGCGACGAGTTTTCCGGCGGGAACGCCGAAGCGGTCGATGAGGTACTGGCGAACCGATTGAGCGCGGGTGAGGGAGAGCCAGCGGTTATAGGCCATCTTTCCTTTTGAATCGGTGTGCCCGGCGATGAGAACATAGGGCGCCGGATAGCTTTCGACGAAGGCTGCCGCCTCTCTGAGTTGTTCATGATACTGGGGTTGAATTTCGGCCGTGCCGAAGTCGAACTCGATATGCAGCGTGTATTTCAGGTCGCAGCCCTTTTCATCCACCATAATCCCTTCAGATGTGTCCGGGCACCAGTCTGCGTCTTCGAGAACGCCGTCATTGTCGCTGTCCAGCGGGCATCCGTCAGGGGTGACTCTGATGCCTGTGGGGGTCATGGGGCACTGATCGATAAAGTTTGCAACGCCATCGCTGTCTTCATCCACGGGGCAGCCTGCGAAGTCGATGGTGACGCCGGGAGGGCTCTGGGGGCAGAGGTCCAGATCGTCGGTGACTCCGTCGTCGTCCTTGTCGACGGGCTCGGCAATGGGGGGGGGCTTTTTGCTGAAGGCGTAGCTCAGGGCTGCAAGCATCATCGGGGGATGTTCAGGGGCACCGGAGTTTATGCCAGTCTTCGTGGTTTGATCTGCGCCCTGAACCTGGATGCAGAGTCCTATTGTGAGCAGCGCGGCGATGATGGCGGTTTTGATCATGGGAGGACCTCCTGGGACGGAGCGGGGCAGGTACTTTTGAACTTTATCAAAGTTGGGGCGCGGGACAAGCGAGGGGCGGTTCTGCTGATTCTGCTAAGGGCGCGTGGCAGGCTGCTGAATTGTAGCTTTTGGTTTCGCCTTGAAGGCGGCTTACTTTTTTCTGCAGCGAAAAAAGTAAGCAAAAACGCCGCCCCTCTGTAGTTGCTCTCGAAGGCCCCGTGCGGCGGCATCCACCAACGGGGTTTTTCGGATGGGGCTCGAAGCCCCACGAAAAAGCTCGGCATCCCTGCCTCGCCCCCTGCGGGGCCTTGTTCCGCTGGCGGATACCGCCACACGGCGAGAGCAAATAGGGGGGATGTTTTGCTCGCCCTCAAGAGGGCGAGTGATATATATACTTAGGGGTTTCTCCCATCTGTCGCCGCCGAAGCGTAGGTCGCTGATTCCGATCAGGCCCGAAGGGGCGAGGCGGGGATGCCGAGCCTGACAGCGGGACAGGGACGTCCCGTCTGTCAGCCCGGAAGCAGTGGCCGTAGCGCAGGGAACCTGCCGCAGGCAGGCAAGACATGGGGTGCCCTTTTTCTGCTTCGTCTTTTTGGGCAAGCAAAAAGATGAAGGCGCCTGGAGGGGCGCAACCCTCCGGCCTTAAATGGTTTTTTGATGGAGCTGTGTGGCGCGGGTTTTGTTTGGATGGTGAAAATATTTCGTTTAAAAGAAAAACCTCAAAAATGCTCCCGCCGATCCCCATCGATCCCCGAACTCCGACTCCTGCACCGGAATCATCCCCTCGCGTACCCTGTCCCCATGATGCAAAGTCACAAATAAGGAAAGCGCCACCTCGTCCGCAAGGCTGATTTCCAGCTGCGGCCGCACCATTGCCGAATCATCCCCCAGATTGCGTATATAGAGCAGATGCCCCGTCACCAGCGGGTGCAGTCGGTCGCTGAAGGAGGCGAGCAGGTACTGCCTGCCTGCCAGTGGAATCAGTCCCTCCCGCAGGGGAGCCGACAGCAGGGTTGCGCCGTAGAGCGCAGGGTCGTTCGTTCCGACCCCGTTGTGCAGGTACTGGGCGGTGACGGAGAAATCATCTCCGAAGAGATAGCCCGCCTCGAAGGCCCAGATGGAAAAGTGCTCCTTAGGGTCGCCATCGAATTGCCCCACATCCGTCCCACGGTACCAGCATGACTCTGCCCGCAGGGCCATGCCGAAGAGCTCACCGGCGACACCGAGGCCGAGGAGTCTGCGGCCTCGAAGCTCTCCGGCGAGCAGCAGCAAGTCGAGGTGGAAAATGTTGCGGGTGGCGGTCAGCAGCAGGCTGTTGTGAGCCGCTTCGTCGCCCAGTACGCCGATGAGTTCGACCTCGCTGCTGGGGCCCGGCCAGTAGCTCAGGCGCAGGGCGTCGATGCCGGGGCGCACCTCGGTGTCCAGAGCGTCGGGGGGGAAGGGGGCGATGACGTCCAGAGGGGAGAAGAGGGCGATGCGCCCGAAACCGATGGCCTGCCGCCCGAGACGCAGGCGCAGGTCGCCGTGGCTCTGCTCGAGGCTCATCCGGTCCAACTCCAGGGTGCTGCGCCAGGAGCCCCGGGTGTGCTCAAAGTCGAGGTCGAAGCGGCGGTTCACCGCCTCGGATGGCTCAATCAGCAGCCGCGCGGGGCTCAGGCCCAGCAGTCGAGCCTCGACGCTCAACTCCATCAAGGCGCCGCTGTCGAAGGCGTGCGTCCCATCGAGGCGCAGCTGGGTGGATAGGGCCCGGTCGGCGACGGGAAAGGCGTCTTGGGAATCGAAGGTCTCGATCCCGAGGGCCTTGAGGTGACCTCCCAGGCTGAAGGCACAGGCGGCGGCCGGCAGAAGCAGCAGAGCTGCAAGCAGGAGGGTGACATTACTGCACAGGGTCGAGTGCATCAGGCCGCGCTGTCCTTGCTGTCCGAGGCGAGGTGTCCATCTTTGAGTTCGATGACCCGGCGGGCGCATCCGATGATCATGGGGTCGTGAGAGGAGAAGAGGAAGGTGATCTGCTGCTCTTCGTTGAGTTCGCGCATGAGTTCGAGCAGATCTTCGCTGGTCTTCGAGTCGAGGTTGGCCGTCGGTTCGTCGGCGAGAATCAGGTTCGGCTTGGCGGCCATGGCTCGGGCGATGGCCACGCGCTGCTGTTGCCCGCCGGAGAGATCACCGGGTTTTCGATTCTCCAGCCCCGCGATGCCCAACCGCTCGAATAGCTCCTGGATGCGCGCCTGACGCTTCGCCTTGGGCACCCCCCGAAGCATGAGGGTGAATTCGGCGTTCTCCTGTGCCGAGAGCACGGGGATCAGGTTATAGGACTGGAAGATGAAGCCGATATGGGCGAGGCGGAAGGACGCCAACTGGGTCACGGTGCGTCGGCTTACATCCATTCCCGCGACCTCGATACGCCCCCGGGTCGACTGGTCGAGACAGCCGATGAGGTTGAGCACCGTGGTCTTGCCGCTGCCGGAGGGGCCTGCCAGTACGGAGAACTCGCCCCGGGCAACATCCAGGCTGAAGTCCAGCAGGGCCGCGACCTCCCGGTTCCCGGTGCGGTAGATCTTGCTGACATTCTCGAGATGGATCATGGCAGTTTCCTTCTTGAATTTCGGGGTGGCAGGCAATCCTACCCCAATCGCTCGGGGATGAGAAAGGATTCAAAGTGAAGTTTGATGAGCGTCAATCTCGTCGCCTATGTCTTTGCTCCTCCCCCCAGCGGGGGGAGGCTGGGAAGGGGGGCTGCGTCAAAGCACCCCCTCCCCGACCCTCCCCCGCTGGGGGAGGGAGTTTAAGTTTGCCATTGCATTCATTTACCCTCAAACATGCCGCATGGCCGTTGCCGGTGCTGTCCGTGCTGCCTTGCGCGACGGGTAGATCGCCGCAAGCGTGCAGAGCAGCACCATGAACAGGGCGGCCCAGGCCATGGCGGGCAGATCCCACCGGGCCCGCAGGACCGGGTCGAAGACCACCCCGCCGACTTCTATCGACTCGTTGATGAAGGCCCGAAGGTCGATGCCCCGGACTTTCAGGTACCAGGTGGCCAGCACCCCGAAGAGGCTGCCGAGTATCGCCGAAACTACTCCCAGCAGAAATCCTTCCAGCAGGATGACTGAGGCCAGATCCCGGGGGCGCATCCCCAGTGCGAGCATGACGCCGAATTCGCGAATGCGTTCCATGACCGACATGAGCAGCGTATTGATCACCCCGATTCCCACGATGATCAGGATGATGGCGAAGATGACTTTCTGACTCGCGTAGTCCAGGCGGATGGCGTTGGCCAGGTTCGGCATCGCCTCTTCCCATCCCAGCGCTCGGATTTCCGGGCTCGAACTAACCATCGCCCGCACCTGGGGCAGCAGCGCTTCTTGGGCCTGCGGGGCACCCAGGATCAGCGCCAGCTCGTGGATCTGGTTCTCCATCCCGGCAAGGCGCTCGGCGGCGGGGCGATTGACCATGATCGTTGCCCTGTCCACTTCGGGAATCCCCGTTTCCAGTATCCCACGGACCCGGAAAAGCTCGGCGGCCATCTCGCCGGAGCGGCTCTGCAGTCGGACCACAAACTTCTGCCCGTCTTTGAGCTGCAGCTCTTCCATAAGTTTTTTTCCCAGCAGGGCGTCGCGCAGGTTGCGGAGGCGAAGGCGTGAGGATTCGGGAAGTTCCTTGAGGTAGGGGTTGTGGGGCTGCTCCTTTTCGGCGTCCAGGCCGATCAGCAGAATGCCGCGGCTCTCCCGGCTCGACTGGGCCAGAGCCGGAAGGTAGAGCCGGGGCAAGGCGGCGCGGATCCCCGGAAGGTTGGATAACTGCTGCACAAGGTCTTCGGGAGCGAAGCTCAGGGCCTCGCTTCTGGTGCCGGGGTAGTCGCGATGGTAGAGGGCGATGTGCCCCGAACCGGCCTTGACGCCGCTGTCGATCATCCGCTGATAGACCCCGGTGGAGAGGTTGTGAAACGCCTGAATCAGCATGAGGGAGAGGGCCATGGCCAGCAGGGTGATGAGGGTGCGCCTGCGGTTGCGCCAGAGATTTCGCCAAGAGAGCCGCAGCAGGTTCATGCGTCCTCCCGGATGGCGAGGGCCGGCTGAAGCTTCGAGGCGCGCCGCGCGGGGAAGTACCCTGCCAGCAGGCATACCCCCAGCAGGATGAGAGCGGGCATCAGGATGTTGGCTGTCTCAAAGGTGGCGTGAAGCCGTGGGGCGATGGTGCCGCCTGCGTAGGTCACGGGGGTGATCCAGTCCGAGAGGTCGATTCCTACCTGATGCATCCAGGCGGTCAGGGCAATGCCAATGAGGGTACCCAGAACGAGGGAGATAAGCCCCAGGAACAGGGCTTCAAGCAGGATCATCCGGCGAACCCTCGCGGGCGTCATCCCCATGGCGAGCAAAATGCCGATCTCCCGGGTTCGCTCTATCACCGACATGAAGAAGGTGTTGAGAATGCCCAGCCCCGTGGCGCTGTAGAGGATGATGATGAGGATCATGCGTGAGACGTCAAAGTTCGCGATGGCCTCGCGCATGGTGGGCAGCAGCTGTCCCCAGTCCAGGATGGCGAGGCTGGTGTCCGCATCCGCAAGCTGACCCTCGAGCCGCTGGCGGATGGCGGGGGCTTCCATGGGGTCGTCCACCCGAAGAGCCAGCTCATGGAGGGCGTCGGGCAGCACCAGCAGCTCCCGCAGCCAGTCCAGCGGAACCAGGGCCAGCTGGTTGTCGCGGTTCCGGTCTCCGGTGGAGAAGATGCCTCGGATGCGCAGCAGGTCGTTACCGATGGAGCCGTCGGCGGCCTGGGTCATGAAGGCCAGCTCATCCCCGACGGTGGCCCCAAGGCGGCTGGCCAGCCCCTCGCCGATAAGGACTTCCGGCTGCGCGCCCCCTGCAGAATCCAACCTGGAGCCGCGGACCAGCTGCTGGCCGAGGCGGGTTACGCTCGCCTCGCGTTGGGGGCGGATGCCGAGCAGCTCCACGGGCAGCGCTGCGCGGGTGAAGGAGAGCAGTCCGAAGGCTCGAAGCCGGGGAGAGAGGCCGGTGATTCCGGGGTGACGAAGGAGCGCCTCCTGCGTCTTCAAGTCTTCTTCAAAGGAGTCGTAGAGGCTGCGACGCTCGGGGTACTGGGGGCTGGAGACGACCAGGTGGCCGTGGTACTGCCCGGTGGTGGAATCGAGAATATCCGCGAGCATGCCCGAGAAAATGCCCAGTGCCAGAATCAGCAGCGAGCAGCTCACCACCGTAGCACAGAGGGTCAGCAGGGTGCGGCGGCGATTTCGCCCCAGGTTGCGCAAGGCCAGGGAGGCGAGCATGGTCTCAGGGGCGCTTCTGAAGGGTGCGAAGGGAGAAAAAATCTCGGGTCAGCTCGGCGCCGTAGTCGATCTTCTCATACCTCATGATGGTCTGCTCCTGCGGTTTCTCCAGCGGCAGGACGGTCAGCCGCATGGGGATCATGCGGGCGCCCACGGGCTGCACATCGTCAAAGAGGATGCGCCGGACCTCGGTCATCTCTTCATCAAAGTAGCTGATCGATTCGGGAAGCAGGTCGGGCTTTTTGATGCGGTAGAGAACTTTGCCCCAGACCACGACGGCCTCTGGCCGGGGGAGGCATTCGATCAGGTAGTGCTTCTTCGACTCTTCTAGCAGGCGCAGCTCGTAATCCAGGTCGACCCGGCTGCCCTTGACCAGGTCGTCGTTGGTGATGTGGCTGCCCATCCAGGAACCCCCCATCATGGAGGCTGGGATTTTCATGACCCGGTCCACCTTGGGCAGGTAATTCCACACATCCTGCTGCGCTTTGAGGGTGGAGACGCCACGGTCCTTGTCGGGGGCGAGAATGCGGGTCAGGAAGTAGTCGCGTCCCAGCGACCATCCCTCCATCTCCAGGCTGCGCTGCCAGTGCTCGGTGCGGATCTCCATGCGGACCCGCGAGTAGGAGCTCTCCCCGCTGTACTGGGTTTCGACGCTGCGCACCAGTTCGGCCAGATCCAGGGCCCAGGCGGGAGTGGACAGGAGAAGGAAGAAAAGCGGGAGGAGTTGAACTGATGAGATCATGGAGTTTGCCTTCCGGGAAGTTGTACAAACGGAAGACAAAGTATAGCAGCTGCTCAGGAAAGAACTGACGAAAAAGAGGCCTTCGGGCACCTGTCGACGGGGTCAGTCGAAACCGCGCGAGGATTCCACCAGATGCAATTGGCGGCGTTTTTCGGCCAGGCAGCGCGACAGGACCAGGTCCTGCTCCTCGCTACCTATGCCTTCGAGCTCGGTGATGACTTCCTGTAGTCCGCCAGCGGAGCGAAGCAGATGCAGTACCCGACCCGTGCAGCTCAGGGTCGCAGGAAAGGGGGCGGGCAGGGAGATCTCGACCCCGATTCTCTGTCCGATCTCCAGCGCTTCTCTGGTGAGGAATCGGATCCCGGAGGCGCTCAGAATGACCCGGCTGGGTCCGTCGGAGAAGGGGCGTCCCTTCTCCGTGGTCCAGCAGCGCAGATCTACCTCGGACTCGATGCGGAAGAAGCGGCGCTTCTGGCGGTGGATGCGCAGCTCATCGGCCTTGAGGCGCAAGCGGCGACCGCCGTCGATGCCCTCGCGCTCCTCCTGCAGGTGGGCCCGAAGGCTGTAGACGGTTTTTCCCGCTTCGATATTGACGGAGACCTGGGCGCTGCGGTCAAGTTCTTTCCAGGAGACGATGGGAGCAAGCACATTGGCGATGAGGGTTGCCGGGGGCTTAAGTAGTACGGCTCCTCCCACCAGGGTCGAGGTGCCATCGCGCAAGGGGAACAGGAAGCTCGCCAGTTGATAGCTTTGCAGATAGGTTGTGGCTTCTGACGGAAACATGGGGCCCCTCTAGGTAAAGCGGTATTTTCAGTAGCCGGAATCTAGGCGGCTGCGGCCCAGAAATCAAGGTTCATTTGTACAGTTTTTTATTATTAGTCATGGTTTTTCAATATTTCATCGCCGGGACTCTAAGCGCCGGATCGAGGCGTAGGTCGAACCAGTTCATGCGCCAGTCCAGGTGGGGGCCGGTGACTCGTCCGGTGGAGCCGACCTCGGCGATGGGCTGCCCCTTAGCGACACTGTCTCCCTCTTTTACCAGAATTTGACTCAGATGCAGGAAGCTGGAGAAAAGCCCCTGCCCGTGGTCAAGAATCAGCGTGCCGCCGGAGAAGAACATGTCTGGGTGAGTCAGCGCGATGCGTCCTGCCGCAGGGGCCAGCACGGGGGTGCCCTGAGCCGCGGCGATGTCGATGCCGAAATGGGGGCGACGGGGCTCCCCGTTGAAAATGCGCTGGGAGCCGTAGACTCCGGTAATGGGCCCCGTAACCGGCCAGATGAAAGGCTCATGGGCTCCGGGCAGCCGACTGTCCGCATTGCGTGCCTTTGCGGCCATGGCTTGCTCGGAGCGCACCCGCTGCAGCGTCGCCTCGTCCAGTGCCATGAATTTATTCTCAATGCCGTTGATGCGCTGAATCTTGTAAGAGCGCTGTTTTACCTGGAGCAGATGCTCCTTCTGGGTGCCGTCGCCGGAGATGACTTCAAGTTTGGCCTCCGAGACAGCGTCCCGCCCGAACCCGATCAGGAAACGCCCCTGGTCGTCGATGCTCAGGCGACGCCCTTCATAGAACAGTTGATCTCCGGGAGCGGCCCAGCCCATTAG
>JAAXQG010000117.1 GCA_012974445.1 Desulfuromonadales bacterium
GATGCTCGTTTTTCTGCTGCCTCTGCTGTTGCTGCCCGGGCTGGGCTGGATCTACTTCTGCGGGGTGATGGTGGTTGCGGCGCTGCTGCTCTACGAGCACAGCCTGGTCAAGGCCGACGATCTGAGCCGGATGGATGCGGCCTTCTTCAACATGAATGGCTACATCAGCGTGGTGATCTTTTCTTTCACCCTTATCGATGCCCTGCTTTAGGGAAAGGCCCCCCTTTGAAACCGATTGTAATAATGATAACAGGAGCTTCCGGAGCCTGTTACGGTCTTAGACTGGTGGAGACCCTGCTGGTGGCCAATCGTCCGGTGACCTTGATTTTGAGCGATGCGGGGCGCAAGGTTCTCAATTTCGAGACGGAGCTGAACTGGCCGTCCCGCATATCCGAGCTTCAGTCGGTGGTCCGAAATCATTTCAGCGCCGGAGAAGAACTCTGCGTTTATGCCCCCGATGATTTATTCGCTCCGGTGGCCAGCGGCAGTTCGGCGCCTCAGGCCGTGGTGGTGGTGCCCTGTTCCATGGGGACGCTGGGGCGCATCAGGGAGACCCCGCTGCACAGCATTCATCTGGAGAACATGCTTCGTCTGAGCAACGCTGGGGCCATCATCGCACCGGCCATGCCAGCCTTCTATCACAAGCCCGAGGGGATCGAGGGGCTGGTTGATTTCATGACCGGCAAGCTTCTTGATCTGCTGGGTGTCGAGCAGCATCTTTTCCCCCGCTGGGGAGCACAGGAACAGGACGCGCAATAGATGGATCTGCTAAATCGCATCCGCACCAAAGTTGAAACCTCAGAGCGCCTCACCGATCAGGACGCCTTGGACCTCTTCGCCTGCGAGGATCTGCTGGGAATCGGTGAACTTGCCGCCCTGGCGAATCGCCTGAAGAACGGCGACCGCGTCTACTTCAACGTCAATCGCCATATCAATTACACCAATATCTGCGTCAATCGCTGCACCTTCTGCGCTTTCAGCAAGGAACCGGGGCAGGAGGGAGGCTATACCTACGCGCTGGATGAGATCTATGCCAAGGCCGCAGAGGCCGCAGCGGTCGGTGCCACTGAGATTCACATGGTGGGGGGGCTTCACCCCGAGTTGCCTTTCGATTTTTACCTTGAGATGCTCTCGGGCATCCGGCAGCGTCATCCGCAACTGCACATCAAGGCCTTCACCGCCGTAGAGATCGATTATTTCAGCTCTATCAGCGCCCTCGACGATGAGCAGGTGATCCTCGCACTTCGGGAGGCCGGGCTCGGTTCCATGCCCGGCGGTGGGGCCGAGATTCTGGGTGCCTCTGTGCGCCAGAAGATCTGCCCCGAGAAGATCACCGGGGAGCGCTGGCTGGAAATCGTGGAGAAGGTTCACCGCCTGGGGCTCAAGACCAACGCCACCATGCTCTTCGGCCATCTGGAGCAGGATGGCGACCGGGTTGATCACCTGCGCGCCAGGGGCGCAGGGGGAGTCGATGCTCTCAAGACCTTGGCTATCAGCCGTCTCTATCTGGACAACTTTCGGCACATTAAGGCGTACTGGGTGATGCTCGGGCTCAAGGTGGCCCAGGTGTCCCTCTGTTTCGGGGTCAATGATCTGGATGGCACCGTGGTCGAAGAGAAGATCGGCCACGACGCCGGGGCCGATTCCCCCCAGACCCTTTCCATGGAAAACCTCATCGGCATGATCCGCGAGGCCGGCTGTACCCCCGTGGAGCGCGACACCCTCTACCGGCAGCGGAGGGTCTGCTGATGCTGGAGCAAATTAAGACCAAAATTGCCTCGCAGCAGCCGCTGGATCGCAGCGAAGCACTTTTTCTGATGCAGGAGACCGATCTGCTCAGTTTGGGGCGTCTTGCCGACGGAATCCGTCGCCGGATGCACCCCGAGGGACGTGTGACCTTCGTGGTGGACCGCAACGTGAATTACACCAATGTCTGCACCTCCAAGTGCCGCTTCTGCGCCTTTTATACCGAGGCGGATTCGGCCAGCGCCTATCTGTTGGACAGCGACGAAATACTGGCCAAGGTCCGGGAGCTGGTTGATCACGGAGGGACCCAGCTGCTGCTTCAGGGGGGGCTGCATCCGGGACTTAAGATCGAGTGGTTCGAGGGCCTTTTCTCCCGAATTGCCGCTGAATTCCCCCAGGTGCAGATCCACTCGCTCTCCCCGGCGGAAATCATTCACACGGCAGAGCTCTCCGGTCTGTCCATGCCCGAATGCCTGGCGCGGCTCAAGGCGGCGGGGTTGGCCTCCGTTCCCGGAGGGGGGGCCGAGATCCTGGTGGATCGGGTCCGTAAGAATATTTCTCCTAACAAGATCGGTTGGCGGCAGTGGATCTCGGTGATGGAAGAGGCTGCCCGGCAGGGCATGCGCTGTACGGCCACCATGATGTTCGGCTCCGAAGAGACCCCCGAGGAAATCGTGGAGCACCTCTTTCGCGTACGGCAGAGCCAGGAGCGAAGCGGCGCCTACCGCGCTTTTATCCCCTGGAGTTTTCAGCCCGGAAATACCGATCTGGGCGGCCAGACGGCCAGCGGTGTCGAATATCTGCGGGTGCTGGCTCTCTCCCGGATCCTGCTGGATAATATCGACAACATTCAGGCCAGCTGGGTCACCCAGGGGGACAAAATGGCCCAGATTTCTCTCTTTTTCGGGGCCAACGATCTGGGGGGCACCATGCTGGAAGAGAACGTGGTAGCCGCCGCAGGCTGCTCCTTCCGCTTGAGTCAGAGCCAGATCATCGAGTTGGCCTTAGGGGCGGGATTTACAGCCGCCCGCCGCACCACCGCGTATGAGATTCTGGAGGAATACTGATGAGGCTCCCCCCTCATCCGCCCTTCGGGCACCTTCTCCCTGAGGGAGAAGGGTTTATGAGATAGAAGGAACGTTGCCATGTTGCCATTGCGTAAGAATATCGCCGAAATGTCCGCCTACGTCCCCGGTTTCCAGCCCTCCGACGAGCGGCCCTGGGTTAAGCTCAACACCAATGAGAATCCTTACCCTCCGGCCCCCGGGGTGCGCGAGGCTATTCTGGCCGAGCTGGGCGAGTCGGGGCAGAGTCTGCGCAAATATCCCGAGGCCCGCACCCAGGCTGCCCGGGATGTCGCCGGAGAGCTCTACGGTTTTGACTCGGACTGGATCATCATGGCCAACGGCTCCGATGAGCTGATCAACAACCTGATCCGGGCCTGCGCCGGGGAGGGGGAGGAGATCGCCTTCGTCCATCCCTCCTATTCCTACTATTCCACTCTGGCGGAGATTCAGGGGGCCCGGGTGCGCACCTTCGGCCTGGACGAGCAGTTTCGTATCCAGGAGCTGCCCGAACGTTACGAGGGAAAACTCTTCTTTCTGACCAACCCCAATGCCCCCCTGGGTTTCTGTTTCGATAACGACTTTATCCGTGAACTTGCCAGCAGAGTCGATGGGCTTCTGGTGGTGGATGAAGCCTACGGCGACTTTGCCCAGGCCAACGCCCTGGCGCTGGTGCGGGAGCTGCCCAATGTGGTGGTGACCCGTACCTTCTCCAAGAGCTACTCCCTGGCGGGGATGCGCCTCGGGCTGGCCATCGCTCGTCCCGAGGTCATTGGTGCGCTGGATAAGATCCGCGACCATTATAACCTCGACCGCCTCGCCCAGGCGGCGGCCACGGCAGCGCTGAAGGACCAGGCGTATCTGGCCCGCTGCGTGGAGCGCATCTGTAACACCCGCGAGCGTTTCAGCACCGGGCTGCGCGCTCTGGGCTATGAGGTCATCCCGTCTCAGGGCAATTATGTGTTTGCCACAGCGCCGGATCGTAACGGCGAGCGCATCTATCAGGGGCTCTTCGATCGGCGTATTCTGGTGCGCTACTTCACCGATCCAGTTCTCAGCCACGGCCTGCGCATCAGCATCGGCACCGACGAGGAGATGGACAGGACACTGGCGGCCCTGAAGGAGATTGGCTGATCTCCCCCGGGGCTGACTCCACTCTCGAACTCCCTGCTCCGGCTGGGGATCTCTGCGCCCGTCTTCTTCTCTGGTACGCCATGGCGGGGCGCGATCTGCCCTGGCGCTCTACTCGCGCGCCCTACCGCATCTGGCTCTCGGAGGTGATGCTTCAGCAGACTCAGGTGGCCACCGTTATCCCCTATTACGAGCGGTTTCTGGAGTCGTTTCCCACCGTTTGCGATCTCGCCCACGCGCCCATTGAGGCGGTTATCGATCTCTGGGCGGGGCTTGGCTACTACAGTCGCGCCCGCAATCTGCACCGGGCGGCGATAGAGGTCTTCGAGAGTTTCGGCGGAGTGTTTCCTTCGGAGCTGGAGGCTCTGATGGCACTGCCCGGCGTGGGGCGCTCCACCGCCGGGGCTATCCGCTCCATCGCTTTTGACCGCAAGGGGCCCGTTCTCGACGGCAACGTGCGCCGGGTGCTGGTGCGTCTCGTCGCCCTGCGGGGAGACCCCCGTGCCAGCAAGGCCGAAAAGCTGCTCTGGCAATGGGCCGAGGCGCTGACCCCGGAGACTCGCCCCCACGACTACGCCCAGGCCATCATGGATCTGGGCGCCACCGTCTGTACCCCCACCAGACCTGCTTGCGAGCGCTGCCCCTGGGAAGATGACTGCCGCGCCCGGGCTCTGAACATCGAGCAGAGCCTGCCGGAGAAACGCCCTCGGAAAAAGACGCCGGAAGTTCGCCAGGTGGCGCTGGTGTTGCGATGCGGTAACCGGGTCTGGCTGCAGCGCCGCCCCTACGAAGGGCTGCTCGGCGGGCTCTGGGAGTTCCCCACGAGGGAACTGGGCGAAGGCGTTGGTGCGCTGGATTCCTTGGAGCAACTGGTCCGGGAACTGGGTTTTTGCTTTCCCGAGGATGAGGCCCCAAGGCTGCTGGGGGGCGTGCGTCACATCTATAGCCACTTTCGCCTCGATCTGAGCCTCTACGAACTCTGTCTCACCCAGCCTTCCTTTAAGGTCGCCGAGGGGGGAGGGGGGCAGTGGACCGATATTGCTGAGCTGAGTTCTACCGCTCTGCACGGCGCCCACAAAAAAGCTCTGCCTATGCTTGATTCGCAGGGCTGATTCTGCAATATTCTCTTCACCTTTTCCCCGATTGGAGATTTCATTCATCATGTCCCTTCCCCCTATTCTTACTGAGCCCTCCCAGCTCGATGCCCTGGCCGCCGATCTGGCCGGGGAGACCTGTATCGCCGTCGACCTGGAGGCCGATTCCCTTCACGCCTACCGGGACAAGGTCTGCCTCATCCAGCTCACCAGCTCGAAGGGCACGGTACTCATTGACACCCTGGCCTGTCCCGACCTCGACGCATTGAAGCCTGCCCTGGTAAATCCCGAGATTCGCAAGATTTTCCATGCGGGAGACTACGACATCCGCAGCCTTTTTCGCGACTTCGGCATCGAGATCCGGGGGCTCTTCGACACCATGATCTCCTCCCAGCTTTTGGGCGAAGAGAAGATCGGACTTGCGGATATGCTCAATAAATATTACGGCCTGACCCTCGACAAGAAGTTCCAGAAAGCCGACTGGTCAAAGCGGCCCCTCTCCGAGGGGATGATTCTCTATGCCGCCGAGGACACCCGGCACCTGCACCGGCTCTGTGATCTAGTGGAAGAGAAGCTGGAGAAGAAAAATCGCCTCTTCTGGGCGAAGGAGGAGTTCGAGATTCTGGAGGGGGTGCGCCAAAATGAGTCCCAGGGGCCCTTCTTCCTGCGCTTCAAGGGGGCGGGAACGCTCAGCCCCAGGGAACTGGCGATTCTGGAAGAGCTGCTGATATTCCGGGACAACGAAGCGCGCCGCCGCGACTGCCCCCTTTTCAAGGTGATGGGCAACAAGTCGCTGATGGAGCTGGCCAAGTCGGCCCCTGTTACCCCTCAGGGGATGGTGGCCGTCGAAGGGGTCTCCCCCCGGCAGGTGGATCGCTATGCCCGGGCCCTGCGTACCGCCATCGAAGCGGGGCAGGCCGTGCCCGACAAGGATCTCCCCCGTTACCCTCGCTCCCCCCGTGTGGTGAAAGACCCCGCGGTGGAAGAGCGCTTTGCCCTGCTGCGCCAGTGGCGCAAAGAAAAAGCCGAGGCCCTGGAGCTTGACGCCGGGGTGCTTATCAATAACGCCACTCTTCAGGAGCTGGCCCGACGGCATCCGAAAAAAGAAGACGCGCTGACGGAGATTCCCGGTATGCGACGCTGGCAGCGCGGGGTGTTGGGGGAGGAAATTGTGGCTGTGTTGAAGGGATAAGGGTGTTTTTAGATTGTTTTGCCAAAGGCGCACAGCAGTCTGCTGACTTGTGCCTTTGGTTTCGCCCTGCTCGGGCGACTTACTTTTGTCTGCAGCGACAAAAATAAGCAAAAACGCCGCCCCCCAGAAATTGCTCTCGAAAGCCCCGTGTGACGACATCCGTCAGCGGGGTTTTTCGTATGGGGCTCCTGCCCCACGAAAAAGCTCGGCATCCCTGCCTTGCCCCCATCCTTGATGGGGGCAAGGCAGGGATGCCGACCCACGGCGAGAGCAAATAGGGGGGAGTCTTGCTCGCCCATTCGGGCGAGTGGATGGTTTACTCCCTCTCCTGGGGGAGAGGGCTGGGGTGAGG
>JAAXQG010000292.1 GCA_012974445.1 Desulfuromonadales bacterium
CTCCTCACGCCTCACAAGCTCAGAAAGAATTTTATTATGGCAAACGACAGCTATCGCATCGGGACCACCCTGGTCCACCAGGGCATCGACCGCGACCCGACCACGGGCGCCTGCGTCGTGCCCATCTACAATGCCTCCACCTATCACCATGAAGGGGGCAAACCGGGAGAGTTCGACTACAGCCGCAGTGGAAACCCCAGCCGCCAGCAGGTCGAAGACGCCATCGCCCTGCTCGAAGGCGGAGTTCGGGGCCTGGCCTACAGCTCGGGCATGGCGGCCATCGCAGGCGCCATGAGCCTGCTTAAAAGCGGCGACCATCTGGTTGCCCCCGATGACCTCTACGGCGGCACCCACCGCTACCTCTCCCAGATTCTCCCCGAACAGGGGGTGAGCGTGAGCTTCGTGGATCAGAGCGACCTCGCAGCGGTTGCGGCAGCCATCACCGAGAGTACCCGGGGCATCTACCTGGAGACGCCGTCCAACCCCCTGTTCAAAGTGGCCGACATAGGCGCCATCGCCGCTCTGGCCAAAGACAAGGGACTGATCAGCTTTCTGGACAACACCTTCATGACCCCGCTGCTCCAGCGTCCCCTCGATCTGGGGATCGACATCGTCATCCACAGCGCCACCAAATTTCTGGGCGGTCACAGCGATCTCATGGCGGGGCTGGTCACCACCTCATGCCACGAGCTGGGTAAGAAACTCTACCGCTACCTCAACGCCTTCGGCTGCGGGCTCTCTCCCTTCGACTGTTTCCTGCTCTCCCGGGGGATCAAGACCCTCAAGGTGCGCCTGGAGGCCTCCCAGAGCAGCGCCGGAACACTGGCCCTGCGACTCCAGCAGCACCCGGCTATCGAGCGGGTCATCTACCCGGGTCTTGCCGATTTTGCCTACAGGGATCAGCACTTCGCCCAGGCAAAAGGCCCCGGGGCTGTGCTCTCCTTCGAGCTCAAAGCGAAGGAGCAGATCGCCCCCTTCCTGGAGCGCATGAAGCTTCCCATTATCGCCCCCAGCCTGGGAGGGGTGGAGACCATCCTGACCCACTGCTGGAGCATGTCTCACGCAGCCATCGCCCCGGCCATCAAGAACGAGATGGGGCTGAAGGAGACGCTGATGCGCATCTCCGTGGGACTGGAGGATGTGGAGGATCTCTGGGACGACCTGGAACAGGCGCTGGGCTGAGCTGTAGAAATCCATTGACAGAAACAGGGGCTTTGTTTAGCTTCTATCACTGTTAGGCATCGTCTTTATCAAGAGTGGTGGAGGGTAAGGCCCTGCGAAACCACAGCAACCGATCGGCCCGTGGCGTAATAACCATTGGCGGATGCCAGGTGCTAATTCCTTCTCCGACAGCTTTGGGGAAAGATGAGGATGTAGCCCGCGAAGACCATGTAACTACTGTCTCTTCTCGCGGCCTGTTCTCATTGTATTTTGAGAACAGGCCGTTTTTATTTTTACGGGAGGATCGCCTTAAATTGAGTCAATCGGTTGGTATCGTCACCCCCCAGAAAATCCGCTTTGACACCGAACTCCAGCTGGAGAGCGGCCGTCTGCTTGGCCCCATCACGCTGGCCTACGAGACCTACGGAGAGCTCAATGCGCAGCGCTCCAACGCCATTCTGGTCACCCACGCCTGGACGGGCGACGCCCACGCGGCGGGAGCCCACAGTAGCGAGGATCGCAAGCCGGGCTGGTGGGATAACCTCATCGGGCCCGGCAAGCTGCTGGACACCGACCGCTATTTCGTCGTCTGCTCCAATGTCATCGGCTCCTGCAAGGGTTCCACCGGACCCGCCAGCATCGACCCCCGCACCGACCGCCCTTACCGGCTGAAATTCCCCGTCATCATGGTCCGTGACATGGTGCGGGCTCAAAAACTCCTCATCGACCACCTGGGCATCGATACGCTGCACTGCGTCATCGGCGGCAGTATGGGCGCCATGCAGGCGCTGGAGTGGGGCATCCACTACCCCGAGCGGGTCCGGGCCATCGTGCCCATCTCTGGAACGGGACGAACCTCCCCCATGTCCATCTCGCTGAATTCGGCAGCCCGCCAGGCAATTTTCAATGATCCCCTCTGGAAAAAAGGAAACTACAAGCCGGAGCACCCCCCCGCCGACGGCCTGGCACTGGCCCGCTCCCTGGGTCACATCTCCTTTTTAAGCGACGCCTCCATGCATCTGAAGTTCGGCCGCCGCTTCAGCGCCCGGGATGGGCTTTTCGATGTCTTCGGGCAATTCGAGGTGGAAAGGTATCTCGAATATAACGGCCGCAATTTCGTGCATCGATTCGACACCAACAGCTTCCTCTACCTGTCCAAGGCACTGGATCTCTACGACGTGGCCTGGGACTTTGACACCATGGAAGATGCCCTCGCCAAGCTGCGATGCCCCTCCCTCTGGTTCGCCTTCAGCTCCGACTGGCTCTACCCGCCAAGCCAGACGGAAGAGGTGGTCGGGCAGCTCAGGGCTCTAGGCAAAAATGTGGAATATCATCTGATTGAATCGGATTACGGACATGATTCGTTCCTGGTGGAACCGGAGAAGTTCACCCCGAAGGTCGCGGATTTTCTGGAGAGGGTTTGAGAAGGACGAAGCAGCACAGGGCGCGCCACCCCGGTTAAATACCATTTCGTAGGGGCGCTGCTTGCCGCGCCCTGTTACGAAATACCACCGGATCCCCGTCTTGGCGAGAATGCCGCCCTATGCTAGCCAGGGCGCAGCAAGCGGCGCCCCTACGGCGGAACCCCGGCGGGTTATTTACCCTTCTTCCCACCGAACAGATCCTGCTGCTCGAAGCGGTGTTCCTCGATCTTGAAGGGGCGGTGCAGGTATCGGGGACAGTCCACCACCAGAGCCTCGGCGGGTTGGCGGCAGCTGCGTAGACACTTGCTGCACAGTTTATTGATTTGCTTTTTCTTTTCCGTAGCCGCCAAAGCCCATCCTCCCGGTTATTTAACACAACCTCTCAACAATAGACCGACCCCGGCCCCAGCCTCAAGAGTAAAGAACTTGCGGGAGCCGCTTCGGGAGTGTATTTATTCTTTTAAAGACTCCTTCTCCAATGGACAGCGGCGGCCCCATGCAGAGCAACTCCTCCCTCAATATCACCATTCTCGGCTCGGGTACCAGCACCGGAGTCCCCATCATCGGTTGCCGATGCGCGGTGTGCAGCTCGCAGGACCCCAGGGACAACCGTACCCGCAGCAGCGCCCTGGTCAGCTACCAGGGCAAAAATATCCTCATCGACGCCGCAACCGACCTTCGCCAGCAGGCCCTTCGCCACCAGCTCAGACAGATTGATGCCGTTCTCTTCACCCATACTCACGCGGACCATGTAAACGGCATCGACGATTTGCGGGTCTTCAACATGATCTCCGGCAGCAGCATCCCCATCTACGCCACCGGAGAAGATCTTCATGCTCTGCACAGAAGCTTTTCGTACATTTTCGATCAGGAACAGGACGAAGGTTATCGCCCCCAGCTAATCCCGAGGCTCATCGAGGGTCCGTTTCGGCTCTTTGGCCTCGACATCGTCCCTATCCCCCTCACCCACGGCCTTGGGACGGCCACGGGCTATCGTATCGGCCCCTTCGCCTACCTCACCGACTGCAACGAAATCCCCGAAAGCTCCCTTGCCCTGCTTCAGGGCGTCGAAACCCTAGTCATAGACGGACTTCGCCACCGCCCCCATAGCAGCCATTTCAGCATCGCCCAGGCCATCAGGTCAACTGACGGCCTCAACGTCAAAAAACGCTGGCTGACGCACCTGAGCCATGACGTCTTTCACGCAAGAGATGAATCCCGACTTCCCCCCAACTGCTTCTTCGCCTACGACGGGTTGAATATTAACCTTTAAAATTCAGCCCCTTCTCAGACAGTAGAAACATCCACCTATATGCATACCTGTATTTGCCTAGCAATTTCAAGGACCTGCAGGTCCACAGGCTCGGTAATTGCTTGTCTAGTTGTTGCTAATCATCTACAATCGAACCTTTAAATATTAATTAAATATATGGACTTTTTCCATAATTTCTGACAAGGAGGCGACATGAAAAAATGGCAGCAGATACTCTGTCTGGCCGCCGCGGGGACCCTGGTGGGGCTATCGGCCACCAGCGCTCTTGCGGCAAAGGTCTCGGGGCGCTCCAGCACCGTGCTGGAATGGCTCGACGATCCCCAGGGCGATAGCGCCCTCCCCTTCTACCAGTACCTGCAGCTCAACGTGCGGGACCTGGGCACCGAGGGGCTGAGCTTTCGGGGCTACGGACGCTTCGGCGATGACCTGAACGATGAGATGAATGCCGAGAGCCGCCTCTACTACGGTTATCTGGAGAAGAAGGATCTGGTCAAGGATCTGGATGTACGTTTCGGTCGCCAGTTTATCTCCGTGGCCGCAGGCGCCTCGGTCATGGACGGACTCTATCTGAACTACGACGGACTGCCCGTGGAGCTGAGCCTCTTCGGCGGCGGGGACGTGCAGTATTACGAGGGGTACAACGCCAAGGACGTCATCGCCGGAGTTGAAGCGACCATCCGGCCCATGGAGGGTGCGGATCTCTCCCTCTCTTACCTGCAGCAGTGGGATGGCGGCAAGCTCTCCCGGGAGCTCATCGGTCTGGATGGGGGCTACACCCACGACTACATCCTCGATCTCTACCTTGATCTCCAGTACGACTGGCTCACCGATGGCGTCTCCTACTTTCTCGGCGGCGTGAACTACCACCCAACTCTCGACTGGTCAGTACGGGCCGAGTACCTCTACTCCCTGCCCGTCTTTGAAGCCACAAGCATCTACAGCGTCTTCGCCGTCTCCGAGTACGAGGAGATCATGTTGGAGGCTACATACCGGCTGGCTCCGGGGCTGCGAGCTTTCGGGCGCTACAGCCTGGAGATGTACCCCGATTTCGAGGACGACAACGTCTATGAGGCAGGGATCGAAAAAGTCCGCACCGAGCGCTTCTCCGGTTATTTCTCAGGGCTGATGCGTGACAGCGGCGACAACCAGGATCTGCGAGGCCTCAAGGCCAGGGCTGCCTACCTCTTCCACGAGAAGCTTCAGGCCGGAATCGGCGCCGAAGTGGACGTACTCGAGCGCAGCCTCGATGCTTTCGGCGGCGGCAAAGACAATTTCGACGACACCACCAGCTCGCGCC
>JAAXQG010000133.1 GCA_012974445.1 Desulfuromonadales bacterium
TCCATGAGCAAGGGAGAGCGCTGGACCGCCCTGGTTTTCGCTCTGACTGCCCTGAGCTGGATCTTCCGCAAGCAGCTCGGTTTCATGTTCCCCGAGCCCAAGATGGTCACCGATGCGGCCATCGCCATGACCGGTGCTCTGGTGCTTTTCCTGATTCCCATTAACCTGAAGAAGAACCAGTTCGTGATGAACTGGCACTGGGCCACCAAACTTCCCTGGGGGGTTCTGATTCTCTTCGGCGGCGGTCTCTCCATGGCGGCAGGGTTCAAAGCCACTAAGCTGGCCGAATGGATCGGCAGCCAAGTGAGCCTGCTGCAGAACGCTCCGACTCTGGTTCTGATCATCGCGGTCGCCACCCTGATCATCTTCCTAACCGAGCTGACCTCCAATACCGCAACCTCTGCCATGGTCATGCCCATACTCTCGGCCGTCGCCATCGGCCTGGGGCAGAATCCCCTGCTGCTCATCGTCCCTGCGGCTATCGCCGCATCCTGCGCCTTCATGCTGCCGGTGGCCACGCCCCCCAACGCCATCGTCTTCGGCTCGGGTTATGTGACCATCCCGCAGATGGCCAAGAGCGGCTTCGGTCTGAACATCCTCGGCATCGTTCTGGTCACCCTGCTGACCTATGTGGTGCTGATCCCGGGTTTTGACATCGTCATCGGAGAAATCCCCGCCTGGGTTAAATAACTTTTTCGTCCCCAAGGCCTCTGCCTCATGGCAGAGGCCTCTAGCCCCGCTTTCAGCCTCCTCTGAAGCGGGGCAATTTTTTGTCCAGGAGCCCCTTGTCGCCGCAGCGGTGCGGGTATAGGATGCTGGTTGTTCAATTCCGACGAGATGTTACAAACAAAAACCCATTGAACAGGGATGAAGGGAATGAAGGGGATAAGACCAGGTAAACATCAGGCTCGCTGCTTTTGATTTTATATCTCGTTCCTCCCGTTTATCCCTGTACCAAAGCTTTTGCATTCCTCGTATATCCCCCGACTTGATGGTTCTCATCAAGACTGGCGGAAGAATGGTGTTAATCAGGTTTATATATGGACGTATTTCTGCACGCGCTGACCTCCTATTTCGTCATCATCGACCCCATCGGGGCTGCGCTGATTTTTCACGGCCTCTCCGAGGGACGCGGAGGTGCCTACGAGCTGCGCATGGCGCTGCGCGCGGTGCTGATCTCCATGGCCATCGTGCTGCTGTTCGGTTTTTTTGGCGAGGCGCTGCTCACCCGGCTGGGCATCAGCATCGAGGCGCTGCGGGTGGCGGGGGGGCTTCTGCTCTTCTACACCGCCTTTCACATGATCACTCAGCCCGCCTCGGGCAGCGTCAAGGCAGCGGTCTATGATCTGGATATCTCCGTCTACCCCATGTCCATCCCCCTGATCGCCGGACCCGGCTGCCTCACCCTGACCATCCTGCTCTTCTCCGGCCCTGAGGGGCAGGCCCACCGCTGGCCGCTGCTTGCCGCCGTGGTGCTCATCTATGCCCTGACCTTCGTGCTGCTGCTGGCTTCGCGCAGCATCAAGGCCCTGGTGGGCAAGACCGGGGATGACATCCTGCGTCGCCTGCTCGGCGTGCTGCTGGCGGCGCTGGCCATCCAGTTTGTCGCCGACGGCATCCGGCAGATCGCGGCTTGGCAGTCAACGTAAATAGCCGCCTGTATCAATACGGCGAAACATTGATGCTAGGCGGCAACCGGGTTCCTGATTAGCATGAATCTTCAGCTGCTCCAGAATGCATCCTTACGGGTCGTCTCTCCCGCGAAAGACGTGCCCATCCTATAAACTTTGACTCTATCAGCGAAAATCGGCGTGTATCAGCGGCTAAAAAAGGTCCAAAAGCCTTCAGCCGCAGATGGACGCTGATGAACGCGGATAAGGCTTAAAATGAAAATCACAGGCTCCTGTTTACCTTAGTCCTTTTGATTTCAGCATGAAAAAACAACAAATTAAACCTATACTCGCCGCGATGACAATCTATCAACGTCAATGGTTAAACCAAAAAAAATCTTAGCTCTTATAGATCTTCATAGATTCTGATAGCGGCTAAAAGATTGATAGCAACAAAGAAGCGTTACCTGGACCGTACCAATCCTCCGTTATCATCTGTTCCGCCCTCCAACGGGGGAGGCGGTCTGTTTCATAAGGCGGTACATTGGTATCAATCGGCATAACATTCAAGGGAGGCTCGGGTATGGAGCGACGTCTTCGTATCGAAATCGGTGGCATCGTTCAGGGGGTGGGATTTCGCCCCTTTGTTTACCGCGAGGCCCTCGCTCAGAGACTTGAGGGCTGGGTGCTCAACGATGCCGGGGGCGTCTGCATCGAGGTGCAGGGGCAGGAGCGGGGGCTGGATGTCTTTGTCGGTCAGTTGCGTACCCGGTATCCGGCCCTGGCGACCATCAACCGCTTCGAGCTGCAGCAGGTCCCTCTTGAGGAGGCGGGACTGGGGTTCCAGATTCTCAAGAGTGCCAGTGATTCATCGGGCGCCCCAGGCGCTGCCGTTTCTCCCGATGTCTGGGTCTGCCCGGCCTGCATCGCCGAACTCTTCGATCCCGCCGACCGCCGCTACCGATATCCCTTTATCAACTGTACCGATTGCGGCCCGCGCTACAGCATCATCAAGGCCACCCCCTATGATCGCGCTGCGACCACCATGGCCGAATTTCCCCTCTGTGCCCCTTGCCGGCAGGAGTACGAGGATCCGGCGTCCCGGCGTTTTCACGCCCAGCCCAACGCCTGCCCCGACTGCGGGCCGAAGCTGAGCCTTATTGCGGGCGGGCTGACCGTAGAGGACCATCCCCTCCGGGAGGCGGTGCGTCGACTCAGGCAGGGGCAGGTTGTGGCCATCAAGGGGGTCGGCGGCTTTCACCTGGCCGTCGATGCCACAAATGACGAGGCGCTGGGGCGGCTTCGACAGCGCAAGGGGCGCGACCAGAAGGCTTTCGCCCTTATGGTGCCCGATTTGGAGAGGGCCCGGGGGCTGGCCCGAGTCAGTGAGCGTGAAGAGCGGCTGCTGCAGTCTCCCGAAGGGCCCATTGTGCTCCTTGAGAAGAAAGAGGGCGCGGCTCTTTCTCCTCTGGTCGCCCCGCGTAACCGATATCTGGGGCTCATGCTCCCCTACGCCCCCCTTCATCATCTGCTGCTGGAGAGTTTCGATGCTCTGGTGATGACCAGCGCCAACCTCGGCGACGAGCCCATCCTCTACAGGGATGAGGAAGCGCTGCCCCGGCTCGAGACTCTGGCTGACGCCCTGTTGACCCACAACCGACCCATTTATGCCCGGGTGGATGATTCCATCGCTCGGGTCGCGGCGGGGCGCCCCCTGCTGCTGCGCCGCGCCCGGGGGTATGCCCCCAGGGCCATCGCTCTTCCCTTTAAAGGGCGATCCGTGCTGGCGCTGGGGGGCGAGCTTAAAAACAGTCTCTGCCTCATCCAGGGAAATCAGGCCTTTCTTGGCCCCCATGTGGGGGATCTGAAGGCCGCAGAGATGCAGCGCAGCTTCGGCGAGATGGTCTCTCATCTGGAAGGGCTTTTCCGGCACAGTCCCGAGGCGGTGGCCCACGACCTGCACCCCGATTTCGTTTCCAGCCGTTACGCCGCGGCCCTGCACGCAGTACAGGCGGTGGCCGTGCAGCATCACCACGCCCATCTGGCCAGCTGCATGGCAGAAAACGCTCTGGAAGGGGAGGTGATCGGCATTATCCTGGATGGCACGGGGCTCGGAGACGACGGCACCCTCTGGGGGGGAGAGTGCCTTGTGGGGGGCTACGGAGGGTACCGGCGCATGGCGAACCTCAAGCCTCTTGCCCTGCCGGGGGGCGACGCCGCAGTGCGCGAGCCCTTTCGCATGGCCATCTCGCTTTTGATATCCGTCTTCGGGCAGGATCTGCCTGAGCTGGAGGCGACACGCCAGATAGCAGCTTCGGAACTGACGCTGCTCAGAATGATGATCCGCAAAGGCATCAACTCCCCCTTGAGCTCCAGCATGGGACGGCTCTTCGACGCCGTCTCCTCCCTCGTCGGGCTGCGGCACCGCATCTCTTACGAGGGGCAGGCCGCTCTGGAGTTGGAGATGGCTCTGGAGCAGGATCTGGCAACGGTTTCGCCCTATCCCTTCGCCTTCGAGCCGCTGGAGGAGCGGTGGGTCATCGATCCCGATCCCATGGTGCGGGCCCTGGTGGCTGATCTGCAGCGGGGGGAATCTGTCGCCCTGATGAGCGCAAGGTTTCACGAGGGCGTTGCCCGGATGATCTGCGAGCTCTGCCTGCGCCTGAGAAGCACCACCGCCCTGTCGCGGGTTGTCTTCTCCGGAGGTTGTTTTCAGAATGTGGCCCTGTTAGAGCGCAGCGCCGCCCTGGTGCGCGAGGCCGGCTTCGAGCTCTACACCCACAGCCTTGTGCCCCCCAACGATGGCGGGATAGCCCTGGGGCAGGCGGCCATCGCCGCTCAGCGGTAGCGCAGCCCCTCCTTTCGCCCTTCGGGGGAAGAGGAGCTCCTGTTTGATCCTGTCAAATGTTTTCATCTTCATTTCAGGAGGCAACAATGACTCAGTTGTGGGTATTTTTCACATGAATGTTCCCCTTCAGCCAGTGGAAGCAATGGGGGCTCAAACCGGGGCTGAGACTCGTTTTAAAATGGTTTTTCAACTATTTTTCCCTTGACCCCAATTGTACCCAGTCGATATAAATTGTGATCTTGTAAGTCTTTTTGTTCGAATTTGATGAAACCAAATGGGAGGAAGAGAAAACATGAAAAATTGGATGCGCACCCTGACGGCGGTCTCCGCCCTGTCGCTGGCTCTGTCCGGCACCGCTCTGGCCGCTGATACCATCAAAATCGGCATTGCCGGGCCTCACACCGGAGATCTGGCCCCCTACGGTATTCCCACCAAGGAAGCCGTCGAAATGGTCGTGGCCAAGGCCAACGCCAACGGCGGCGTGCTGGGCAAGCAGATCGAGCTTCTGGCCGTGGATGACCAGTGCAAGCCCGAGATCGCCACCAACGCGGCCACCAAGCTCATCTCCGACGGTGCCCAGGTCGTCATCGGCCATATCTGCTCCGGCGCCACCAAGGCTGCCATGGGCATCTACAAGGACGCCGGCATCATCGCCGTCTCCCCCTCGGCGACCACCCCCCCC
>JAAXQG010000315.1 GCA_012974445.1 Desulfuromonadales bacterium
CATGAAGCTCTTCCTATATATGGCCCTCACCGGTTGCACATGGAAGCAAAAAGCCCCTGACAAGCGCGGAACGATCCGCGATCTCAGGGGCTTTCTATACCCACATAACGCTAAAGCAATAAATCAACGACATCTCGCGCGGGCCTCGGGTGTTGATTCAAGCTTTGAAGTAGGTCCTTTACGTACATGTTTTTACGTTCAATTCATTATTTATTGCTTGTCAGTATCGTAAATACTAACCCACCCTATTTCTCCATCATATTTAACCTCAAACCATTTCACAGACATAAGACCTGATTTTACAGCCATGATGCCTTCAATCTTAAGGGCAGTGCCTTGAGGTATGCGTGATATGTGTTGATTTTGTCCACAATTTGGGTAAGGGCATAATCTCGCTAATGTATCCACCGTTAAAATCTTAATTATATCTCCGCGTTTTACTTCTGCAGAGAAAGCAGTGGAAGCAAAGCTGAGAAAAATAGAAGTAAGGAATAAGATAAAGATAAACTTTGTGTTCATGATATTGCCTCCCAAGTTTTACTTTGAAGTCAATCTCCAAAATAAGCTTCAATTTCAGCAGTGCTATTGGATTGTTTTATCGGCTACCTCCCCTTTTTGCAGCCAGCTTAGCATTCGCTAACCATTCAAGCAAAGTATAACACTCCAATCTAGGATTGGGTTATCGGGACAGGTTCAACACTTAAACTTCTCAAACAATCCCTTGCAACGCATCCTGAATTAAAATCGCGCCGCCAATTCGGAATTGTCCGCCGCCTGCGATGTCAAGCGCCGCGCGGCCTGACTCAACGCAGCCACAGCCCGGCCAAGATAGCGTCCCAATTCGGTCAAAGACAGCTGTGATGACTCCCGTACCAGGCAGGCGGTGATCCCGTTCGTTGGCCTTGGACTGGACCTCTTCGATAAATCCATCATCCCCCTGTATCCGCCCGAAAACTAATAATTGTGCTCATTTACGACGCACAGAAGCAATTGACAAAACACGGCAACTATTGTCAACTGCGCTGTCTTTGACAGGATGATTAGGAACAAGCCGATGCGACGGCTCTTAGCCCGAAACTGTCACTTGGAATCAGACTCGGTCGATTTCTTGCTTTGTTCTATCTGCGACCCTTTTATCGAGAATTTTTATTCTATTAGCTACAGGAGGAAAGAATCATGAAGTTGTTCGGTTTTGCGAAGTCCGTGGTCCTGGTGGCACTGCTTGTCGCCGCCCTTTTCCCAGGGTCTGCCCTGGCGGAGAAAATCAAGGTAGCCGGCATCTATACCCAGCCGATCCAGCAGAAGTGGGACGCGGTTCTTCATAAGGGGCTGGTGAAGGCCCAGAAGGACGGGCTCATCGAGTATGTCTACTCGGAGAAAGTCGCCAACACTGACTATGTCAGGGTTCTTCGCGAGTACGCCGAGAGCGGTGTGAAGCTGGTGGTCGGAGAGGCCTTTGGCATTTCGCGTGAGGCGCGCAAGGTTGCCAAGGACTATCCCGAAGTGGCCTTCCTGATGGGAGATTCCTTCGGACCGGCGGGAGACAACTTCTCGGTTTTTGACAACTACATTCATGAGCCCTGCTACCTGATGGGGATGATCGCAGGAAGCATGACCAAGACCAACAAGATCGGCATGATCGGCGGCTATCCCATCGGGGAGGTCAACCGTCTCTTCCACGCCTTCATGGAGGGCGCAAAGGCTGTGAACCCGAAGGCCGAATTCAAGGTCTCCTTCATCGGGTCCTGGTACGATCCGCCCAAAGCCAAGGAGTTCGCCTACGCCCAGATGGAGGCAGGGGTCGATGTGCTCTATGCCGAGCGCGCAGGCGTCGTCGATGCGGCCCGCTCCAAGGGAATCATCGCCTTCGGCAACGTCAACGACATGAACAAGGAAGAAAACGGCAAGGACGTGGTCGTCACTTCGGCCCTCTGGCACATGGAAGCGGCCATCGCGCACGCCATCAACCTGGTGAAACAGGGCGAATTCAAGTCGGCCGATTACAAGGAATGGACCATGATGGCCAAGGGCGGCGCGTCCCTCTCCCCTTACTATGAGTTTGAGGACAGGATCCCCGCTGACACCAAGGCCCGCGTCGAAGAGACGAAGAAACGGATTCTTTCCGGAGACTTTGTCGTCAAAATCAACGACGAAGAACCGAAGTCGACCTTTTAATTGACCTTTTAAAGATGAACCCGCGGCCGTCCCGATCCCATCGGGGCGGCCGTTACTTTTCCCCAAGGAGAGCGGCGTGGATCGAAACATCGTCCTGCACCTCGACAACATCAGTAAACGTTTCGGCCCCCTGCTGGCAAACGACGCCATCAACCTTGAGCTGGCAGAGGGTGAAGTCCTGGCTCTGCTGGGAGAGAACGGCGCCGGCAAGACCACACTGATGAACATCCTCTTTGGCCATTACGTGGCCGACGAGGGCTCGGTGAACGTCTTTGGAAAGGAACTGCCTCCCGGCAGTCCTAAATCCGCCATTGAGGCCGGAGTGGGAATGGTCCATCAGCATTTCACCCTCGCCGAGAACCTGACCGTTCTGGAAAACGTGATCCTGGGCACCGAACCCCTCTTTGCGCCGCGGCAGAATATGCGCAAAGCCACCTCAAGGCTCCGGGAGCTTGCCGAGGAGTTCGGGCTGGCCGTCAACCCCAAGGCCCGGGTGAAGGATCTTTCGGTGGGGGAACGTCAGCGGGTGGAGATTCTCAAGACTCTCTATCGCGACGCGCGCATCCTGATCATGGACGAGCCCACGGCCGTCTTGACGCCGCCGGAGGTGGAGAGCCTTTTTGCGACCCTGAAAAAACTCATAGATCGCGGCTTGGCCGTTGTGTTCATCTCCCACAAACTCAATGAGGTCATGGCGATCAGCGACCGGGTTTGCGTACTGCGCGGGGGCAAGGTGGTTCTGGAGACGCACACCTCAGCCACCAGCGGCGAGGCGCTGGCCGAAGCGATGGTCGGGCGACAGATCCCCGAGCCAAAACGCACCCCCATGGATCCCGGCAAGCCTCTGCTCCACTTCCGGGAGATCAGCATTTCCGGGGAACACCGCAAACTTCTTCTGGATAATGCTTCCCTGAGCCTGCGGGAGCATGAAATCCTGGGCATCGCAGGCGTCTCCGGAAATGGTCAGACCCAGATCGCCGACCTGCTCAGCGGCCTGATCCGGCCCGACGGTGGGGAGATGATCCTCTGCGACGTCGAGAAATTCAGCCCCACCCCCTACGCCATGGTTCGACAGGGCATCGGTCGCATCGTCGAAGACCGTAACGGCACCGGGCTCATCGGGGACATGAGCATCACCGAGAACCTGGCCTCGGAGAGCTACCGCGAGAGGCGCTTCTCCCGCTTCGGCCTGCTTCGTTTCAAGGCCCTTCGCAACCACGCCCGCAAACTGATTAAAGATTTCGACGTTCGCTGCCCCGGCATCTCCGCCCAGGTGCGCAAGCTCTCCGGCGGCAACATGCAGAAGCTTGTCCTGGCGCGGGTGCTGTCCGAAAAGCCTTCGGTGATTCTGGCTCACCAGCCGACCTGGGGCCTGGACGTGGGCGCCTCGGCCTACGTGCACGAACAGCTCCTGGAGGCCCGTAAAAGAGGGGCCGGCATTCTGCTGATTTCCGAAGATCTGGACGAACTGCTCCAACTCTGTGACCGCATCCAGGTCATCTACCATGGTCAGCTCAGTGCCCCCATGGAAGCCGATCATATCGATCTGCAGAAACTCGGGCTGCTGATGAGCGGGCACGGATCGGAAGCGGCCTGATGCCCTCCGGTGGCCCCTGCCCTTGCCTCCCATGGGAAACGCAGCCTATGTCTGACCGAATCATTTTACCCAAGGATCTTTCGTTTCATGCGTCTTGAACCCCGCGACAACCTTTCACTCTCCATTACCCTGGGCGGACCGGTCCTGGCGGTAGCCGCCGCCATGGCGATCTGTTCCCTGCTCATCATCTGGTCGGGAAGCTCAGTGACCGAGGCCTACGCCCAGCTGTTCAAGGGAGCTCTGGGCTCGCGCTTCGCCATCAGTGAAACGCTGGCCCGCACCACGCCCCTGATCCTCACAGGCCTCGCAGCCGCGGTGGCCTTTCGCGCCAAACTCTGGAACATCGGGGGCGAAGGTCAGTTCTATATGGGCGCCTGCGCCGCAACGCTTCTGGGGACCGGGCAACTGGACTGGCCTTCCTACCTGCTGATCCCGACGCTCTTTATCGGCGGGGCGCTTGCCGGCGGGCTGATTCTGCTGCTTCCCACCATGCTCAAGACCCGCCTCAATGTGGATGAGGTGGTCACGACCCTGCTGCTGAATTTCATCATCCTGCTCTTTGTCAACTACCTGCTCTTCGGCCCCTGGAAGGACCCCATGGCCATGGGATGGCCCCAGGCCGAACCGATTCTGGACGAGGGGCTTTTGCCCGCATTGCTTGAGCGCACCCGCCTGCATGCCGGTTTCCTGATTGCCCTGGCCTCCTCCGTCGGGGTCTGGGCCCTGATGCGTTTCACCGTCTGGGGCTATGAAATCCGCGCCGTGGGAGCCAGCCCCAAAGCCGCCGGCTTTGCCGGGATTCCGGTCCGGCGCACCGTGGTGCGCACCGCGCTGATCAGCGGCGGCCTGGCCGGTATGGCCGGTGTCTGCGAGCTTATCGGTCTCAAGGGTTACCTGACCCTCGACCTCTCGCCCGGATTCGGCTACACGGGGATCGTGGTCGCCATGCTGGCCGGTCTCAACCCCCTGGGGGTCATCTTCTCGGCCTTCTTTGTGGCGGTGGTCTACAACGGCGCAGACTCCATGAGCCGCGCCCTGTCCGTATCCAACTACATCGCCGACGTGATTACGGCGACCTCCCTGCTCGCCGTGCTGGTGAGCGTATTGTTGACCCGCTACCGCATTAAATGGAAATAGACCATGACCGACTTTCTTGATTTCATTCTCACCTCGGGTTTCTGGATCGCCACCCTGCGCATGGCAACCCCCCTTATTCTGGGCACCCTCGGGGAGCTGGTCTGCGAGCGCTCCGGCGTTCTGAATCTGGGGATCGAAGGGATCATGACCGCCGGGTCCATGGCGGGATGGATGTGGGTCTACCAGGGGGGCAACCTCTGGGGCGGCGTCTTATTTGCCGCCTTCGTGGGGGCGCTCTTCGGTCTGCTGCACAGCATCTTCACCGTTTATCTCGGCCTCTCCCAGCATGTCACCGGCCTGGGCATCACCATGCTGGCTTCGAGTCTGAGTTATTTCGTCTTTCGCATGATGCTCCCCGATGCCACCACGCCCCCCAAAATCATTCCCTTCGAGAACTGGGGGCTGCCCATCCTCTCCGAGATCCCCGTGATCGGCGAGACTTTTTTCGTCCAGTCCCCCCTGACCTGGCTGGCCCTGCTGCTGGTCGTCCTGGTCAGCTACGGGCTCTACCGCACCCCCATCGGCCTGGCGGTGCGCATGGTCGGTGAAAACCCCATGGCCGCCGAGGCCCAGGGGATCAATGTCCACCTGCTTCGCACCGCAGCGGTCGTCTTCGGAAGCAGCCTCATGGCCGTAGCCGGAACCTACCTGACTCTCTCGGCCTTCGACGCCTTCTACATCGGCATGACCAACGGTCGCGGCTGGATCTGCGTGGCGCTGGTCGTCTTCGCCTCCTGGAAGCCCTCCAAGGCCCTTCTGGGGGCGCTGCTCTTTGCGACCTTCGATGCGTTGCAGATGCGCGTGCAGCAGCAGGTCACCACTGCCATCCCCTATCAGTTTTATCTCATGGCGCCCTATGCCCTGAGCATCCTGGCCCTGATCATCATGTCCCGCCGGGCGGCCTACCCCAAGGCGCTGCTCATCCCCTTCCGCCGCGGGGAGCGATAAGGGCGACCACTCTCGGTCCAATAATCGCCAAGTGCCGGCCCTCTTCCGGGCGGGCATTGACAGGATCCCCCATCCATAGGAGAACCGATTAGCACTGATCTTCCGCTGTGTACATCTAGCTCCCTCCCCCAGCGGGGGAGGGTTGGGG
>JAAXQG010000088.1 GCA_012974445.1 Desulfuromonadales bacterium
GGAGTTGTGGGCTTAATCTCGATCGCTCTGACATTCACAGGCCTGGAAGTGGATGGGGAATAACTGGCGGCGCTGAAGAACCCTCCCGAATTTACAAGCCCCCCGGCTTTTGCCGGGGGGCTTGTTTGATGAAAAGGTCCTTGAAAGGGCTACAGGTGGCTCCGGGGGGGTAATGATGGAGCCTTCAGGAGATGACCCTCGTCATGCCCAATTTCAGAGCCAGGGATCGGGCCTGATCGAATTCCAGGGGGGTAGGACGGCGGTCGAGGGGCGGATACTTGTCGGCCTTGTAACAGGGGCGATACTGGTCCATCAGATTCAGGTAGGTGGCGGGGGAAATCTCCCGGGCCAGAAAGTCGATGATCCGGTCCGTTCCCGCCAGATTTTCCGGCAGCACCAGGTGACGGATCAGCAGCCCCCGGCGGGCGATGCCCGCGCCGTTCAGAACGAGGTCCCCGACTTGGCGGTGCATCTCCCGGACGGCGGCCCGGCAGAGTTCGGCATAATCCGAAACCCCCAGATAGGCCCCTGCGACCTTCGAATCCGCGAACTTGATATCCGGCATGTAGATGTCGACAACCCCGTCGAGCAGGGCCAGGGCCTCCTGGCTGTCGTAGCTCGCCGTGTTGTAGACCAGGGGCAGGCGAAGGCCCTTTTCTGCGGCAATCGAAAGAGCCGCCAGGATCTGGGGCACCACATGGCTGGGGGTGACCAGGTTGATGTTGTGGCAGCCCCTCTCCTGAAGGGCGAGCATCATTCCGGCCAGTTCCTCATGGGAAACCTCCTTCCCCTCCCCCTTCTGGCTGATATCCCAGTTCTGGCAGAACACGCAGCTGAGGTTGCAATGGCTGAAGAAGATGGTCCCCGAGCCGTGGCGGCCGCTGATGGGTCGCTCCTCACCACGATGGGGGCCGAAACTGTAGATGACGGCCTTCTCTCCGGTGCAGCAGCGCCCCCTGGAGGCTATGAGGCGATTAACATGGCAGCCGCGAGCGCAGAGGGCGCAGTCCTTCAGATGTTCCAAGGCAAGCCTAGCACGCTCCGCGAGCTCTCCGGTTGCCTGCAGCAGAAGATAGGCCGCAGAAAATGTCTTGTTCATATAGGTATATCCTCAGGCGACCCGGACGAAATCGTAACGATCCATCAGGTCGCGCTCTAAGAGTCCCACCCCGCAACGATCCCCGCAGGTCTCTACCGCCACCACCGCGTCGGGGTGCGAAAAATCAACCTGCGCTTCCGTGCCCTCCCGGGCCAGCGCCTCCAGGACATAGCGATCCAGGGCGCGCTCGAGCTCGGGGGAGACGATCCTGCCCTTGAATCCGCGGCGCTCCAGGCGCACATAGAAATGTTTCCCCGCCAGCTCGGGCAGGTAGGAGCGCACCGCCTCCTTCAGCTTCCCGTCGAACTGCTCCAGCCGGAAGAAGAAGGTCTGATCCAGGGGCAGGGCCCGTCCCAGATCCTGAAAGGCGAAGAGCTTGTGGCTCCTGAGATCGGCGACGGTGGAGAAGAAGCCCTCGGGGCTCTCCACGAACCCCAGTGCTTACCCCCAGGAAGCCGGTCCTGTGAAAGTCCCCGTAGAGAGAGAGTTCCTTCATCAGGGAACCATATTACCGCCGCTGGCAAGAGTGACCAGCAGGTTGAAATTCTGCATGATAAGTACCTCTATCTCCGAGTTTAGCGGGAGGGAGAACTGGAGGCAAGGCGGGGAGCTTTTATCAGAGGGAGTAGATCTTTTCGCCGGTGTAGACCGCATCGGCCATCAAAGCCAAAGCCGCACCGGCGAAGAGCAGGGCTCATTTTCACCATTTCCCATTCATCTTTCCCTCCTGCCGTCGATTCACTCTGTGCCCTGCCTCGTTCTTCAGCCTACCAGTTTTAAAGCCTCTGTCTGGCGATTGACTTTTCATCACCCTTCCCCCGTCTTTTATACCTGCCGCCTTTAAGGCGCTGGAATTATTCCCCCTTTCGCTGGCCCTTAATCTTGTGCGGCCTCAACTCATTATGCCTGTGGAGCGAAGGTGACCTAACTCATTGTTAGTTCGCAGAAAAATAGTCGATCATTTTGGTTAGAAATCCTTCCGGCACCTTGATGTTCTGAGTTTCCTTGGTAAGAATTGGGTCATGCTTATTGGGCTTGACCTAACAAGCAAAGGTCGAGCGGGTCGAGGGGAGGTAGCGATGACCGGAATATGGAAAATCTGTCGAGGGGCCCTCATCCTGCTGTCGTTTGCGCTAGCTCTGGCAAGCTGTGGCGGCAGTGGAAGTGGAAGCGGGGACGGTACGGGTGTCGTTTCAGGTGACGGCATGATTTGGGACCAAGACAATTGGGGCGGAGACAATTGGAACTGAGAACACTCAAGGGAAGGACGGTGAACACCATGAAAAGCAGGACCCTGATCGCGATGTTTGTTTTTTTCAGCCTCACACTGGCCGGTGGGATCTGTCTGGCTGCGACGGTCACCATCCCTCACAGTTTTACTGCGGGAACCCCTGCCATGGCGTCTCAGGTCAATGCCAACTTCGAGGCCATCGCCAATGCCATTAACGGAACAGTGCTGCCTTCCGGCTCCACGGCCAACCGCCTGGTAGTATCCAAGGCAGGTACCGGTGCGGACGGCAGCTTCACCACCATATCCGACGCCCTGGCATCCGTTACTCCGACGGCAGAAAATCCTGTACTTATCGATATCCTTCCCGGGACCTACACGGAAAATATCGTCCTGAAAAGTTTCGTTCATCTACGCGGTTCGGGCGCGGAGATCACTTCCATTCAGGCCGCCGACCCCACTCTTCCGGTTGCGTTTCTGAATGTCGTCGAAAGTGTCGCCATCACAGGGCTGGCCTTCTCCGGCGGCAGCATCGGGGTCCACAATGTCACCTCCTCCCCGATGATGGACAAAGTCAGCATCACCGAAAATGCGATAGGGATGCTCAACCAGCAGGAGTCGGCCCCGACTCTCGTCCTCTCCGAGATCGCCCTGAACACCGGCGACGGCATGCAGAACAATTTTTCAAGTCCTGCTGTCTTCCAGAGCGCCATCTCGAAAAACGGCGGAAACGGGGTCAATAACACGGACTTTTCCAGTCCCGCCCTCATCGACACCGACATAAGCCTCAACACGAAGAACGGTGTGACAAACACCAACTATTCTGCTCCGGCTCTCGACGGCTGTTCCGTCACCCTCAACGGGATGAACGGCATCATCAACCATTCCTCCAGTCCGGGGATCACCAACACCGCCGTCGAGGCCAACAAGGAGTCCGGGATCTTCAATGACGGGGAATCCTCTCCGGGGATCGTCAACTGCAGCATCGCCAAGAACAGCGACAGCGGGGTGAGAAACGAGAACCTCTCGAGCCCCGACATCATCATGAGCAGCATCGCCCTGAATGAGAAGGACGGCATCGTCAACTCCGGGGAGTCCTCGCCCCTGATCAAAGACTCCACCATCGCGGGAAACCTCTATTACGGCATCAAAAACACGGGCAATTCGGATCCGACCATAACGGAGAGTGCCATCGACGGGAACCTCTTGGACGGAATCTATATCGATGGCTCTAGCCCCACCCTCAATAACAACCTGATCGGAGGCAACGGCGGACATGGGATCTACGGCACCAACGCCTCGGCCCCGTTGAACACCTTCAACACGGTTACGGGCAACACCACCGCCGATATTTACATGGCCCCCAGCTGTTCCGGCGTATTCAACTTCAATACCTATGACACCATGACCGGGACCGGTTATACGCAAGCCATCAATACCAATACTGATTCTTCTGGCACGGGACATCCTGCCTATCCTTGAGGTTCGAAATCAGCGGAGCCGCAAGGGCCCACAGGGCTTTTCTTGAAATTTCAAGGTGACAGTTGTTTGGTACGATATGAAAAAGGCCGGAGCGAAAGCTCCGGCCTTTTTGTCTTTTTATGTAGCTCAGGGAGGGGAGCTGTTGATCTGAATATTCAGGAACTACATATCGAGTCGATTAACGAGTTGCCGTCCTCGATGAACCGGCCCTTCCAGAGATGGCCTGATGCGTATGACTTCACCGGGACTAAAGGGACCCCTCATGAGAAGGAAAAAAATGGAGAGTTGAGTTGGGCGTACCCTGTCTCGTCAGACCGTTGGATTCACACCATCATCGTTGCCCCCCAGGTAGAGCTGACCTTCAGATTCAGCCTTACCGGTGAGAACAGCACTGGAGGCTGAATTTGTATATTGGAACCAGGAAGCTGTACTGCGCATCTCCTCCGAAAGACTGGCAAGATTCCGAGCCATCATCTGGATTTCCTTGCTTCCATCCTCAAAGTCTCTCGTGACATCCGTAATCTGTACCATACCAGCAGAGACTTCCTCTTGGCTGGTTGCCTGCTGCTGAGCCGCCACAACGATTTCATTGACCCTTTCCAGCCCACGATCTGAAGCCTTCGAGATTTCGTCAATAATTGCCTTGGCCTCGTCTGTGACTCGGACCCCCCTTGCAACGACCGCATTTCCTGATTTCATTCCCTCGGCGGACCTGCCGATCTCATGCTGGATCATGCTGGATCATGCTGATGATCTTACCGATCTCTTCGGCAGCCTTGCTTGATCGAGCCGCAAGGGTTCTGACTTCTTCTGCGACAACCGCAAAGCCCTTGCCATGCTGCCCGGCTCTCGCGGCCTCTACGGAAGCATTAAGCGCCAGAAGGTTAGTCTGAAATGCGATTTCTTCGATAACCTTCAGAATCTTGCCGATATCATTGCTTTGGTCACTCAAATTGCCGACGACCTTGGTCAAGCCAGCAAAACGGGAATCAATTTCTTCCATGACCAAGGTACTTTGCCGCATCGCCTCAGTACCCTTCTGGGCGTGGGAAGCGACTTCTCTGCTCACTTCTGAACCGTCTTCTACACTTCTGGCGACATCTGCGGTCATCGTGGACCATTGGGCCATGCCCGAAACAACGCTCTCGGTCAGGATGGTTTGATTTCGAGCGCCGTGACTGAGCTGTTCGGTGGTCTCGTTCAAGCCATGTGCATGCTTGGCCAAATTCCCTGTCACCCTGTTCACCCTGCCAGCAATATTGCTTAGGGACATCACCATATGGTTGGTGGATTTAGCCATGGCGCCAATTTCATCATCTGTTTTGACTTCAACAGTTTCAGAAAGGTTGCCCCCCCTACTTTTTCAACGATCCGTTGCATGTGCAGAATGGGATTTACGATTCGGGTCGCCACGGCCCAGGCCACTAGAATAAAGACGACCATGGAAAGAGCACCGATCCCCACGAACCAGGTCTGCACAGTTTTTTTCGTTGCAACACTCTGGACCTGAATCGCCTGCTGCGCTTCCTAGACCCGCGACAGGGGGATACCGACCGTCAAGATGCCGATATTTTCCCCTGTCGTTGAGCTGATCGACGTGGATGCCGTGAGGAAGTCCTCGCCGGCAAGAGGGAGAATCATATTTTTTGTGCTAGGCGACTCATGAATCTCAGATGCGGCGACTGCGTTAATGAGTAAATCAGAGCTGCCGGTTTGAGCGAATCCGCTGCTGGCCAGAGGGTTTGTCCCTAGGTAGATCGCGTAGGAGGAACCGGTAATTTCATGCAGGTTTTGAAGTGGTGCCGTGAATCTGTTCAGAAGCTTTCCGACGATGTTGAAAGCGATGGGATCGTAAAAGTGTCAGGTCCCCGACGATTCCATTAGCTTAAAGAGCTTCCCGTTGTTCACCGCTCGGGATATGCTCTTAGATATCTTGGCTGGTGAAATCTGAGGGAGGTTGCCATGAACATTAAACTTCACGCCAACGCGACAACGACACCGAAAATTCGACGCTACATCCAAGAGTCGAAGCTGTCTCATCCAGCCCTGGCAAAAGAACTGGGCATCTCGATTGATACGGTCCGACGCTGGCGAAAGCGGGACAATGTTCAAGACGGCTCCCATACGGCCCACCGTCTCCAGACCACGCTGACCAAGGAGCAAGAAGCAGTAGTCGTTGAATTGCGCCGATCGCTTCTGTTGCCCCTAGATGATCTGCTTGTGGTAACTCGGGAATTTATCTGTCCCGATGTCTCACGCTCTGGGCTCGACCGGTGCTTGCGCCGTCACGGCATCTCACGCTTGGCGGATCTCATCCCTAAAGAGGATTCGCCGCAAAACAAACCAAAGACGTTCAAGAGTTACGAGCCGGGTTATGTTCATGTCGACATCAAATATCTGCCCCAGATGCAGGATGAGGACTCTCGACGGTATCTTTTCGTTGCTATTGACCGGGCCAGCCGCTGGGTTTATCTGGAGTTGCGAAAGAGCAAGTCGGCAAACGCTGCTACCGGGTTCCTGAAGCGCCTGATATCCATGGCTCCGTTCAAGATTCACAAGTTGCTCACAGACAACGACAAGGCATTTACTGACCGCTTCAGCCGGGCTGGCGAGCGAAAGCCGACCGGAAATCATATTTTTGACATAGTGTGTAGCGCTCACAACATCGACCACCGACTCATTCCGCCACGACATCCTCAAACCAATGGTATGGTTGAGCGTTTTAACGGTCGAATCAGTGAAGTGTTGGCAACCACTCGTTTCGACTCATCCGTTGAATTAAGCAAAACCTTGCTGCGCTATGCTTATCTGTACAATCAGCACATTGCTCAACGAGCCCTGAATCACAAAACACCGCTCCAGGCGCTAAAAGATTGGCAAAAAACGAACCCGGAGTTATTTCATAAACAAGTCAGGAATCATACAGGACCTGACAATTAGACTATAACCATAATCTGCTACACAGATACCTCTATGCGCAGTTCAGGCTCACCCCGATATGCCCTGGGGCGAACAAGGCATCTGCAGGTGCTGGAGGGCCATATCTTGTTGATTGCTGCCTTCTCGCAACGAACAGGCACATGCACGAAAAAGAGATCTTCTACTTAGAGATGCCTTATTGGGGAGCGGAGCAATCGACCTTCTACGAATACAAAGTACGAAGATTCTGAGCAGCTGAATAATTAATCCCTTTGCTCAAAGGTACGGAGACAGGCACTTCGGGAAGGGAATTCAAGGCGTTTCTGGAGAAGATTTACCCGTGGCCAGGCTCAGGACCCAGGTGACGACCAATGAAGCGAAAAAAGCGGGTACAAGATTGTACATCTGTCCCTGCAGGGCGGGAAACTGTTTCCAGATCAGGGCGGTGAAAAAGCCGCAGAGCATGCCCCAGCAAATAGCCCGGCGCCAGAGCAGTAACAGGATCAGCGGCGGCGCGCAAGGCATGGGAACAGGGGGAAAAGAAAGAAGGGCATCCGGCTTGTTCCGGGGAACGGTTCGAGCCACAGGCTCAAAAGCTGGCAGCTGCTCTCAGCGTCGAGCCACCCCTGTGAACTTCTCGATCGGCTCCCAGAACTCCCGCCGCAGCGCTAGGTCGTTGTGATCGGCCCCCTTCACCTCCACCAGATCCGCCTCCCCGCCCCAGGCCTCGACCAGGGCGCGGCTGTGCTCGGGGGGGATGATGCCGTCCCGACCGGCGACGACGGCGAGCATGGGTGCCTGGATGTCAGGGGCGAGCTTGATCGAATCGAAGGGGTGCTTGAGCAGCACCGAGATGGGGAGCCAGGGGTAGATTCCCCGGGCGAGGGAGCGCAGGCTGTCGTAGGGGGAGATGAGGACGAGGCGGTCTACCTGGCGGCGGGAAGCGAGATGTGCGGCCACGCCGGTGCCGAGGCTGCGTCCCATCAGGATGATACGTTTGGGGTCGACCTCGGGGCGAGTGGAGAATTGATCGTAGAGGAAGAGGGCATCACCAGTGAGAGACTTCTGCCCGGGTCTCCCTTCGCTCAAGCCGTAGCCACGGTAATTGACCAGCAGCAGCGAAATGCCGGGGAAGTGCTCCCGGTCGAGGAGCATGTACGAGACGTCCTCGGCATTGCCGCCGAAGTGGATGAGCAGGGGGGCGGGTTCGTTGGAGTCGGCGCGCAGATACCATCCGTGCAGCCTGGTTCCATCGGGGGTGGTAAGCCGAAGTTCGCTGCCGGGGAAGCGGCGGCGCAACTCCTCCAGCTCACCGGAAGCAAGCTTCGCCCCGATGAAGATCATGCCGTCCTGCTTGAAGTAGAGCAGCAGGCAGAGGCCAGCAAAAGCAAGTACTCCGATGCGCAGTACCGAAAAAATAAAATCCATCGCCCCCTCCTGTCGCCTCAAGAATAAGGCTCCGGGAGCGAAAAGGCCAGCCCCAGGCACCTGAGCTGAGTGCCCCTTCTGCCCATCATCCCTCCCCGAGATTGGCCTTTCCCTTGTATTCCAACACATTGAGCCTCTAGGAGCCTGTCGGACTCCTAGCGCGGTGATAGAATAAAGGGAAGCCAAAAGGGGCATTCCACTTACGGCCCCGTAATATTATCCCCTGTCTGCGCTCCCGGCAGGGAGCCCGGTCTCAAAGGACCGATGGACCGAATTCCGCCTGCAGAGAAAGGGGGAAAGGAGTTCAGGGATGTTGAAGAAAAGCTATCTGGTGATGATCACCTTGCTGGCTATGGCCGTGCTGGTCCTGATGAGCGCAACCGTCGCCTCATCTGGAAGGTCAATCTCTGAGTTCAAGGCGGAGGCGATGGAACTCAAGGCCGAAGCCAAGGGAGAGATCATGGAGCTTTATGATGATTTCGCCGAAGAGACGCATGGCCTGATGGATATGGAAGAACTCGCCGGACTCAAGGCTGAACTTAATGAAGATATTGCCGACGTCAAAGAAGATCTCAAGAACGACCTTATGGACCTGAAAGCAGATCTCAAGGGTGAGTTTATGGACTTGAAAGATGACCTGAAAGAATTCTTGATGTAATAAGGGGGCCGTCTCGGCGGTGCCTCGTAGAAACAAAGGAGGGACTTCCGCCGACTGGAACGGCAATCCGCTCAGACCCGGCAGGGCGCTCAGGCGCTGTCCGGGTTTTTCTTGCCGGCCGGTCACCGACCGAGGACAGGAGTACTCGGACTGATATCCTTGTAGCAGATTCCCTCTCTGACGATCGGAGGTCATGATGGATTCCTTCACCCTGCTGGAACGACTCTCCAACCTCCCCGGCGTCTCCGGCTTCGAGTCGCCGGTGCGCGAGGCCATTGCCGAGCTCATCGAACCCTTCGTCGATGAGATGTACACCGATGCGCTGGGCAATCTTATCGCCCTGCGGCGCGGGACCTCGGACTTCCGCCTGATGCTCGACGCCCACATGGACGAGGTGGGGCTGATGGTCCAGTACATCGACGAGAGAGGTTTCCTGAGCTTTTCCCCCATCGGAGGCTGGGATCCGCGCATCCTCCCCAGTCATCTGGTGACGCTGTTCACCGCCGAAGGCAGGCAGATCGCAGGAGTGCTGGGAGCCGACCCTCCCCATATCCTGCCACCGCAGGACAGGGCGCGGGTCATCCCCCTGGAGAAGATGTTCATCGATCTGGGGGCGCAGTCGAGGGCTGAAGTGGAGGCCATGGGGGTCGCGGTGGGCGATCCTGTTCTCATCCAGTACCCCTTCCGGCGCATCGGCCGGGAAACGGTGGCGGGCAAGGCGCTGGACGACCGGGCCGGTTGCGCGACCATCATCAAGGCACTGGAAGCCCTGAAAGACGAGAGGCTGAAGGCGACTATCGTGGCAGCCTTCGTGGTGGCTGAGGAGCGGGGGCTCATCGGCGGGCGCACTGCCGCCTATCAGATTGATCCCCATATGGCTCTGGTGCTGGAAGGGACCGTCGCCGGTGACACCCCCGGCGTGCCGCCCCAGCGCTGCCCCTGCCGCCAGGGAGAGGGACCGGCCATCACCGTGGCCGACCAGAGCTTCATCGCCCCGCGTGAAATGGTGGGCGCCATTCAGAGCATCGCCCGGCGCGAGGGGATTCCCTGCCAGATCAAGGCCCCGGCCTTCGGCGGCACCGACGCCGGGGCAATCCACCAGTCCAGAAGCGGCGTCTTCACCGGTGTGATTGCCGTGCCCTGCCGCTACACCCACTCCCCCTTCAGCACCTGCCGCCTGAGCGACTTCGAGCACGGCTGGAAGCTGCTCGCCGCATTCTGCAAAGAGGCCGCGAAGCTCGATTCTACTCTCAATCACTCCCTCCCGAAGCACTGAACAGGGCCAGGGAGCCCGAGGCCTCCACCAGCAGCGGATGAAGCTGCAGCTCTTGCGCAGGGAGCTTCCCCTGCGTTCTGTACAATTGAACCGAAATGCGAGCCAGACGCAAGGCGACTCGGACAGGAATCTACCGGAGATCGTATTTTTGCATTTTTAGATGAATCACCTCCCTTCCAAGCCCCATATACCCTGATATCATGTGAGACGAAGTTCAAGCAGTTTCTTCCCCGGTGGGGAATGGAATGAAACCAAGCAAACACCCACTGGCTCCTGCAACACTTCTTGCCCTCATCCTCTTCGCCCTGGCCTCCTTGGGAACCCAGGCCTGGATCGAGACGAAGATGAAGGCCGAACTCGGCGAGTCCCTGAACGCCGTGCTGGAAACCACCCGGCAGGCTGTCAGAAGCTGGCGCAGCGACCATATGGACACGGCCAGGGTCGTGGCCAATGCGCCAAGCATCGTGCGCCTCACCGAAGAGCTGCTGGCAACGCCCGGGACCCGGGAAGAACTCATCGGCTCCCCAGCCCAGAAAGAGCTGCGTTCCCTCCTGCGCCCGCTGTTGACCGGAAAGGACTACCAAGGCTTCTTCGTCATCGGCCCGCGCCAACTCAACCTTGGCTCCAGCCGCGATCAGAACCTCGGGGTGGGTTCCCTGCGGATGGCACAAAAAGGCTTTTTGGAAAGAGTCTGGTCCGGAGAGACGGTCATGAGCCTCCCCCTCATCGCCGATATCCCCCTTCCCGACAGCAACGGACTTCCTCGCGAGGGACAGCCCACCATGTTTGTCGGCGCCCCCGTCCGGAACGGTTCCGGTGCCGTGATTGCCGTCTTCGCCTTCCGTCTCGATCCGTCCCGGAACTTCACCGCCCTCTTGGAGCGGGGCAGAATCGGCGCAACGGGAGAGAGCTACGCCTTCGATACCCAGGGGATGCTGATCAGCAAGAGTCACTTCGATGAACAACTCCGCAAAGCGGGCCTTATCGGCCCCGGGGAGAGGGGTATGCTCCGGATAGCGATCCGTGATCCGGGAGTCGACTTGACAGCCGGAGAGCGAAGCGCGATGCCCCGAGAGAAGCAACCACTGACCCGAATGGCTAGAGATGCCGTAGCCGGGCGCAGCGGCCTGGACCTCGAGAGCTACAGGGATTATCGCGGTGTGCTCGTCGTGGGCAGCTGGCTCTGGGACCCGGAGCTCGGCCACGGTATCGCAACGGAAGTCGACGTCGAGCAGGCCTTCAGAAGATGGGAAAGCATCCAGACCGCCGTCAACCTGATAAGCCTCCTGGCCGCCGCCCTGTTTCTGGGTCTTTTGGCCATGTTTTCCAGAATGCGCAGAATGGCCCTGGAGGACGAGGAGAGATTCCACGGGCTGGTGGAATCGGCCCCCGATGCAATGGTGATCGTCAACAACCGCCAGCAGATTCTGCTGGTCAACGAGCAGAGCGAGAAGATGTTCGGATATGACCGGGAGGAACTCGTAGGCCGTCCGGTTCACATCCTGCTCCCGGAGCGCTTCGTGGAGAACCACCCCAAGCATGTCGGGGAATATCTCAAGGCGCCGCGAAACCGGACCATGGGGGTCGGACGGGATCTCTGGGCAAGGCGTAAGGACGGCAGCGAACTTCCCATCGAGATCCGACTGAGCCCCGTGCAGACGCGCCAGGGACTGGTTGTCACAGCGGCCGTACGGGACATCACCGAACGAAAACAGGCAGAGGAGACGCTCAAGGCCGCCAACCGGGAGCTGGATGCCTTCGTGCGTACCGTCTCCCATGACCTGAGAAATCCCCTCACCATTATCATCGGCTTCGCCGAACTCCTGTTGGACAAACAGAGGGACCGGCTGGACGAACAGGCCCTGAGCTGCCTCGAAGGCATCCGCTCCTCAGGTCTAAAGATGCAGGACCTGATGGAGGATCTGCTCGTCCTGGCGAGGGTGGGTCATATCGAGAGGCCTGCTGATCCCATCGAGATCTCAGCAGTGCTGTCCGAAGTGCTGCACAATCTGAGCGAAGCACTAGCCCGGGACAGGATCAGCATCCAGGCAACGGCCCTGGCCTCCGTCCGAATTCCCCGGACTCTTCTGGCGCAGCTGCTCGAAAATCTCATCGGAAATGCCCTGAAATACGGGTGCCGGAAGGGGAACGTCATTGAAGTGGGAACAGAGCGCCTCGGCCCGCAGCTGCGCCTTTATGTGCGCGATCATGGGCCTGGGGTCCCGGAAGAGGAGGCTCTGCGGATTTTCGAACCCTTCTATCGGGCCGCATCGGGACAAAAGCACCGGGGGTCGGGAATCGGCCTGTCCACGGTCGAGAAAATCGCCAGGCTTTACGACGGACGAGCCTGGGTGGAAGAGACGGCAGGGGGCGGCAGCACTTTCTGGGTGGTGCTAATGGACCCTCCGACGCCTTCAGAAATGAGCGAGGGGGACTGAGGCTTCGCCCCCCTTCCCGCCTGTGTCAATGCGCGGAGCCCCCGTATATTCGAGCACCGCCCTCAGCAGGGAGGCGCTGTGACTCAATTGTTCGTAAGCCTCCTGCGCCGTTAGCAGTCGATCCTCGGACCGAATCCTCTCTCCCAACCTCATGCTGAGGTTCCCGACCCGGACCATCTCGCGAACCAGATCGGCCTCAGAGCGCACCGTTACCGGATAGAGATGAATCTGCAGGCTTCCGTCCAGGATTTTCTCGTTCACCGCCTCTTCGATCTCTGAGTGGCGCGCCCTGTTGAAGGCGTCGTACTCGATGTGATGCAGCGGCATCGAGAGATCACCCAGGTAATGGACAGCATACGCCAGGTGATACTCCCCGTATTTGCCCTCATCTTTGGCTTTCATATATTCCCGAACAGACGCGAGGATCGCTCCGTACAAATGCCCCTCTGGATCCACCTTGTTGTACCGCTGCACCTGCTGAAGCATTATCTCCGGAGTCAAAATCGTCCCCGCCGGATTGTTTGAGTAATGGTTGTGCCGCTCAATGGCACCGGCCTTGATTTTTGCAATGTCCGCCCCTACCGCGTTGTACCACTTGGCATAGCCCGCAGCCCGGGCCAGAGAAATATGAGTCTCGTCATGCCACGCAGCGGCATTGCCCGCCAAGAAACAGAGGCAAACGATAAAGATAATGACGCTGAGCCTGTTCAAGATCTCCCCCTGTCGCTGTAGAGGGCTTTGCCCTCCCCTGAGAGAAAGCATACCCGGTTCGAGCTGACTCGGTTTAGGGTAAAATGTTTATGTCCGTCCACTGCAAAGCTCAAACTGACGAGGAAACAATGAGGGTTCAGGGCGTCCTGCTCGACCTGAGCGGGACCATTTACATGGAAAACGAATTGATTCAGGGTACCAGGGAGGCCCTGGAGACGCTCCATGAGAAAGCGATCCCGGTGCGCTACCTGACCAACAGCTCGCGCAGCACGAGACGGCAGGTGCGGGACCGGCTCGCGGCCTTGGGGCTCTCCATCGACGAAGAGTTGATTCTGACGGCCCCCCGGGCTCTACGCCTCTACCTTGAGCAGCGGGGGTTGCGTCCCTGGCTGCTGGTTCACCCCGAACTGGAATGCGAATTCGCCGATCTCGACCAGAGCGATCCCAACGCCGTGGTGGTCGGGGATGCCGGGGCCGCGTTCACCTATGTCCGGCTGAACCATGCCTTTCGCCTGCTGCTTGAGGGGGCGGCTCTGCTGGCGGTGGGCGACAACCGCTACTTCCGGGAATCCGGCGAACTGAGCCTGGACGCCGGCCCCTTCGTCAAGGCGCTGGAATTTGCCTCCGGAACCGAAGCGCTGATCCTGGGAAAACCCTCGACCAACTTCTTCCTGTCGGCCGTCAAGTCTCTGAGCTGCTCCCCCCATGAGGTGCTGATGATCGGAGACGACCTGGAGTCAGACGTCAACGGCGCCCTGCACTGCGGGCTTCAGGCCGCGCTGGTTCAAACCGGGAAATACCGGCAGGGCGATGAAAAGAACATTGCTGAAGGGGGGTGGTTTGCCGCAAACCTGAGTGAAGCGGTGGAGCGGATACTGAATTGACGGCTGAGCCTAAAAAAGAAAAATGAAAGGCCCGCCTACCAGGTAGCGCGGGCCACTCTTTTTCATTCTGTCACATAACCCTTTTCAAGGGTTTCTCCGGTCATCAGGGACAACCGGCTCTTCGAAACGAACAAAATTTTGATTTTCCATATCGTCGATAGGCACCCCCTTTGAAAGAGTCAACTGCTTGCAACGTTGCAATACCACTGTATCGCGTACCAGATGCATTGCAACAGGATAAAGCTCGAATAATCCATCCCATGTTTTCCCCGATGAATTACCAACTCCCTGTTTACCAGCTCTGAACTTTTGACTGGTTTTGCCTGAGCTGCTATCGATAGAATCATAATCAACCGATCCTGTATTGGAGGTCACTCTATATAGGAAAACCCCGGGCTAGGACATAATAAAACGATGAATTCAACCACCCGGATTCAGCGCGGCAGCCGCGCCTATTACCGCACGAACCTGGCCCTCTTTATTGCGGGCTACGTGACATTCTCCACTCTCTACGACTTCCAGCCCCTGCTGCCACTGCTGGCCCAGGAGTTCGGCATCTCCCCGGCCCTGGGGAGCCTGCCCCTTTCGGCGGCAACCTTCGCGCTGGCCTTGGCGCTGCCCGTCTCGGGCTCTATCTCCGAAGCTCTCGGGCGACGGAAGCTGATGATCGCGGCGGTCTTTCTGAGCTCGCTGATGGCCCTAGCCACCCTGGTCGAGGGCTCCCTGGCGAGTCTCATCAGCATGAGGCTGGTTCAAGGGATCATTCTGGCGGGGGTTCCGGCGGTGGCCATGGCCTACCTCTCAGAAGAGATGGACGACAGAGCCATAGACACGGCCATGGGGCTCTACATCGCAGGCAATGCGGTGGGCGGGATGTCGGGACGGATTCTGACGGGTTTTCTAGCGGACTGGATGCCCTGGAGGCAGGCCATCGGCTGCGTAGGCCTGCTGTCTCTGGTGCTGAGCGTGGTTTTCTTACTGCTCATAAGGCCGTCGCGCAACTTCCAGAGCCGCCCCTTTCGCCCCCTGGCCCTGACCCGTTCGCTGCTGGGGCACCTGCGGGAGCCGGGACTGCTCTGCCTCTTCTCCCTCGCCTTCCTGCTCATGGGGGGCTTCGTCACCCTTTACAATTACATCGGCTTCCGGCTCATGGTCCCCCCCTACTCCTTAGGCTCATCGCAGATCTCCCTGATCTTTCTCTCCTACGCTTTCGGCGCCTTCGGCTCGGGGGTGGTCGGTTCCCTGGTGATCCGCACCGGGCGAGGCCCCATCCTCCTGACCAGCCTCGCGGTCATGAGCACGGGACTGCTGCTGACGCTGGCGCCCCAGCTCCCCCTCATCATTAGCGGGGTGGTCGTCTTCACCATAGGTTTCTTCGCCGCCCACGCCGTAGCGTCTGCCTGGGTGGGGCAACGGGCAAAAGAAGCGCGGGCCCAGGCATCATCCCTCTACCTCTTCGCCTACTACCTCGGCTCCAGCGTCTCGGGTACCAGCGGCGGGTTTTTCTGGAGCGCTCAGGGGTGGCCGGGGGTGGTGTTGCTGATCGCGGGGCTGATGGGACTGGCCTTCGTTGCGGCGCGGATTCTCAAGGGGCTAAGTCCGAGATGGGGTAGTGCGCCTCCGGTGGATGGGGCTGTTTCTATCAGCGCTGCTACCAGTGAGGACTGAGAGCTACCTTCTCACGATCAACCTAGAATTTTCTCCCTCTCCCCTTGCGGGAGAGGGCTGGGGTGAGGGGGCTTCACTCTTGTTGGATTGGATTTTTTGCTAAAGGCTCGTTGCAGACTGCTGGATTCTTCCTTTGGTTTCGCCCCGCTCGGGCGACTCCCTTTTGTCTACAGCTACAAAAGGAAGCAAAAAAGCCGCCCCCTTGAAATTGCTCTCGAGGACCCCGTGTGACGACATCCGTCAGCGGGGTTTTTCGGATGGGGCATCCCTGCCCCACGAAAAAGCTCGGTATCATGCCTCGCCCCCATCAGAAAACGATGGGACCTGTTCCGCTGACGGATGCCGCCACACGGCGAGAGCAAATAGGGGGGAGGTTTGCTCGCCCGCTTTGCGGACGAGTGATTTATAAGCAGTGGTATTCCCCATCTGTCGCCGCCGGAGTGAAGGGTGCTGATTCCGATAAGGCCCGAAGGGGCGAGGCAGGGATGCCGAGCCTGACAGCGGGACAGGGATGTCCCGTCTGGCAGCCCGGAAGCGGCATCCTTAGCGGAGGGAACCTGCCGCAGGCAGGCAAGACAGTTGGGTGCCCTTTTTCTGCTTCGTCTTTTTGGGCAAGCAAAAAGATGAAGGCGCCTGGAGGGGCGAAACCCTCCGGCTTTAAAGGGTTTAATTGTTGGTCAGCTCTAAAGGATGTGGTGAGGTTCGAACCGAAACCTACATAGCTAAAGGCTCGCCGCAGACTGCTGGATTCTTCCTTTGGTTTCGCCTTGCTCGGGCGACTCCCTTTTGTCTACAGCTACAAAAGGAAGCAAAAAAGCCGCCCCCTTGGAGTTGCTCTCGAAGGCCCCGTGTGACGACATCCGTCAGCGGGGTTTTTCGCATGGGGCATCCCTGCCCCACGAAAAAGCTCGGCATCATGCCTCGCCCCCTGCGGGGCCTGGTTCCGCTGTCGGCTATCGCCCCACGGCGAGAGCAAATAAGGGAGGGGGATTTGCTCGCCGCAAGCGGCGAGTTATTTTGATTTTGAATCCCCATCTGTCGCGGCCGAAGCGGAGGTTGCTGATTCCGATAAGGCCCAAAGGGGCGAGGCAGGGATGCCGAGCCTGACAGCGGGACAGGGATGTCACGTCTGGCAGCCCGGAAGCGGCAGCCGTAGCGGAGGGAACCTGCCACAGGCAGGCAAGACAGTTGGGTGCCCTTTTTCTGCTTCGTCTTTTTGGGCAAGCAAAAAGATGAAGGCGCCTGGAGGGGCGCAACCCTCCGGTTTTAAGAACTTTTAAGTGTGCGCTGTTTACCACGTAGCTTACAGGAGCGAACTTATGAACTCACAGTATCGTGCCAGCACCTTGGTCATTCTGAACCGAAGCAGTACCCAAAAATGATTTTGCCATTGCACTAAATAAATCTTTCAAATAATCTTTGAACTGTTAAAAATATAGAATTTAGCGCGGCCCGGAAAATAAAGGGAATCATGCTATTCTGGATCGCAGAATCAAGGTCCATAAGTCTCTCCAAATATGGTACGCACTTTGCCGTCATTGATTTAGCAAAAAAGCAAAAAAGCAAAAAAACGGTTGAAAATTTATTCCCTGAGTATACAATGTATTTGTAGACGTTGTGGCGGTAGAGGTATCCCCACGTTAAAAATATCAACCTCAAATGAAGTCGCGGCGGTAGAGGTATCCCCGCATAAAAATATCAACCTCACTGGATGATCTACAGAAAGCCCTCATTTTTTGAGGGCTTTTCCTTTTTCTAAGGGACAACATGAAGATTAGACTTCTAACTAACGAAGCATACGACAGAATAATCAGCCAAATCGACGAAGTCCTAGAGAAAAGGAATAGGGGCTATGGTGTCCTGCCTGTCAAGATTAAAGATGTAACATTTGCCATCCCCTTCCGTAGCAATATGAGACACAAACATGGATTCAAGACTATTTTTCACAATGGTAAATGGAACGGTCTAGATTACTCAAAAGCTATTATCATCGAAGACTCTGATCTTCAAAACGGATCGTTCAAACTAAGAAGCCAAGACGAATACAAGAAAGTCATAAAGAACAAAGATAAAATTAAAGCTCAGTTCGAAAAGTATGTTACCGACTATATTAATTTCGTATCTCAAAATATAGTGATCACGCCATCAAGGTTCGGGCACACAACCCTGAAGAACTACCACGACGAACTCGGCCTAACTCAATAAAGGGCCAACAAGGCGCTAAAGAGAGGGCTGAATGTTACAGTTGTGGTTCACCTTAGAGTAGCTTCTAAACTGATCGAGTCCACCTCCAGCCTCTTAGCTCAGGTGGTGCACTTTGAAGTTGAATCTACCTCCCCCTCCTGCCTAAAGAGCTCCTATGAGCATTCCCATCGACCTGAAAACCAAAATCGCCGATCTGCTGAGCACCTACCCTGAATCTGCCGCGGTTTTTCCCGCCACGGCATGGAGACGTTGAGGACGACACTTCGCAGCCAAGCAATCACCCCCCAAAGTTTCCGCCGCCTGCTCATCAAGACGACTATGGGAGATGCACCTCTTTCAAGTGGAAGGGCCGCAAACGGCTCGGCCCCAACGTAACGCAGAGGCTTGATCCGCTTTAAAACCAGCACTTTCCAGAGCCTCCGCAACAATCCCCCCCTAGCCTTTGCTCCTGCCTCCAAATATCCCTTCAAGCTTGAACATCACCGAAGGAGTAACGTCAAAATCTTCCTCCCGTGGAAAAAGCAGCGCCCCTTTGAGCTCGCCGTAAAGCCAGGAGGGCCCCAGGTTCCTGCGGTAACTGGCAGATGCGTGATAGGAGGTGCTGCGCACGGAGGGGCTGTCGGTGCCATGGACAGCGAGCTGATATTCGAGGGCCGCGCCGTCCGTCAGAGACTGATAAAGAAGCAGGGATGCGTCGAGGTTCAAATGATCGACCTGCTCGGACCAGGCCACTCCGGTGGTGGCGCGAAGCAGGCGTTTTTCTTCCATGGGGCGGTCGGCGGTGAAGCGCGTCGTGCTCCCTACCCCGCGGCGCAGATACCAGAACAGCCCCTGGGCCGCTTTCAGCTCCCAGCGATCCAGCGGAAAAGATCGCCGGAGCCGGGTCTTGACGAAGGGCTCCGGGGGGAAGTCGAAGCGCACCCCCGGACTGATATGGAAGTTCCAGAGGCGGCTGGCGGTGTGAAGATACTGCAGGGCCAGGGAATCCTCGGCGTCGTCTTCCCGGTGCAGGGGATCTCGCTCCCCCACCGTCCCCTCAAGCCCTGATTCCAGGGGGTCATCGGCCGAGTCCCCGCTCAGCAGCAGATGTAGCCGCTTGTCGAGCCGGGACATCTGGAGTTTGATGTTGACGTTGGCGTCGGGGGTGAAGGAAGCGTCGTTTGAAACCAGCCCAATGAGGTTCACACGCAACTGAGTCCCCATGAACTCTTCGGCAAAGGTACTGTCACCGAAGAAGCGGTCGAAGGCGGTGGCGGGCTCTTGCTGAGTTGCCGACGCCGAGGGATCTTCGGCCGCTGCAGCAGGAGAATGGAGAAAAAAGCTAAGGACCAGGAACAGGAAGAACGCTTGAGGCCGCAGTGACGAAGAGCAGCTCTTCTGCGGTACGGTCGACGATTTTTCGTACAAAACCATGATGTCCCCCCTGGGTTCCATTGACTTGTGCGTGCTCTGCGCTGGGCTATGCTTTAAGCAATCTTAGACGGATCATCTAGCCGGATCGAAGGAACTAGGATAACCTGTCTCTTATACACATCT
>JAAXQG010000012.1 GCA_012974445.1 Desulfuromonadales bacterium
AGGGGTTACACCTGTTCCCATTCCGAACACAGAAGTTAAGACCTACAGCGCCGATGATACTGCACGGGAGACTGTGTGGGAAAGTAGGTCGCCGCCGAATCATTTAAAACCCAAAAAAGCCTCTCTTGCTAAAGAGGGGCTTTTTTGGGTTTTTTAGCTTTCTGGTGGTGATTTGCCTTGCCTTTAGGGGCCGATACGTTACAAAGTTTAGATCTATTTTGAAAGGGGGTGCTCTATGACGGAGACGCCGAGGAAAGAAATTCTTCTTGAGAGTGGTACGAACGAAATGGAAGTCATCGAATTTTATCTTGGTGACCAATCCTTCGGCATTAATGTCCAGAAACTCCGTGAGATCATCCCTTACGATGAGGAAAAGACAAATGCCCTCCCGGAAGGGGCCGCTTCGATTGTAGGCACTTTTCTTGTCCGTGGCCATACTATCCCTCTGGTCAATCTCGGGTTGCACCTGAGGCGCCTCAGCGCCCCTGCAACCGATATCCGTCAAGTGGTCATGGTTTGTGAATTCAACAACCGCACAAATGGCTTTCTCGTCGATGGCGTCAATATGATCCACCGGGTGTCCTGGAGTGATGTTAGCCCCATGGCGACCTATATCGATCAGCACCATCCTCGATTTACGGGAAGCATTAATATCGAGGGGCGGGAAATATTGGTCGTTGATCTTGAGCATATTGTTGCGGAGATCGATCCCAGTTCGCGCCTGAAGTACGATAAGGCTGATGAGCTGCCCTCCGGTCAGGTTGAAAAGCCGCTTACGGAGCGACAAAAGATACGCCTCTTTATGGCGGAGGACTCGGGGATTATTCGCGCCGGTATGGAACGGGTACTCCAGGACGCCGGATATACACAGATTCGTTCTTTCGTTAATGGAGAAGATTGTTTCCTGGAAATCCAAAACATGGTCAATGCAGCTAAGGCCTCAGGTACTTTTCCGAGAATTGATCTCGATCTGCTTATCTCCGATATTGAAATGCCACAGATGGATGGTCTTACGCTCTGTCGCCGAGTTCGTGATGAACTAGGCCTCAAGGATCTTCCGATAGTGATGTTCTCTTCGCTCATTAACGAGCAGATGCGTATCAAGTGTGATAGCGTCGGCGCCAATGAGTGTATCAGTAAGCCTCAGATTCCCGAGCTTGTAAATATTGTAGATCAATACTGCGCAAGCTCTCTATAATTGTCTACCTGTTCGATACACAAGCCCGGCGGCCTATGGGATGCCGGGCTTTGTTTTGTTCAGCTTCGGAACTCAAGATTGCATCTCAGCCTCCCCACATGGCACAATGTACGGATTTTTCCGACAGTACGAATCCCAGGAGGCGCACTTGATCCGTTCTGAATTTTCCAGCTTTGCCCGATCCTTTGGTTGTCTGAACAATGGGGTTGCGCCTGGGGGCTCTTTTGCTGACCCTGCCCTAAGGGCATCTCTGGTCCTGAAGGCTCGCTGGCTGTTTGTTCTCCTGGCTGCCCTTTTTGGCGGCATCGCAGCCATCTTTCTCAAATTTCAGGGCAGTGCGGTGGGTTTTACGCAAGGGCAGTTTCTGCTTTTGAGCCTCTCTTTCGGTGTCTACCTGCTGTATAACGGTTGCTACCATCACTTTTACAGTCGATTTCAATCGCTGAAACTCTCCGCTCATTTTCAAGTTCTGATTGACCTACTATTTGTTACTCTGCTGGTGCATTTCACCGGTGGGGCAGCCAGCTGGTTCTGGCCGATCTATCTGGTCGTGACCCTGGAAGCTGCCATCCTGGTGGAGCGTCGCACCGAGGTCTGGAGAATGGGGGCCATTGGGGGGCTGTTTTATGGGGGACTGTTGCTTGCGGAATATTTTTCCATGGTTTCCCATGTTTCGATGCCCTTTGTGAACAGAGGCATTCACTTCAATTTCCTTCATATCGCTCTGATGTGGAGCTGGGTCAGTCTGCTCAACGCCACAGTGGCCTATGCGGGCGCTTATCTTATGCGAATGATCCGTACGGAAAACAGAGCCGTTAAGGCCAGTGAAGAGCGCCTGATGGACTTTCTGGAATCGGCCAATGACCTGATTTTCTGTTTTGCCTCCGATGGCCGGATGCTCTATGCCAACCGGGTTTGGCAGCGTGTTGCTGGGATGGATTTCAACGCTCTTTCGGAAAAAACAATCTTTGACCTTCTTCCCGAAGACGAACGGGGACATTGTCTGGGTGAGGTCCGCAAAATAATGCGGGGTGAATCTGTGACGGACTTTTCGACGGTATTGATCTCTGCGGGAGGCGAGCTGGTTAATCTGGAAGGAAGTTTGAGCGGAAGCATCGATCCTGGCGGCCAGAGCATGATCTGGGCTATTTGCCGGGATGTCTCCGAGAATCGACGTTCCCAGGAACAGCTCTTTCATATGGCTCATCACGACAGTCTGACGGGGTTGCCTAATCGCAAGTTATTTCTTGACCGCCTGCATCAAGCCATGGCCATGGCTCGTCGACTCAAGCTCAAGTCGGCCGTGCTCTTTCTGGATCTGGATCGCTTCAAGCTGGTCAACGATACCCTCGGGCATGCCTTTGGCGACAGAATTCTGAAGGAAATATCCCGGCGTCTGATTTCCTGCGTGCGTGAAGCCGATACTGTGGCCCGTTTCGGCGGTGATGAGTTCACGGTCGTGCTGAGCAATGTTGAGAATAAGGCCGGGGTCGAGCAGGTGGCGCAGAAGATCCTCAAGGAGCTGGCTCGCCCCATGGTCTTTGAGGAAAGGGAACTTTTCATTACCGTAAGCGTGGGGATCAGCCTCTACCCAGAGGACGGTACGGACGCTGCGGCGCTGATCAAGAAGGCCGACATCGCCATGTATGCCGCCAAGAATGAGGGCAAGAACTGCTATCATCACTACAGCCCTGAAATGGAGCTGGATGCTGAGAAGCGACTGATTCTGGAGACGGGGATTCGCAAGGCCCTCGAAAATAACGAGTTCCGCCTCGAGTATCAGCCTAAGGTCGACATGGTCACGGGGAAGATTACGGCTCTCGAGGCGCTGATCCGCTGGGAACACCCGGAACTGGGGTATTTGCCACCGGGCGACTTTATCTCTCTGGCCGAGGAGACCGGGCTGATCTGTCCGGTGGGGGAGTGGGTCTTGAGGGAAGCCTGCCGCCAGAGTCTGATCTGGCAGAAGCAGGGGATACCGCCGGTGCGGGTGGCCGTTAATGTCTCGGGGCATCAGCTGCAGAATAAGAACCTGCTCAGCACCGTCCAGAGGATTCTTGCGGAGTCGGGACTAGATCCCTGTTACCTTGAGTTTGAGGTTACCGAAACCGTTATCATGCAGAATCCTGATTTTGTCGTCACTGTCCTCAATGAATTCCGGGAGATAGGGGTTCATATCTCCATCGATGATTTCGGAACGGGATATTCGTCCCTGGCCCATCTGAAGAAATTTTCGGTCAATACCCTCAAGATCGACCGCTCTTTTGTGCGGGACGTGGACAGCAACGCTACCGATGCCGCCATCGCCACGGCAATTATTGCCATGGGCAACAGTCTGGATCTCAAGGTGATCGCCGAAGGGGTCGAGACAGAGGGGCAGTTTGCGTTTTTGAAGGAGAAACTCTGTGATGAGGTTCAGGGGTATCTGATCAGTCGCCCTCTGCCTCCGGAGCAAATCGGACTGCTGCTCAAGGATGGTAATCTCGAAGCGAGATCAAAGTGTCAGGGCGGCCAGGGCGGCGTAGCGCCCCAGCTTGCCCAGCAAAACGAGGAGCACGAAGGGCAGAGCGGGGATGCGAAAGAGGCCCCCCAGCAGACATAGTGGATCGCCCACAATGGGAACCCAGGAAAGCAGCAGGGACCAGATGCCGAAGCGTTGGTAGATTCCTTGAGCCCTTTGCCGGTCCTTGTCGGTGATTCGGAGAACTTTTTCCATTAGGAAGGGGCCACCGAAAATACCGATGGCGTAAGTGGTACAGGCTCCCAGGGTGTTTCCAGCCGTGGCAACGACCACTGCCGTGCCTGGGTCTGTGCCCTGAAGAATCAGGGTCACCAGGAGCCATTCGGAGCCGATGGGCACCAGGGTTGCGGCGAGAAAGCTCAGGGCGAAGAGGGCTGTGAGCCCCTGTTCGAAGAGAAGTGTTTCCATGGCCGGCATCTTATCAGAGCCCGCCTGGGTTTGGCACTTAATTAGATGCTGTAATAATTCTAGCCCCATGTTCGTGCCCCTGGTTACAGGGCCGATTTAAATTTTTTTCAGCGGAAGGTTCCCATGTCTCAAGGTATTGTCGGCGGCAAACTGGTAGCGCTGATGGAGATGATCAAGTTTTCCCATACGATTTTCGCCTTTCCCTTTGCTCTGATGGGGGTGGTGCTGGCCGCCATGGTAAGCGCGGAGCTGCCGAGCCCGGGGCAGATCTTCTGGATCTGTGTTGCGATGGTGGGGGCGCGAAGCGGCGCCATGGCCTTCAACCGTCTTCTCGATGCCCGAATCGACGCAAAAAATCCCCGCACGGCGGATCGGCACATCCCCGCGGGGAAGGTCTCCCGCCTCGAGGGCTGGGTGTTCGTGCTGGCATCTTTTGCTCTGCTGTTGCTGGCCGCAAAGATGCTCAATCCCCTCTGTTTCATCCTCTCTCCCGTGGCGCTCTTTTTTCTGATGCTCTACAGCTTCTGCAAGCGCTTTACGGCACTGGCCCATGTGGTGCTGGGGCTCTGTCTGGCGGCAGCGCCTGTGGGGGGCTGGATCGCGCTGCGGGGCGATGTCGGCTGGCCCGTTCTCAGCCTGGGGCTTTCGGTGCTCTTCTGGGTGGCTGGCTTCGATATCTTCTATGCTCTGCAGGATCTTGAGTACGATCGCGAGGCCGGGCTCCATTCCATCCCCTCAAAACTCGGGGCCAGTCGCTCGATCCTGCTGGTGCGCATCTTTCACCTGCTGATGCTCGTTTTTCTGCTGCCTCTGCTGTTGCTGCCCGGGCTGGGCTGGATCTACTTCTGCGGGGTGATGGTGGTTGCGGCGCTGCTGCTCTACGAGCA
>JAAXQG010000233.1 GCA_012974445.1 Desulfuromonadales bacterium
AGATGTGTATAAGAGACAGCCCAAGAGGAGACCGGCCTTCTCAATTTTCATCTTTTAAGCTTTGTGTTCTTAGGCGATGATCACCATCAGATCGTCCTGACCTATCTGATCACCTTCCTTGAAGAAAATCTCAGAAACCTTGCCGTCGACCTTGGCCTTGACGTTGGTCTCCATCTTCATGGCTTCGGAAACCAGCAGGGTATCGCCAGCCTTAACCTCATCACCGACAGAAACTATCAGCTTGAAGATCTTGCCGGGCATGGGAGCACCCACTTCGTTGTCGTTGCCTTTTTCGGCCTTGCGGCTGACCACCCCTTCGGTATTTACCGAAAGATCGGTGACACTGACTTCGCGAGGCTCACCGTTGAGCTCGAAGTAGATGTTACGGGAGGCGTCCTTCTTGACCTTGCCTATGGCGTTGAGCTTGATGATCAGCGTCTTGCCCGGCTCAATCTCGATGGTGGTCTCGTCACCTACGCCCAGCCCGTAGAAGAACACGGGTGTCGGCAGCACCGACAGATCACTGTACTCCTGACGGTTTCGGTCGAACTCTTCGAACACGCCGGGGTAGAGTACCGCCGAGAGCACTTCTTCGTCGCTCACCTCGTGCTCCAGTTTCTTCTCGAGCTCGGCCTTCTTGGCGACAAAATCCACGGGCTCGAGCAGCTCACCAGGACGGCAGGTGATGGGCTCTTCGTCCTTGAGGATAATCTTCTGCAGCTCTTTGGGAAAACCACCGTAGGGCTGACCTATCATGCCCTTGAAGAAGTCGATGACGCCCTTGGGGAAGGTATAGTCCATGCCGCGCTCCATCACATCCTCGGGCTCGAGGTTGTTCTGAATCATGAACATGGCCATGTCGCCGACTATTTTGGAAGAAGGGGTCACCTTGACCAGGTCGCCGAACATGATGTTGACCTTGCGGTACATCTCTTTGCACTCTTCCCAGCGGTGACCGAGGCCGAGACCTTCGACCTGGGGCTTGTAGTTGGAGTACTGACCACCGGGAATCTCGTGATGGTAGACCTGGGCGGTGCCGCTCTTGAGCTCCGACTCGAAGGGTGCGTAGTAGGGGCGCACCTCTTCCCAGTAGTTAGCCAGCTTCTGCATGCCGCCCTGATCCAGCTGGGGATCCCAGATGGTGCCTTCCAGAGCAGCGAGCATGGCGTTCATATTGGGCTGAGAGGTCAGTCCCGAGATGGATGAGAGGGCCATATCGACGATATCGCACCCGGCCTGAGCCGCCATCATCAGCATGGCGTTGCCGTTGCTGGAGGTGTCGTGAGTGTGCAGGTGGATCGGAATGCCGATCTCATTTTTAAGTGCCTTGATCAGCTTCTCGGCGGCAAAGGGCTTGAGCAGACCGGCCATATCTTTGATGGCGAGAATCTGGGCTCCCATGTTCTCGAGTTCTTTGGCCATGTTGACGTAGTACTCGAGGGGGTACTTGTCGCGCTTGGGATCGAGGATGTCGCCGGTATAGCAGACGGCGGCTTCGCAGATGGCGCCGCTCTTGTTGACGGCGTCCATGGCGACCTTCATCCCCTTGGTCCAGTTGAGGGAGTCGAAGACCCGGAAGATATCCATGCCGTTTTTGGCGGAGGCGGCGACAAAATCCTGTACCACGTTATCGGCGTAGTTGGTGTAACCGACGGCGTTGGAACCGCGCAGCAGCATCTGGGTGAGAATATTAGGCACCTTCTCGCGCAGTCTGCGCAGACGATCCCAGGGGCACTCGTTGAGGAAGCGCATGGAAACATCGTAGGTGGCTCCCCCCCAGCACTCGAGAGAGAAGAGCCCGCCACCCAGATGGCTGGTAGCTTCGGCAATTTTATCCAGATCATGGGTACGGATACGGGTCGCCATGAGCGACTGGTGCGCATCGCGCATCGTTGTGTCGGTGATCAGCAGACGCTTCTGATCGAGAATCCACTGGGAGAGCCCTGCTGCCCCCTTCTCGAGGAAGATGTCGCGGGTACCACGGGGATGCTGGGCACCGTAGGGAATCTCGGGAGCATGGGCTTCACGAAGGGAGCTGAACTCGAGACGCTTCTCGGGGGCGATTCCCGGGTAACCGTTGACCGTGGTGTGGCCGATGAACTTGAGCAGTTTGGTGGCCCGATCTTTCTTCTCGCGGAACTCGAAGACCTCAGGATGATTATCGAGAAAAGAGGTGTCGCACTTGCCGGCAATGAAGGTCGGATGAGTGATAACGTTCTCGAGGAAACTGATGTTGGTCTTCACGCCCCGAATACGGAACTCCTGAAGAGCACGGGACATGGTGCGTTTCGCGTTTTCGAAGCTGTTGCCGTGGGTGGAGATCTTCACCAGCAGCGAATCATAATCGGGGGTGATGCGGGCTCCGGCAAAGCCGTTACCGGCATCGAGACGCACGCCGAAACCTGCAGCGGTCCGGTAGGCCTTGATGGTGCCGAAGTCGGGCGCAAAGTTATTCTGCGGATCTTCCGTGGTCACCCGGCACTGGATGGCGTAGCCGTTGAGCCTGATCTCATCCTGAGACTTGATATCGATCTCGGGGTCGGAGAGCTTGTGCCCCATGGCCACGAAGATCTGGGCATGAACCAGGTTGCGCCCGGTGACCAGCTCGGTGACGGTGTGCTCTACCTGCAGCCGGGGGTTGGTCTCGATGAAGTAGAAGTTCTGGTCGCTGTCCATGAGGAACTCAACGGTACCGGCGTTGATATAGCCGACATGGTTGGCGATCTTCATGGCGTAGTCGCACAGCTCCTTGCGCTTGGCTTCGGTGAGATAGAGCGAAGGCGCCATCTCGATGACCTTCTGGTGACGACGCTGAATGGAACAGTCACGCTCGAAGAAGTGAACCACGTTGCCGTGCTTATCCCCCATGATCTGCACTTCGACGTGTCTTGGATTTTCTATGCACTTCTCGAGAAAGACGGTGCCATCACCGAAGGCGGCAAGGGCCTCGGAAGAGGCCGACTTCAAACCCTCGATGAGCTCTTTTTTATTGCGAACAACGCGCATGCCGCGTCCACCACCGCCGGAGGCTGCCTTGACCATGATGGGATAGCCGCAGTCCTTGGCGAAGAGCAGGGCCTCTTCCTCGGTTTTGATGGGGTCGGGCGTTCCGGGAACTATGGGCACATTGGCTTCGATGGCCACAGCGCGGGCCGCAATCTTGTCCCCCAGGCTGCGCTGAATCTCGGCATTGGGTCCGATAAAGGCAATGCCTGCACGCTCACAGGCCTCGGCGAATTCGGGGTTTTCCGAGAGGAAACCGTAGCCGGGATGAATGGCGTCCACCCCCTTTTTACGGGCGAGATCGATGATTTCGTCGATGCCCAGATAGGCATCGATGGCCCCCTTGCCCTGCCCAATAAGATAGGCCTCATCCGCCTTGTAACGGTGCAGGGAAAGACGATCCTGCTCTGAATAGATCGCGACCGTCTTTATCCCCAGCTCCGTACAGGCACGGAAAATCCGGATTGCAATTTCACCACGGTTTGCAGCCATCACCTTATTGAACTTTTTTACAGCCATCGAACCTCCTTTTTAGCGACCCCCCAAGGTCGCTGGGTCAATTTAAAAGTAAAATAAAACATTTTAAACCAGACTAAATGTTTTATTTGCGCTTAAATTTTTCAATATTTCTAAATAGTTAGATAACAGGAAGTGACACAGACATATAAACAAAGTGGGAAAATATGTGTCAAGCTAAAATATCGTTCTATCCTATAAACAGTTGAATTTACTCAATATTTCATACCTCTATTCGCAAACATTACCAATTATCGCATTCCGTAAGCAGTAAAGCAGAAATCTTTTAAATTTCATAAGCTTACAGCCACTCAGAGGGAAAACAAGATCAAAAATGGAAAAAATCAGGGAATACTTATTAAGATATGTCTTGGGAAAAATCAAACAGAAAGTCGGATCAGAGCTCCCCGGGGGGTCGGCTCACCGGCAAATGCCGTGGCCAGAAAACGCTGATATCGGTCATTCATTGAGAGATCCGGCATAGCGCCAGCAAAAGCGGAGAGGGCAAGCGGGATAGAATCCACGGGCTTCAGCCCTGAACCGCCTACTGGAGCGCCGGGCTGGAACGACGTATCAGAGAGCTGGGCGAGATTTTCAGCCTCACGGCTGATACTGACGCGGTCCTGAGGGTAGAGCCCCACCGAACTGCGGGGGATCTCCAGAGCCTCCCGGCGAAACCCAGGGTTCCGGGCTCCGGGCGCGGCGGGGCGGGTGTCATGAAGACGATATGCGGCGAGACTGTTGCGAATCATCGATCAAAACCTTATTAACCCAGCGTGAGAGAAAATCGAAAAAGCAGCCTATCAAAGATTTTACCGAAAAGAAATGCCCGCAGCTCACATGTTCACTCGTCTTTCTTGCGCCGGGTCATCAGAGGTTCGAGCAAGTCGATGGGCAGAGGAAAGATGATGGTGGAATTCTTCTCCGCTGCAACCTCCGTCAGAGTCTGGAGAAACCGCAGCTGAAGCGCGCCCTGCTCGCTGGAAATCATCTTTGCAGCCTGGGCCAGTCGGGTGGATGCCTGAAACTCCCCCTCGGCGTGGATGACCTTGGCTCGCCGCTCCCGCTCGGCCTCGGCCTGCCGCGCCATGGCCCGCTGCATCTCCAGCGGGAGATCGATATGCTTGACCTCCACCGTAGAGACCTTCACCCCCCAGGGATCGGTCTGGCGATCAAGAATCTCCTGCAGGTGCCGATTGATCTCTTCGCGCTTGATCAGGAGCTCATCGAGCTCTGACTGCCCCAAAACGCTGCGCAGGGTCGTCTGAGCCAGCTGACTGGTCGCATAGAGAAAGTCCTCCACATCGATGAGCGCCTTCTCCGGAGCCACCACCCGAAAATAGATGACTGCATTGACTTTCATCGAGACATTATCCCGGGTGATTACGTCTTGGGGCGGCACGTCCATGGCCACGGTGCGCAGACTCACCTTGATCAACCGATCGACCAGGGGAATGATGAAGCGCAGCCCGGGCCCCTTGACATGGGCAAAGCGGCCGAGGCGAAAGACGACTCCCCGTTCGTATTCCAGAAGAATCCGTACCGAGCTGACCATAATTATCAGCACTAAGGCCATAATAACCGCCCAAATCACAGAGCCAGTTGACAGCATCACCCACTCCCCTTTCCCTCAGCCCTCAGCTCTGCCCCCTGTTCGGGGAGCACCGGAGCTACCGACAGAATCATATCCTCGCCTACCGCCTGAACCCTGACCTCGTCTCCTGGAGACAGGGCGAGCGGCGAGCGGGCCCTCCAGGATTCGCCATGAATGAACACCCGTACCCACTGCCCGTCAACCGAGACCACGCCTCCGGTCTCTCCCACCATGGCACCGACCCCTGTCACCGACTGACGCCTCTGGATTCGAGAGACCATCACCAGCACAAAGACAGACAGCAGTGAGACTGTTGCCACCGTCAGGGCGATTATGGCCCGGCTGATCCGGACAAAGGGCTCGTGGCTATCCATCAGCATGAGTGATCCCAGAGACATGGCCACGACTCCCGCCACCGTGAGCATGCCGAAGGAGACAACCTTGACCTCGAGAATGAACAGGATCATGGCCAGCAGAATAAGCATAAACCCCACGTAGTTCACGGGCAGGGCCTGAAACCCGAACAGGGCCAGCAGCAGGGCCATGGCCCCGAGTACCCCCGGGAGTATGACCCCGGGCTGGGAAATCTCGAAGAAGATCCCCAGCACTCCCAGCATCATGAGCAGATAGGCCACATTGGGGTTGCTGATAACGGCCAGAATCTCCTGGCGCCAGTCCATCTGCTGCCAGGCGATGGTACGCCCCTCCAGATCCAGCAGTAGAACAGCACCATCTCTGAGATAGGTTCTTCCCGTAAGTGCACTCAAAAGGTGCTCGGGGCTTTCGGCCTCCAGGTCGGAGATTCCGTAGGCCTCGGCCTCGCGGGCTGAAGAGGAATAGCTGTTGCGCACGATGTCTTCGGCCCACTGGGTGCTGCGTCCCCGCTTCTCGGCGAGACTGCGAGCGTAGGAGACGGCATCATTGAGCACCTTGTCCATCATGACTTCGTTCTGGGCGCCGCCTCCGATAGCCACCGGATGGGCTGCCCCTATACTGGTGCCCGGTGCCATGGCGATAAAATCGGCAGACAGGGCAATCAGGGCACCGGCCGACGCAGCTCTGGCACCGGCAGGAGCCACATAGACGACAACGGGACTGCGTGATTGTAAAATGGCCTGGATCATCTGACGCATGGAGGAATCAAGCCCGCCGGGAGTGTCAATCTGGAGCAGAAAAGCCGGAGCATTGCGAGCATTGGCTTCGCTCAGCGCCTCCGAGACAAAATCAGCCACCACGGGTGTGATGGGCCCGGCGACGCGTACCGCCTCAACCGCCGAGCGATCCTCCCCCAGCGCTGCAGTGCCTGGAGAGCCAGCGGCCAGAGAAACCAGCGCGAGCAGGCTCAGTAAAAGAAGATATGTACTTAACGCATGCTTTGGCATGTACCAACTTTAGCAACAGCCCTCGCCCTGTCAATGCGATCCCCTGACGCAAGCCCCCTGCAACGCCAAATAAATTTCACTTGTTGCCCTCCTGAACTCATGCTAACCTCTGCTTTCGTCAACTTAATGACGCCCCAGCGGAGCATCATGAACAACCAGACCCGCATCCTTCTTATCGACGACGATCCCGGCAATCGCGATGCGCTCAGCCTGCTGCTTCGTCGCGCCGGCCATCAGGTCCAGTCCGCCATCAGCGGAGAGACGGGGCTGAAGCTGTTGCATCAGGGCGGCTTCGACGTGGTGATCACCGACCTGTTCCTGCCGGGAATCAGCGGCATCGAGATCCTCAAGAAAGTCAAGGAACAGAGCAGCCCCGCCAACGTCATCCTGATCACCGGCAACGCCAGCGCCGAGACAGCCGTTGAAGCCATGAAGGAAGGGGCCTTCGACTACATCACCAAACCCATCAATTTTGACAAGCTCAGCGTCATCATCGCCAAGGCCGTGGATAAAAACCGGTTGATGGCCGAGAACCTCTACCTTCGGGAGCAACTCCAGGGAAAATTCAAGTTCTCAAGCATCATCGGCAGCAGTCTGGCCATGCAGCAGGTCTTTCGCCGTATGGAAAAAATCGTCGCCACCGACTCCACCATCCTGATCCTCGGGGAATCGGGTACCGGCAAGGAGGTGGTGGCCAAGGCGATTCATTATAACGGACCGCGCAAGAAAAAGCCTTTTATCGCCATCAACTGTGGCGCCATTCCCGCCGAGCTGCTTGAGAGCGAGCTCTTCGGTCACGTCAAGGGCTCCTTCACCGGAGCGATCAGCGACAAGGCGGGCAAGTTCGAGGCGGCCCACGGAGGCACCGTTTTTCTGGACGAAATCGCAACCATGCCCACGCACCTGCAGATGAAGCTGCTGCGGGTGCTTCAGGAGCACGAAGTCGAGAAGGTTGGCTCCACCAAGAAGATTCAGCTCGATGTTCGGGTGGTCTCAGCCACCAACGCCAATCTGGAAGAGGAAGTGGCCGCCGGTAATTTCCGCGAAGATCTCTACTACCGCCTCAACGTCATTCCCGTCCACCTGCCCCCCTTAAGACAGAGACAGGAGGACATCCTGCTGCTGGCCCGACATTTTCTGATCCACACCTGCGCCACCATGAAACGTACCCTCATGGGCCTGGCCAGCGATGCGGCCCGCGCCATGGAGCTCTACTCCTGGCCCGGAAATGTACGGGAGATGGAAAACGTCATCGAGCGCGCCGTGACCCTGGCCGACGGCAGTGACATCGAAATCCACGACCTTCCCCCGGCCATCGCCGCCCAGCTGGGCAAACAGATCAACGGCGCCCCGAGCGCCCCCCGAGTTGGCAAAGAGGGGGTGGATATGCCGGCTGTGATCAGCGACATCGAACGGCAGATGATTGCTGAGGCCCTGGAGCTTGCAGGCGGAGTCAAGGCCCGGGCCGCGGCCCTCCTGAGTATCAACCGAACCACCCTGGTCGAAAAAGTCAAGAGACTCGGCATCAACCACAGTCGCTAAATCGCACAAAACAAGCCGTGGCAAATTGGCCACCCGTTCATTAACCCGCAACCGAATAACGAAGGGATTTTTCATGCGCAAGGCACTCATTTCAGCACTCCTGCTTCCCCTGGCACTCGGCACCCTGGCTCAGGGCGCTGAACTTTCCACCCAGGCCCAGAAAAACAGCTACAGCCTCGGCTTCCAGATCGGCTCCGGCCTCAGCAACGATCTCAGCAGCCAGGATGTGAGCCTCGACAACGATGCACTGCTTCTGGGGATGCGCTCCGCCCTCGAGGGTACCAAGCCGACTCTTTCCACCGAGGAAATGAGCGCCGCCATGATGGATATTCAGAAGCAGGTTCAGGAAGGCCAGCAGAAAAAGGTGGGCAATGCTTCCCAGGCCAATCTCGACGAAGGGATCGCCTTTCTGGCCGAGAACAAAAAGAAGGACGGCGTGAAGGAAACCGCCAGCGGACTGCAGTACAGGGTCATCACCGAGGGCAGCGGCAAGACCCCAGCCTCTTCGGACAGCGTCAGCGTTCACTACAAAGGAACCCTCATCGACGGCACCAAGTTTGACAGCTCCTACGACCGGGGCCAACCCGCCACCTTCGGTGTCGGTGGTGTCATCGCCGGCTGGACCGAGGCCCTGCAGCTGATGAAAGAGGGCGCCAAGTACAAGCTCTTCATCCCCAGTGAGCTGGCCTACGGTGAGCGCGGAGCCGGTCAGAAAATCGGCCCCAACGCCACCCTCATCTTCGAGGTCGAACTGATCAGCGTTCAGTAGTTCCCAGGCAACATTGCCTTAAATAGAAAGAGCCGGTCAGTTGAATCTGACCGGCTCTTTCTCGTTGGGACCTGACAGGGGGCTACGAACGGGGTGGCCCCTTACGGCTCTGGGCCAGCATGTTACAGAACAGTGCCCCTTGCGACAGGGCGTCATCCAGCGCCACATGAGTGTAGGGCAGTTCGTCGAACCAGTGCTTGGGCATTTCACTTTTGGTCGTCTGGAGAAAGTCCGTCTTGAGCTCGGCCATGGCGAAGCTCTTGATATCCAGTGCCGAAAAGGCGAAGGGACTCTGGCCGGTGAAGCGGATGAGATACCAGCTGATAAACATGAAATCAAAGGCCGCGGGATACCCCACGAACACCGGCTCGCCAGCAAGGCCATTGATCCACCGGACATAATTGATCATCGCCCTTTCGGGGGGCTGAATATTTTGTCGGCAGGCCGTCCAGGCCTCGGGTTGGGTCCTCCACCAGGCCATGGTCTCGGGATGCCCGGTGGCATCGGGGAGGGTTTCCAGGTTGACACTGAAGGTCCCCAGCAGCGTCTTGTCAGCCAGAAACGCTGCGGAGCCGAAACTCAACATGGAATAAGGTCCGGGTATGGGGCCGTCGGCTTCGATGTCGGTGCTGATATAGATCTCACGCATGACCTGACTCCTGTCCTATAGCCTCAGTCGTTCAATTCAGAACCATGAAGCTGCCAGAAACCCGCAGCTTCTGCAGCCCCCCCCCTTCAGCTGGCGCAGTCCGACGGGTCCCCCTTGAGCTTGGCCAGCGCATGGGGAAGCGCAGGGAGAATCACTTCGAGATTTTCCCTCACCCCCTTGGGGCTACCGGGAAGGTTCACGATGATGCTGCTTCGGCGCACCCCCGCCAGAGCCCGGGAGAGCATGGCGTGGGGAGTTTTCTCGAGACTGCGGCGGCGCATTTCCTCGGCCATGCCGGGGATCTCGAACTCCAGGACCCGGGCGGTGGCCTGAGGGGTGACATCCCGAGGGGTGAGTCCCGTCCCGCCGGTGGTCAGAATCAGGTCCACCCCGTCTACATCCACCCAGCGCACCAGCAGCCGCACAATGGCCTCCTGATCGTCGGGGAGAATCTCGGCGTGGGTGACGCTGCCCAGGGGGGAGACCATCTCCCTGGCGACCTGCCCGCTCACATCCTCACGCTGCCCCTTGGAGCCCTTGTCCGAGAGAGTCAGGATACCGATTCGGTATGAGCCTTCCATCAGCCCTGCCCTTCGGCCTCTGCCGGAGCAAGCACCTCCATACTGTCGCCGGCCTTCACCTCGCCGCCCACCTCAACGGTAGCGAAGATGCCCTCCTTGGGCATGACGCAGTCCCCGGCCTGATGGTAGATGGCGCAGCGGGTATGGCACTCCTTACCGATCTGGGTGACCTCCAGAAGCGCCTGGTCTCCCACCCGAATCCGAGTCCCTACGGGCAGACTGAAGAGTTCGATCCCCGAGGTGGTGAGATTCTCGGCAAAATCCCCCTCCCCTACATCGAGCCCCATGGCTCGCATCTTATCGATGCTTTCAATAGCTAGAAGGCTCACCTGGCGATGCCAGTCCCCCCCGTGACCATCCCCTTCCAGACCGAACCCGGCAATCAGCTTCCCCACGGGCAGCGGTTTCTTGCGCTCTCCCTTACCGGGGCTGGTACAAACGGCAATAATTTTTCCCTTCTCCATGAACTTCAACCTTTCATCCGGCAGCGCCGGTCTACTTATGATTTCATTTTAGTCATCACCATCCGCCGGGCCTGAGTGGAGATGGCCTGTGCCACATTGCGGCTCTTGGCTAAATTTTTAATCTCTTTGTCATTCAAAAAACTCATCCAGCGAATCGCCAGCGGCACAGGCGTCTTGGGGTGCTCGATCAACGCCTTCTTGATCTCCTGGTTTTTTACCCATTCGCGATTTTGAGTGATAATTCGAATCAGTTCGTCACTGGCGCTGCGATTCTTGACCACCATCAGGACTTCAGGATCGGTAATCCGGGGATTTTTCAGCGCGGCGGTGGAAACCAGTTTATTGGAATCGCGCAGCATCAGCGTGCGCCACTCCTTATCCCCGGTGATGGCCATCTTGATCTTCTCCGGGATGGTCATCACCAGGATCATCCCGCTCTTGGAGAGGGTATCATCCTCCTCAATTTCATCGGTGAGCGCCGGGGCATCGTCCAGCTCTTGGTCGTCAAAGGCTTCGTCTTCCAGCTCCCGAACCTCGACATTTTGGTCCGGAAGCTCCAAAGCGGATGGCACTTGAGCACTGAATCGAAGTCTGAGGGTACGGCTGCTGTTGGGATTGCCGCAAAGAGCTTCGACGATTGCGGGAGCGGCAATGAGTCGTTCATCGTTGATGCCAAGTAGCTCTACGATCTCTGCGCTGCCTTTTGCGCCCAGATAGACCAGGGTGTCGTCTTCAACGGTGGGATTGCTCAGCAGGGCCTCGATGACCGTCTTATCGGCCAGGCGTAGCTTGGCCACAAGATCAAAGAGGCGCGGATGCAGCTCGGGGTTTCGAAGTACCGGAGCCAGTACCGCCGCAGGTATTTGCCGGAGTGTTTTAACCGCCTCGGTCACCAGCTCGGGGTCGTTTCGCCTGGCGATCAAAACGAAAAGAACCTGCAGCAGCTCCCCCACATTCAGGGGGACCGCCCCCCTGGCCGCGGAGAGCGCAAGGGTCTTGGGGCAATCTTTAGCCACAAACTGAGCCGCCTGCGCACTGAAGCTCATGCGGGAGCTGGAGTTTTTCGATGTGAGACTCAAATCAACTCATCCTGAGCGGGCCCCGTTGGGAGCCCTCGTCGGTAGGAGATGAAGCCATCAAAAGGGACCGACGACAAAGGCGTCAATCCCCTTGGCCTTAAGCTGGAGCAGCGCCTTGTCGGCATCGGCCTTGGAGGCATATGATCCGGCGTGCAGCTTGAAAAGGGGCATGGGAACCTTGACTTTCACCAGTTCGGTAGCAACGTCCAGCGTTGAAAGGGTTTTCGAGTAGCTCTGGGCACGCTTGGCATTTTTGAAAGAACCGGCGTAAATCGCAATAGAGTCAGCGTCCTTGAGACTGAAAGCTTCAGGAGCAATCTTCGAGATCCGGCTGAGCTGCGCAGCAGCCTCTGAAGCCTTGTAGAGACCTACCTTAAGCCGGGTCACTTCGATATCGGCGCTTTTTTCCTGCACCCTGGTCTCATACCCAAGAGCCCTGAGTTTCTCCATACGCTGATCCAGATTGGTCTTGAATACGAAGGCCCCGACCTGAAGACGATAACCCTTGCCCGATGGCTCTGCGGAGGCGGCTGGTGCCACAGGGACAGCTGCTATGGTGGCGGCCTTGTCCACCTCGGTGGGCTTCTTCACAGGCGGCTCAGTCTTGACCGCAACGATCTTCTCAGGGACAACGGGAGCCAGCTTCTCCTTCGGCAATTTGGCCTCGGGGACCGGCGCCGCCGGGGGCTCTTCCTGCCTGGGTTGGACCTTCGCAGGCTGCTGAGGCTTCGGAGCGACCACAGGCTCGAGTTTGACCGGAACAGGCTTTCTCTGAACCGTAACCACAGGGGGCTGGGTTACGGTTTCGGGCTGCCAGGTCAGAAAGAGATAGGATAGCGCCAGAATCAGTATGGCCAGCACGGCAATGGTGACCAGCGCCAGGGTTGATGAGGAATTCCGAGGCGTATGAGAGCCCTTTGGGGGATCAGCATCCCCGGGGGAAAACCCCTTGATGGCGGTGGAACCTTTTTTCTCTTTCTCGCTCATGCAGCTCTCCTTGGCAAAATTATCAAAAGATCACCCGCCAGCACTGGCGAGTATCTTGTTCGATAGATGAGGTGGAACCTCATCATAGTGGGAAAATTCCATGGTGAACAGACCGCGGTCCGAAGTCATGGAACGCAGCTCCGGCGCGTAACGAAGGACCTCTGCCATGGGCACCTGGGTGCGGATCAGTTGTCGATGGGCCTTGGGCTCAACCCCCACGACCCTGCCTCTGCGGGAATTCAGATCACCGATGATATCCCCCATACATTCATCAGGAACCGTGATTTCCATCTCCATGATCGGCTCAAGCAGCACCGGCCTGGCCTCCTCCATCGCCTTCTTGAAACCCATGGAACCCGCAATTTTGAAGGCCATCTCCGAAGAATCGACGCTGTGGTGCGATCCGTCCACCAGACAGACGCGAACATCCTGTACCTGATAGCCTCCCAGGCAGCCATGCTGCATCGCCTCGACGACTCCTTTTTCTACCGCGGGGATATACTGCCTGGGCACGACGCCGCCGACAACCCTGTCCACGAAATCGAAGCCCTCGCCGCGCTGTAGCGGCTCGATCTCAAGCCAGACATCGCCGTACTGCCCGCGCCCCCCCGACTGCTTCTTGTATTTGCCTTGAATCCTGGTGCGCCCCCGCACCGTCTCGCGGTAGGGAACCTTGGGGGCCTTGAGTTCTACCTCGACACCGTACTTGCGCTTGAGACGCTCCACGGCCACCTCGAGATGAACCTGCCCCATACCGGAGAGAATCAGCTCCCGGGTTTCCTCCTCGCGGCTCACCCGCAAGGTGGGATCTTCCTCGGTCAGACGCGCAAGGGCGGTATGGATCTTGTCCTCCCCCGTTCGCGTACAGGTCGAAAGAGCGAAGCTGATGACGGGAACCATCGGCATGGGGTTGGGATAGATAACGGGATGAGCTCCGTCGCAGAGGGTATCGCCCGTCTCCGTGGTCTTGAGCTTGGCCACCGCGACGATGTCCCCGGCGAAGGCCTCAGCGATGGGGTGCTGTTTTTTTCCCTCCAGCTCGAAGATCTGACCGATGCGCTCTGCGGAATCCTTGGCGGGATTATAAACGGTACTGTCCGAGCGCAAGGTGCCGGAATAGATGCGAAGCAGACTCATGCGTCCGGCATGGGGATCGGAGAGTGTCTTGAAGACCATGGCGGAAAAGTGCTCGTCCTCCTGAGGCCGACGCTCCTCGATCTCGCCGGTTTTAGAGTTCGACCCCAACTGCGCCCCCTTGTCCAGTGGCGAAGGAAGACAGGTCACCACGTAGTCGAGCAGCTGGCGCACCCCCTTGTTGGTCAGGGCGCTGCCACAGAGCACCGGGGTAAATACTCCGGTGAGAGTTCCTTCGCGCAACCCGCGCAGCAGCTCCTCTTCACTGAGGGTTTCCGTCTCCAGGAAGGTCTCCAGGAGATCATCATCGGCCTCGGCCACCGTCTCCAGCAGCAAGGCCCTGAGCCGGTCGGCCTCGGCACGGTGATCCTCGGGGATCTCACCTTCGGTGCATTGCCCGGAGAGGTCGTCGCCATAGAAGCAGGCCGTCATCCGGACCAGATCGATAACGCCTCGAAAATCCCCTTCGGCTCCGAGAGGCAGGCACACCACCAGGGCACGGGTTCCCAGAGCCTGCTCCATGTCGTCCACCGCCCGCAGGAAGTCGGCCCGATCCCGGTCCATCTTGTTCACAAAGGCGATGCGGGGAATCTCGAATTCCTGCATCCAGCCCCAGATTTTTTCTGTCTGCGCCTTGACCCCGGAGATGGCCGAAACAATGAGGACGGCTCCGCCGAGAACCCTCAGGCAGCTGCGGGTATCATGGAGAAAGTTACTGTAACCCGGAGTATCAACCATGTGCAGGCTGTGCCCCTGCCACTCACAGTGGTGCAGGCTGGAACCGATGCTGATGTGTCGCTTGATCTCCTCGGGTTCGAAATCCATGCTGGAGGAGCCATCGTCCACCCGACCGAGACGATCAATCATTCCGGAATTGAAAAGGATAGCCTCGGTCAGCGAAGTCTTGCCCGCGCCGCCGTGGGCGACGATCCCCAAATTGCGAAGCTGCTGCGTCTTGTACGTTCCCATGAATCCCTCCTGTTTCCAAAAGTTTGGATCAAGATGCTCAAAAAAGGGCCATTACCTGAACTTCAAAACAATTTCGAAAGGTTAGCAGCACGCAAAGGGACTGTCAAAGGGGGGGATGCTCCCGATTGCGACCATAGAGAATAGCCAGGCCATCCAGGGTCAGATCGGACTCCACGGCATCGATGCTCTGGGCCTGGGGAGCAATCAGGGTAGCCAGCCCTCCGGTGGCCACCACCAGGGGTAATTCGTTCAGTTCGCGTTTCATTCGCTCCACGATGCCATCGACCAACCCCACATAACCGAAGAAAATTCCGGCCTGCATACTGCCCACGGTGTTTTTCGCCACCACCTGGGAGGGGCAGACAAATTCAACCCTCGGCAACTTGCTGGCAGCCTGGAACAAAGCCTCGGAAGAGATGCCGATGCCCGGGGCAATCGCTCCGCCAAGGTACTGCCCCTTGGCCGAGATGTAATCGAAAGTGGTGGCGGTGCCGAAATCCACGACGATCAGCGCCCGGGCGTATTTCTCAAAGGCGGCCACGGCGTTAACGATGCGATCAGCCCCGACTTCCTTAGGGTTATCGTACAAAATGGGCATGCCGGTCTTAATCCCCGGGCCCACCACATAAGCCGGTCGCCGGAAATAAGTGCTGCAGAACTGCTGCAGAGCGCGGAGCATGGGAGGCACGACGCAGGAGATGATCGCATCCTCGATCTCATCCAGGGCGATGCCGAAGAGCCCGAAGAGTTCGTTGATGAGCACAGCGTATTCATCGGCGGTACGGCCCTTGTCCGAGCAGATGCGCCAGTCCTTGACCAGCCTGTCTTCGCGGTAAAGCCCTAAAACGGTATTGGTGTTGCCGACGTCAATGACCAGAAGCATGAAAAGAGTTCTCCGATTTTGTGCAGAATCAGGCTCAGAATTGACGCCCGGCAAAGGTGACTGCAAACTCAGCCGCAGGGGCGCACATCTCCGCTGAGCACCCGCTGGGTCGATCCGTCGTCGAGCTCAAGTAGCAGCGCACCATCATCGTCCAGCCCAAGCACGACGCCTTCGACCTGAGTCTGCTGCTGGTCCACATGAACCCGCGTGCCCACCAGATCGCAGAGCGTTGCCCAGTGCCGGGCGACGGCGGGAAAACCCTGATCCAGATAAAGACGATAGAGCTCGTCGAGATGGCGCAGCAGGCAGCGAGTGAAGCTCAGTCGCGATACCGCTTTGCCGGTCTCCAGAAAGATCGAAGTGGCCGGATAACGCAGATCATCGGGAAACTGATCGCAACGCATGTTCAGATTGACCCCCATGCCCAGGACCACGTAGTTGAGTTTGTCCATCTCGGCACTCATCTCATTGAGCAGCCCTGCGATCTTCTTTTTCCCCACCAGAATGTCGTTAGGCCACTTAACCCGCGCGCGAAGCCCCGAGACTTCTTCGATAGCACGGGCCACGGCCACGGCCGAGACGAAGGTGAGATGAGGCGCATCCCAGGGCAGTATGGCGGGGCGAAGCAGTACCGAAGCGTAGAGATTGACCCCAGCCGGGGAGCTCCAGCGCCTTCCCATGCGCCCCTTGCCCCCGCTCTGAGCATCGGCGATGACCACCGTCCCCTCGACGGCACCCTGGTCCCCAAGCTCACGAGCCTTGCTGTTGGTGGAATCAATGCTGTCGAAAAAGCGCAGCTGCCCCCCGACACATTCGGTGGCTAGCGCGCTTCGAATCTCGGCGGGGCACATGAGATCCGGCGTCTCCACCAGACGGTATCCCCGGGAGGGAACCGCCTCGATGGGATAGCCTTGCTCCCCCAGGGCATGGATCTGCTTCCAGACCGCGGTACGGGAGATTCCAAGCAGGCGCGAGAGTTCGCTGCCTGAAATCAACTCTCCCTCGTGCCCTCTGAAGAGATCCAGAAGCTCGTCCTGCGTGTTTCGACTCCGGGCGCTCATCTATTGAAAAAGCATGGAAATGTCGACGGACATATAGGAATGGGTCAGGGCCCCGACGGAGATCAGATCGACTCCGGTCTCGGCGATGTCCCGTACCCGCTTGAGATTAACCCCGCCCGAAGCCTCCACCAGCGCCCTGCCGTTGATAAGGGCGACGGCCTCGCGCATCTGATCCAGACTCATATTGTCGAGCATGATGATCTCCACCTCGGCATCCAGCGCCTGCTGTACTTCATCGAGATTGCTCGTCTCCACCTCAATCTTCAGGGTATGAGGGATGCGACTTTTCGCCCCGGCCACGGCCTTTGCGATCCCCCCGGCGGCGGCGATGTGGTTTTCCTTGATCAGTACGCCGTCGTAGAGGGAGGTGCGATGATTGGTGCCGCCTCCGGCCCGAACCGAATATTTCTCAAGGACGCGCAGTCCCGGCGTCGTCTTTCGAGTATCCACGATGGTGGCGCTGGTGCCTTCGATCTGACGAACGAAACGGGAAGTCAGGGTCGCCACGCCGCTCATGCGCTGGAGCAGGTTCAGCGCCACGCGCTCGCCCTGAAGCAGGCTGCGGGCATCGCCCTTGATCCAGGCCAGAACTTCCCCCTTCTTGACTGACTGACGGTCCTCCAGCAGCTTCTCGAAGGCAACCCCCGGATCCACCATCTGGAAGACCTTGCGGGCCACATCGATCCCGGCCAGGACAAAATCCTCCTTGGCCACCAGCTGCGCCCTGGCCTTAACACCGGGCTCCACCGTGGATTCGGTCGTCACGTCACCCAGCCCCACATCCTCCTCCAGGGCGGTGCGGATAATCCGTTCGATTTCGAACATCGTCAGCTCCTTTAAAGTTCAGGAAAAATAGAGTTTTATAGCATCTCAGGAAAATGGGGCGCAACCGATAAAAGGCAAACTGATCAGCTGTCATTCTTTCGTTCTGGGTAACTGTTCAGCACGTTGTCCAGATTCCGATTGTTGGCATCAATCTCCCTCCCCTTCAAGGGGAGGAGAAGACGACAATACTGGCAGTGAGCATTGACTGAGAATATTTACCGAAAGCCAACTACGCCACTCGCGCATACAAATGCTGCTGAAACCCAACGAACGTTTCCCTGATTATCGGGATACCGCCAAGTTGATCTGCCGCGTCATTGACGTTCCCGTATTTCAACTGAAGCAAGCCCGCCAGCTTCGAAAGGTCCAGCTCACCAACGCCTTCCTTGACGTACTCTCCCAGCACAAATTCCAGAAAGGCATGTTGTCTTTCTTCGTAACGGGGCAGGATCTTCCCCTTGTGCGTATCGACTCGTTCTGCCCGGCTGATCGGTGCCAGGGTGAAGGCGATATAGGCCAGCACATCAAACACGTCGCTCTTCTCAGCGTTGATCATGATGCGGGCTTCAGCCAGTTGTTCATCGCCAAAGCCCTTTTCTGCCAGGCCATCCAGCAATGCCTTTCGGGTATCCGGTTGTCCCCAGATGGCGCGCAGTTCGTCCTCGTCCTTAAACAGAGCAGGCAGTTCACCATACAGATGTTCTATGAACTGGGCCGCCGACATCGGTGTCCCGTCGGGACTCCAGAAGGTTGTCGCCATCATGTGCTGGATGACCCTCTCCTTCCCGTCGGCCAGCTTGACCTTGACCTTCTTCGGCTTCTTCTGGCAAATGCAGGGCTTCGCGCTGCACACCGGGCAGGGGCAGACACAGGGCCGCTCACCACAATTAGCGCAGGGGCATGAGCAGGGGAAGGTTCCGCAGACCTCGCAGGCTTCCTTGACGCAGGTGCAGGGATGATTATCGCACGTTGGGCAGGGGTCCGGTTCCATCGGCTCACCGTCCCACTCCGGGTCGTTGAAATGCTTGTAGCCCTGCACGAAGTCGTAGATGGTGAAATAGTCCTTACCGTCGAACAGGCGCGTGCCTCGGCCGATGATCTGTTTGAACTCGATCATTGAATTGACCGGGCGCATCAGCACGATATTGCGGATGTTGCGCGCATCCACCCCGGTGGAGAGCTTCTGCGAGGTGGTCAGGATCGTGGGTATGGTCTTATCGTTGTCCTGAAAGGTGCGCAGAAACTGTTCCCCCAGCGCCCCGTCATTGGCCGTGACCCGCACGCAGTAGTTGGGCTCGCTGCTGGTCTTTTGCTGGTTGATCAGGTCGCGCACCGCCAGGGCATGGCTCTGGGTGGCACAAAAGACCAGGGTTTTCTGTTTCTGGTCGATGTGCTTCATAAACAGCTTCACCCGGTAGTCTTCACGCTCCTTGATCTCGATGATCTTGTTGAAGTCACCCTCTCCGTAACGCTTCCCCTCCTCCACCTCACCAACCAGCACCTTATCGTCCGGGGTGTAAACGTAATCGTCCAGGGTGGTGGCGATCTGATTGACCTTGAACGGGGTCAAAAAACCGTCGTTGATCCCTTCTTTGAGCGAGTAGATATAGACCGGATCGCCAAAGTAACTGTAGGTGTCGGTGTTCCCCTTGCGCTTGGGCGTCGCGGTCAAGCCCAGCTGCACCGCCGGAGAAAAATACTCCATGATGCCGCGCCAGCTGCTCTCGTCGTTGGCCCCGCCGCGGTGACACTCGTCGATGATGATGAAGTCGAAGAAGTCAGGGGGATAATCACCAAAACTGGGAGCCGGGTTCCCCAAGGCGTCCTGCCCCGACATGAAGGTCTGGAAGATGGTGAAGAAGATGCTGCCGTTCTTCGGCACGCGCCCCTTCTTGCGAATCTCATCGGGAGCGATACGCACCAGGGCATCTTCGGGGAAGGCAGAGAAGGAATTATAGGCCTGATCGGCGAGGATGTTGCGGTCAGCTAAAAAAAGGATGCGCGGTCGGCGCTGTCCGTCACGCCCCAGGGTCCAGCGACTGTGAAACAGCTTCCAGGCCAGCTGAAAGGCGATGAAGGTCTTGCC
>JAAXQG010000011.1 GCA_012974445.1 Desulfuromonadales bacterium
TGCAGACCCCTTCGCGCACCCTGCTGATCCCGGTACGGGGCGACTCCATGACCGATGCGGGCATTTTCGAGGGAGATGTACTAGTGGTGGAGCGGCAGCAGCAGGCCGCACCGGGAACCATCGTGGTGGCACTGGTGGACGGAGAAATGACGGTGAAACGGCTGCTGCGAGACAGACAGGGCTGGGTGTTGCACCCGGAAAATCCGGATTTTTCGGATATCCGTCCGCAAGAGGGGCTGGAACTCATCGGAGTGGTCACCGGGCTTGCCCGCAGCTTCCGAAAGGGCAATCCATGATTCACGGTTCTCTGGACGAAGACCCCCAAAAGGGGCGCCTGCAACCGGCGGGCTTTCCCTCCCCGGCGGCGGACTTCGCTGAGGCGGGCATCAGCCTGGACAAGACCCTCATCGATCACCGCAGCGCCACCTTCTTCTTTCGCGCCGCGGGGCACGAGCTCGTCGATATCGGCATCTTCGACGGCGACCTGCTGGTCGTCGACCGCTCGGTGGCTCCCGCACCCGGTCACACGGTGGTGGCGGTGAGCGACGGCGAATTCGTAGTACGCCCCTTCGAGCACCTGAAAAGTCTCTCCTGCGGCGACCTCGACATCTGGGGGGTGGTCCGCTGGGCCATTCACCGGCTTTGATCCTGGCGCTGGTGGACTGCAACAACTTCTACGCCTCCTGCGAGCAGCTCTTCGATCCCCGCCTTCGCGATCGGGCCCTGGTGGTGCTCTCCAACAACGACGGCTGCGTGGTGGCACGCTCGGCCCGAGCCAAGGAGGTGGGCATCCCCATGGGCGCCCCCTGGCACCAGCTCAAGGATCAGGCCCGGCGCCACCGGGTCGTCGCCCTCTCCAGCAACTACGCTCTCTACGGCGATCTCTCCGCCCGGGTCATGCAGGTGCTCTCCGGCTACAGCCCGCAGCAGGAGGTCTACTCCATCGACGAGTGCTTCCTCGACCTGACCGGCGCCCTGCCCTCCCCCGCCGCCTGCGGCAGAGCCATGCGCTCCGAGGTGCTGAGGCTCGTGGGGCTGCCGGTGAGCGTAGGGCTCGGCCCCACCAAGACGCTGGCCAAGCTGGCCAACCACTTCGGCAAGAAACGTCCCGAATTCGAAGGCGTCTGCCCCCTGCATGAGCTGCCTGCGGCAGAGCAGGAAAGACTCCTGGCCCAGGTGCCCGCAAGCGAAGTCTGGGGGGTGGGACGGCGCATCAGTCAAAGTCTCGAGGGGTTGGGCATCCGCACCGCCCTGCAGCTCAAGAAAGCCTCCCCCGCCTGGATCCGCCGTCAGTTCAGCGTCACCCTGGAGCGCACAGTGCGCGAACTCAACTCCGAACCCTGCCTGGAGCTCATGGCAGGGCCCGCACGGCGCAGACAGATCCTCTGCTCACGCTCCTTCGGCACCCTGATCTCGGAGCTCGCCCCTCTGGAGGAGGCCGCCGCCGCCTTCGCCCGGCGCGCCACCGAGAAGCTGCGCGATCAGAAGCTGCTTGCAGGAAGCGTCAGTACCTTTCTGCGCACCAACCCCCACCGGGAGGACCATCCCCAGCATTTCCCCAGCCTCTGCCTCCCCGTGCAGCCCACCGATGACCTGCGACGGATCACCGCTGCGGCGCTCAACGCCCTGAGGCGCATCTACCGCAGCGGCTACGCCTACCAGAAGACTGGCGTGATCCTGACCGATCTGACGCCCGTAGAGCGCCGCCAGGGAGACCTCTTCGACGACCCGGTCCAGCTTGGACGCTCTCAGGCGCTGATGGAGGCGATGGAGCATATCAACCGCAGCATGGGCAGCGGTACCGTCAAACTGATGGCCGAAGGCTCGGACCCACGTTGGGCCATGAAAGCCGACAACCGCACCCCGCGCTACACCACTCGTCTCGACGAGTTGCCCGTGGCAAAAGCAGTCTCCCGAAAAAAAATCTCCCCGTATTCAGGGACCTGAGATCTGCGACTCGAAGACTCAGGCCCGGTACTTCGGCGCAACAGCCTCAAATGAAAAAACGAGGGTCAAAAAAGGAATTTTTTCCACAAAAAAGTCTTGACAGATTCAACCCCCTGTTTTTCGGTACTTTTCTTCAAACACTCCAAGGAGGACCCCGAACTCAAAGCTAACTACCTGAAACAAAAGAACTTTTCTCGATGCACATTTTTTGTGCAATCTGCTCATCCCCCCAAGTTATCGATTGTTAGCGCCCCACATCCGGGTTTATCCACGAGTTGTCCACAATAGTTGTGGAATAGTTTTCTGGAGACAATTGAGGGGGGGAATCGTTGACTTTTCAGCAGATCCAAGCTCTTGAAAAATCAATTGATCTGCTTTCTTGGGGACTAAATTCTCGCCACTGCTCCATATCATTTCTCTCATAATGTGATACGGTTCCCTGTTCAATAAATTGATCATAGGGGAGCATTAATGTTCGAGAATCGTAAAAAATTCAGCCTGCTGGTTTTTGCCCTGCTCATCACCGGATTTCTGGCCACCAGCCTCGTGGGCTACTTCGTTTCGCGCAGCTCCCTGCGTGAGCAGATCATCCGGCACGAACTGCCCCTGACCAGCGACAACATCTACTCGGAGATCCAGCGCGACATCCTGCGCCCCATCTTCATCTCTTCACTGATGGCCAGCGACACCTTTCTGAGGGACTGGGTTCTAGACGGAGAAGCCGATCCGGAACAGATGGCCCGTTACCTGCGGGAGATCCAGACGGAATACGGCACCTTCACCAGTTTTTTCGTCTCCGAAAATACAGCAACCTATTACCACCCCAGCGGCATTCTGAAAAAAGTACAGCCCGATGAGCCACGAGATCAGTGGTTCTACCGAATGCGACAGCTGCAGGAACCCTACGAGATCAATATCGACGCCGACATGGCCCACAAAGATGCCATGACCATCTTCGTGAACTACAGGGTGCTGGACTACGAAGGCAACTTCATCGGAGCAACCGGCGTGGGGCTCCAGGTAACGGCCGTCAAGACTCTCATCCGCAAATATCAGGACAGCTACGGGCGCAAGATCTTCTTCATCGACGCACAGGGAGAGATCAGGCTCAGCCCCAACGCAGGCGAGCATTCGGACGAGGGCACCCAGGTCCCAGAACTGCTCCCCTTTCTGCCCCAGATGAAGAGCACAAAGAGCCTCAATTTTCGCTTTCGCAACGAACGCGGAACGATACACGCCAACACCCGTTACATCCCCGAGTTTGACTGGTATCTCATCGTCGAGCAGCAGGAGGGACTGGTGACCGCGGGCATACGCAATGCCCTGCTGTTCAACCTGGGGATCTGCGCGATTATCACCTGCATCGTTCTGGTGCTCACCAGCCTGATCTTTTCACGCTTCCAGAGGCGGCTCGAAAAAATGGCCACCACCGACAAACTTACGGGTCTGTACAACCGTCAGGCCTATGACATCCTCTTCGAGCAGGCCATCCGCAACTGCCGCCGAGAAAACAGCCCTCTGTCCATCGCCCTGTTTGATATCGATTTGTTCAAGCAGGTCAATGACCAGTTCGGACATCTGGCCGGAGACAGGGTCATCGCACAGATCGCCAAAACGGCCAAGACGGTCAGCCGTCAGAATGACGTTATTTTTCGCTGGGGAGGGGAAGAGTTTCTTGTTCTGCTCAAGGACTGCCCTCTCGACGGGGCGCAGCGCAGCGCCGAGGCGCTTCGCAAGACCATCGAAGAGAGCGAATTCAATACCGGAGATCAGTCTGTACGGCTTACGGTCAGTGTCGGAGTAACCCAGTGGCGCAGCCAGGATTCGGAAAACACCCTGATTAAACGTGCCGACGATGCACTGTACCGGGCCAAGAGAGAGGGACGCAACCAGACACAGGTGAGCGAGGGATAGCCTGCCACAGGCGAGAGCCACAAAGAAAAAGGGCGCGATTAATCGCGCCCTTTTTAATTCATGCTCTGCAGCCCATAGCCTCTGGGCTATTCAGGCCTTTTTAACAAATTCGGATTTCAGTTTCATGGCCCCAAAGCCGTCAATCTTGCAGTCGATATCGTGGTCGCCGCCGCACAGGCGAATGTTCTTCACCCGGGTTCCCACCTTCAGCGCTTGAGAAGCTCCCTTGACCTTGAGATCCTTGATCACGGTGATCGTGTCGCCATCTTGAAGTGGCGTTCCGTAGGCGTCGCAAATCACGCTTTCACCACTTTCGCTCTCACTGCCGGCACCCTCATCGATTAGCCACTCATGGGCACATTCGGGGCAGACGTACATCAGCCCGTCTTCGTAGGTGTATTCGGAGCCGCATTCCTTGCATTTAGGCAGAGTGCTCATGGTTTCCTCTTTCAGATAAAATGGGATTGTTGAGCCTCGCAGGGGGCTCAGGCAGGTCAAAATGGTTGACGGCAACATACCGGATGCCAGGCAAAGCCGCAACCCGACTCCCACCTGAGCAGGCAATTCCAAAAGGCTCTTCGCAGCATCGCAGGCACGATCCCCTTCCCGTCCCGCCAAGGGCTAACTTTTCCTCATTTTATGCTTGCCAGAAAACTTAATGAACGGTTTAATCTGCTTTCATTTTATGTTTTGAATTTATAGGGGAACTCATTCATGGGCGCACGAGTCTTTCTGGTCCACGGCTGGTCGGTCCAGGAAACGACAACCTATCAGGCGCTCCACCTCCAGCTCGCCAGGCACGGCTACGCGCTCGAAGAGGTCCATCTCGGCCGCTACGTCTCGCTGGAGGACAAGGTCGAGATCCGCGACATCGCCAAGGCCATGCACCTGGCGCTGGAAGATGCCCTCGGCGGCGACTGGACCACTCCCTTTCACATCCTCACCCATTCCACCGGCGCCTTAGTCGTGCGCCACTGGATCAGCCGTCACTACCTCTCCCCTCTGTGCGACAAGCGACCTCTTACGAACGTCGTCTTTCTCGCCGGGCCCCATTTCGGCTCGCGTCTCGCCCATCATGGCCACTCCATGCTCGCTCAGCTCCGCTACCTGGGGGAGAC
>JAAXQG010000171.1 GCA_012974445.1 Desulfuromonadales bacterium
GAAAACTTGTCCACATTATCTATGGCGTACTCAAATCTGGACAGCCATTTAATCCGACAATTTCTTCGAATTAATATTGACGGCCAAGACGGTATCTACCTGCCTTGGATTCTGTACCTGAGGGAAATCTATGAGTAGTCGAACCAAGCCACACCTAGTAAGCGAAGTCAACACTACGAATTCATTTGCCTTCACCAACACCACTGCCCTATAAAGTTAGCAATTAGTAATTGCGTACCAATTTCCGATTGCGTACAGAAACGGCATATCTCCCTAAATATTAATGCTGCCCAATACGAGTGCCAGGGTTTCAACCCGCCCGCACAGATTAGAGCACTTCAAACTCAAATATGACCATTCAATCAATCTACCGGAGGAAAAATGCTTAAAAAACATCTTCTTACCTTACTGCTTATCTCTCTTGCCTGCCCACTAGTGGTCAATGCAGAGAATAGAGCTGTAACTGATCTTAACTATAGCGCCAATGCACATTTATCAAAACGGGATGAGGTCACATCATTTGGTGGTGGTGTAGATATCAATATCCCTGTGGCAAAATATTTAGGGATAAACATTGGAGCTGACGCGACAAGGGTCAACAGTGTCTTAGATAGCGATACCTACGCTATCACAGGTGGAGTTTTTCTTAGAGACTATGATTTTGGTCTGATTGGATTTAATGTACGCCACCATGAATTTCGATCTTCCAACTTACCCAATGCAAATCTCCAGAGCTACACCATAAATGGTGAGTTATATTTCGACAAAATAACAGTTGGCATGAATGGGTCTCATGCGGAAAGTAACGACTCCAATGTCCTGATCTCTAACGATGACAACGCAGCGGCACTTCTTAGCTTTTATCCTCTCGAAAATTTGGCGATTAGAGCTTTTGCTGGCTTTTTAGATTTCAAAGAGAACTATGGCCTTTCAACTACGTACCAAGCACCATTTCTAGGTTCAAAACTTAGTGTCGATGTTGGGCTATCATTCGATGAAGATGACGAAACAAACGTAACAACTTCATTGACTTACTATTTTGGGAAAAGAAACACTCTAATTAATCGTGACCGCAAAGAAAGATTTTAGCTTGAAGCTCAGGCAATGGTGGCATAGAGGCCAGGTTTGACAAACGATGATTCTATTCTGACCCAGAAAACCATACACTGTCGGGTTGTGTCCCGACTGACGCCACACTCTTTTGCCCAGGCAGCAAAAGAGTGTGCAGAAAAGTGCCGCCCCAAAGCCGCAGCCGCCCTTCGGGTTCCCTCCGCGAAAGGGAGCTGACCGGGGTTCATCGAATGGGGCTCCTGCCCCTCGATGAATCGGGACGTCCTGTCCCGACCCCTGCGGGGCCTTTTTCCGGCCAGCACCCTTGCGCTGCGGCGGATGCAAATTGGGGGAAATCACAGATTGAAAAAGGGCAGACTCCGTTGGAGCCTGCCCTTTTTGATTTTTGGGTTCTTTCCCGTCGATAACCCCGCTGGAGGGCTTCGAATCGTCCCCGAGAATTCGGCCTCCTTTGTCTGAGGCGTCAGCTGAGTTCAAGGAGGCCGCCGGGGGCAGTTCGCAGCCCGGAAGGCACCCGAAGGGCGGGGTTGTCCGGGCGGCCTTCTTTTGCTTCCTTTTCTTGGCCGCCCAAGAAAAGGAAGTCGCCCGCCGGGGCGAAATCCCGGCTTTCAATCCACAGAACTTTCAACCAGTTCCCACCAGCAGCGCGAAACGAACAGCAGGGCAATCCCCCTCACCCCAGCCCTCTCCCTTAGGGAGAGGGAGCCATAAGCCTGAACATTGATTTCTCCCTGCAGCTCGAAGACTCCGAATCACATCCGCGAATCCAACTTTTAGCGATGAAGAGCATATGGGTCGTGAAGAGCATAGGCGGAAGAGCATAGGGGTCGGGTTTGACAAACGGTGATTCTAGTTTGGGCCCAAAAACCCAAAACCGTCGGGTCGCATCCCGAGAGATGCCAGCCCGCCTAGTCCGCCCCCCGGGCGGCACGGTCAACCTCCTCGATGCCGGGCCTTTGCTCAGCGGGCACCTTCTCCGGTGAAGACCGTCGTTTCAGAATCAGAACGTTGCCCAGAAGAATCAATGCGATACCGATAAAGCCAGACTCGGACCACCGGTAGGATTCAAAAACCGTGGAGAGGTACAGCGCCACGATAGGAAAGACAAGGGTCGCGTAGGCTGCCCGGTCGGCACCGATGCGCCCGATGAGGCTCAGGTAGCAACCGAAGGCGACGATGGAGCCGAAAACAGAGAGGTAAAGCAGGGATCCGATGTAAGTCGGGGAGAACTCAAATCCAAAACTTTTCCCGGACAGCAGCGAGAAAAGAAACATTACCAGCGCCCCGTAGCCCATTCCGTATGCATTGGTCTGAACAACGGGCAGCCCCTTTTTCTGATTCCTCGCAGAAAGAATGTTTCCCCAGGACGCCAGCAGGGTCGCCCCCAGACAGAGGAGCAGCCCGGTCATCCCCTGGTCGCTCAGGTCGAAGGAGTCGAGTTCGGGCCAGAAAACCAGCCCGATGCCCATAAGTCCCAGAGCGGCACCGGCCACCATGCGAGCCTCCAGGGCAGAGCCCAGAAAGAGAGCCCCGTTCACCATATTCATCACCAGAATGGAGGAGAAAACCACGGCCACCAGCCCACTGGGGAGATGGGAACCCGCCAGATAGAAGAGCCAGTAATTCAGGGCGAAGAGAAAAAGCCCCTGCAGGGCCATGAAAAGATGCTCCCTGCCGCTGAAGCGCATATTCACGCCTCTGACCCGGCAATAGATGAGCAGGACCAGCGAAGCCAGAGAGAAACGATAGGCCACAGAGACCATGGGATCGACGGCCCCGAGCTGAAATTTGATCGCCAGCCAGGTCGAACCCCATATCAGGACCGTGCCCGCATAGAAGAGAAGATTTTTCATTTTCAATTGCCCTGTTAAGAGTTCTCAGCTACCCGTGGTTGTTCCCATCTTAAACCCGAACAGAGGGAGGGGACAGATACAGTTCATCGCTTTATTGCGAGGTGCAACCGAAGTTGGGTGCGATTAAGCGTCTAGATCAAAGCCAAGAAAAGCTTGGCGCCTCGCACAAGATGGTTGCTGAGATCGTCAAGCAGGGGGGAGTCAAGATTCCAGCGATGCCAGTAAAGTCGCTCGCTTATCTGATGCCCCGGCGCCAGCTCAACCAGGGGAGACGAAGGGGGTAAATTACGCCCTTCATGTTCTTCAACCATGCCGTACGCCAAACCCGTGGTGATGAACTCCAGGAACTTGGTGGACGAGGGGACGAAATGAGCAGGGATCTGCTCGCAAGGAGCACCAAAGACTTGCGTCAAGAGCCGGTAGTGCAGATTGTCCTTACGATTGTAGATCACCGCAGGAGCCCGACAGATAGTCTCCCGATTCACGCCCTGGGGAAACCATTGCCGGGCAAAATCCTCCGTAGCCATCAGCCGGTAGCGCATGCAACCCAGATACTCGGACCGGCACCCCTGCATCGGCTTTTCGGTCGTGCTGATGCAACCCACCACCTCTCCGTCTCGAAGCAGGCGATGGGTCTGCTCCTGGTCATCCACCCGCAGATCAATCAGCCCTGTTCCCTGCTCCAGAAAAGGGCGAACCGCCTCTAACAACCAGGCCTCCAGGCTATCGGCATTCACCCCCAGGCAGAGGGTCACCGGAAGGTCATTCTCAGGCTGCAGCACCCCGTCCAGATCCTCCTCCAGGAGCTTGACCTGACGATAGTGTTTAAGCAGGCGCAGACCGGCAGACGTGGGCAGAGGTGGAGAAGTGCGCGAGAGCAGGACCTGCCCCACCCTCTCCTCCAGGTGTCGTACCCGCTGGGAGACAGCCGACTGGGTCAAAAACAGCACCTTGCTGGCCCGGTCAAAGCCACCTTCCTGAACGACCATGGCCAGAGCTTCTAGAAGTTTGTAATCAAGCATGGGCCTAAAGTAGCAAAACTTATAACATCTAAAAACAATTAATTTTACTTCCGCCTACAGAATCCGTAGGTTCCCATTTCAATCCAATCCGTCAGGAGAAACAGATGCTTTCACCTTTTCTTCAAGGTCTCGGACTGGGCGGTGGCCTGATCATTGCCATCGGGGCCCAGAATGCGTACCTCCTCTCCCAGGGGGTACGCCGCAATTACCCCATTCAGATCGCAACCGTTTGCTTCCTGTGCGATGCACTGCTCATCTCGATCGGCATCGCCGGTGTGGGCACAATCGTAGCGTCCGACCCTGCCCTGGGGCGGCTGGCAGCCTGGGGCGGCGCAACTTTTTTAGGTTGGTACGGATGGAAATCCCTGCGTTCGGCGATGACAGGAAGTACTCTCGAGGCTCAGGAGCAGCAGCAACAGCCCCTGCGCAAAATCCTGCTGACCACCCTGGCTGTTACCCTGCTCAATCCCCACACCTATCTCGACACCCTGGTGCTCATCGGCAGCATCGGGGGGCAATTCCCGGCGGACCAGCGGATTTTCTTCTGGGCCGGGACCATGACCATCTCTTGCGTCTGGTTCTACTCCCTGGCCCTTGGAGCACGCCTGCTCTCCCCACTCTTTCGCAGGCCTCACGCCTGGAGAGTGCTTGACAGCCTGATCTGCCTGATCATGTGGAGCATCGCAGGGTCCCTGCTCGTGCGGGACATCTCAGCCTGAGCTCTCGGCCTTCCCCAAGCCGCATCCGCCCTCCGGGTTCCCTCCGCGAAAGGGAACTGACCGGGGCTCATCGAATGGGGCTCCTGCCCAAGGGTGGATCGGTACGTCCTGTCCCGACCCCTGCGGGGCCTTTTTCCGGTCAGCCCCCTTGCGCTGCGGCGGATGTAAATTGGGGGAAATCACAGATTGAAAAAGGGCAGACTCCGCTGGAGCCTGCCCTTTTTGATTATTGGGTTCTTTCCCGTCGATAACCCCGCTGGAGGGCTTCGAATCGTCCCCGGGAATTCGGCCTCCGCTGTCTGAGGC
>JAAXQG010000186.1 GCA_012974445.1 Desulfuromonadales bacterium
ATTTTGGGGGGGGGCTGCATTTTTGCTTACTTTTGATGCTGTAGCCAAAAGTAAGTCGCCCGAGCATGGCGAAACAAAAAGGAGAAAACCGGCAGCTCAGGTTGTGCCTTTAGCTGTCAACCATCAGCAGGGGTAGGGTGGGCACGGCCCACCGTGGACTTGAGGTTGGCTGCTACCGCAAGTCAAGTTTGTCAGGACCGTCCCCGACTCCCCGACTCCCACAGTCAGATAGTTCTCGATAATATGGGAAGTGTCCGTAGTTTTCCCTAGTTCCTAAAGATATTTGGGACAGATTGGAGGGGAAAAGACGGCTCGACATCATTTTTCATAGACCTAAAATTCCGGTTTCCAAGCCCATAAATATACGCTACCGCAGTTCGTTATCCGCAATTATTCAGTGTAGAAATAAGCGGAATAATATTTATGGTGATAGGGTTCTAATTGGCCTCCATGAATTTGACTCTCCAGCTGCTTTTTTGGTTGAGGGCAGTTCCTGCATAGCTCAGCATCACACAAAATCAAAAACTGGACGCAAGGTGTGACAGGCTTGCAAGCCGATTTTATCTCCAGATAATTTTGAGACTGTCGTCCATCTAAGTAACCCCTGAAGGGAGTACCAAGCTATGGCACCAGGTCTGGGAAGGTCTAGCGGAGAACAACGAGGGGGTCCATTCCCCAATCTTCTTATTTTTCTCTGTTTGGTTTTTATGTCCTTCCTTGTCACTGGCTGCGGGGACAGTAGTGGTGGAAACAGCGGAAGCCTGGTTCTACAGGTCGGTGACCTGAGTGCTGCAGATGTCACATACTATTCATCGCATGAGATCGCTCTGAGCGTTGAGCTCTCTACCAATGAGCCCCTCGTCAATCTCCCGGTCACCTTCTATCTTCTTAACAGCGCAGATCTTGATACGGCAGTAGCTGATGGGGATGTCGCACAACATGAGCTTGGAAGTTGCGTTGTTGTCACGCTGGATCCTGGCACTGAGGCCTATGACTGCACCTTGACAATTCCGGCAGATGTTCCGTCCGGCAGCTATCATATCGTCGCTGTGGCCGACCCGGGGGGGGCGCTCAAGACTGCCGCTAACTCGGTCACCAACCCATTTGCCAGCAAAGGGACAGACCTTGATGCCCACTCTGCCCTGGTCCTGATCGATGCGATCAAGACCAGCGAGCCCGATATCGTTTTGACCAGGTTTGAAGCGAATGAAGGGGTTGTTGTCTTCCCTGACACTGCCGGGGCCGACCTTGGGATGGTGGGTGCGCAGATCGATACCGAAGACGTCCATCTGAGCGCAACGGTCGGAGTGCGGGTCAGTGGTTCTGAGATCGTGAGCGGGGCGGAAATTACCCTGTGCGTTGATGTCCCCGGCGACAGCTGTTATCCGCTGGATGTGTGGGACAGTGCTACTGCAGATTACCAGATTGAGCAAAAGTACCTGAGTGGACCGCTTACGCCTGGGGAAGAGGCCTCTATTCATCTGGGATTAAGCTTCCCGGATGCGGCGCGCGTGGCCGTAGCAGCGAGCCCCGAAACACACTTTAATGTCATAGCCCGGGTCGAGCTACCACTGTCATTGGTTGAAAACGAACCAGGCATCCTGAGCAACAGCGGAGACGACAACACAAGAACCTTGCTGCTTGCAATTCTCTCTGCTGGCCAGGCTGCGCCGGCTGCGGCAAAGGCATCGCTCGCCCTCGCCGCCCTCGCCGCCCCCGCCGCTGTTGGCAGCTCATCCCTCTATTTCTCACGCGATTACTCCAAGGGGTTCAGCAGCGATGTCTTCGGAGCATCGGTTGATTTTACCGCTTTTGGCTCCCTTACTAGTACTGGCCTGAGGGGTGAGGTTGAGGGGAATGCCGATGCCAGCGTGTTTGGCAACAACTTCACCTTCCTCGATACGCTCATGTACACCAATGTCCACACCAACGGCGTCCCCTACATGCATATGTCCATGGAGTTCGCAGGGCTGACGATTTATACGAAAGGGCTCCACGGCGAGCGGAATTGGAACACCCACGCCTCATATGCCAAGAAGAAAGGCTTTCAATCGGACTTCTGGATCGGGATCGTCCCGGTCACGGTCGAAGCGGGAGCTTCGGGTACTCTTGGTTACCTTTCTACCATCGATATGCAGTTGACATCTTTGAACTCCTATATCGAGCCTTATGTTTCCGTGGGCACCTACGCTACGGCCGAGATAAATTTGCTGGCCGCAAGCGGCGGAATTACTGCCGATCTCGATCTGATCTACGCGTATGTGCAGGGGCATGCCGACGGCTCATTTACGATGCCGACGACCTCAAGTCTCAGCGGGACGCTCACCGAGAAGATCACCAGCGGCATCCATGGCCCCAATGGGAAAATTGACCTGTTTGCCAAGTACCCTGATGGCATCGACTGGTGTCATTCCTGGGGAGTCCCTTACCCCTGTGGCATCAAAGACCATACCGCAACCATAAATCTGGTGAGCTGGCAGCCATATATTCGCACGGATGTCCTGTTAAATCAGACAGAGACCAGCTCCTTCTCCTGGTAGAGGCTTGGGCTCTGTGAATCAAAAAGGAAGTTGTATGAAGAGACTGTGGGCATTGGCATTGGCACTAGTGGTGGTAGCTCTCGGCGGGATAGTCGCGACAAACATGATGCTCAATCCCGAGCGCAGTGCGCAGTCTTCCGGCATCGACGCGGCCGAACCCCAGGCGGACCTCGCTCCAGCGCTGCGCTGGTCATCGACCGAGACGGGCTACTATGAAATTGCGATTGCCAGCGACATCCAGCTCGCAGGGGCAACTGATGACTCACGTCTTAAGACACTCTTTCGTGGCACCCTGGCCCTGACCCTGGCGCCAGCAAAGGGTACGGACATAGACCTCACTGTGGCCTTTCCCGATGCCAGCTTCAGCATCAATTCAATCCTGAACCCTGAAGTCAGCGCCTTACTCGCCACCCCATTTCAGGTGACTGTCGCCGCTAATGGCCTTTTTCAGAAGTTTGAGTTCCCTGACTACCTTGACGCCAAAACCGCCGCAATGCTGGAAGAGATCATGCGTTCGACCCAGGTGATCGTCGAGGAGGGCGTAAACCGTTGGCAGGGCGAGGAATCGGGCCGCTCCGGGACCTTTCGCGCCGATTATCGGTTCATCGCACCTGCCAGCATTGAGAAGAGCAACAAGCACTTCACTGAGCCCCCCGCCGGGAGCAAGGGGGGGATGAGGGTCGCGGTGCAGAGCTACAACGCGCGGGCCACCCTGCCGGATCATGGCAATTGGCTCGCCAGTTTTCATGCCGAAGAAAAGAATGAACTGCGTAAGGCAGGTGACACCGTCCTCTCCTCAACGATTCAGGTCGACCTAGAGCAGACCGACAGAGTCCCGATCAGAAGCTGGCAGGTGCAAAATGACGACCGGGCCGGGAGAAAAAAGGGGTCGGCCAGTGCCGAGGTTGCAGTCAGCCTTGCGGAGAGCCAGGCCAGGCTCACCAAGCTACTTGCCGAATTCGTTGCGACAGGCCCCGGCAAACATGCCCGGCTTGAAATGCTGGTCTCCCAGCTCAGCGAACATGACGAGCTGTGCGCTGAGCTGGCAGGCCGGATAAAAAATGAGACATTTAGCGACCGGGACGTGGCAGAACTCTTCCTGGTCCTCGAATTGACCGCTTCCGCTTCGGCGCAGGCTGCGCTCAGTCAGCTCATGGACGACCCCGAAGTCGCAGCGAACAACCGGCTCCGCGCCATCGTCGCCATTGGCGGCATCAGTGCCCCCAACGAAGAAACATTGCAAGCGCTGTGGGATAACGTTGATGATCGAAGCGCCAGCAATGAAGATTATTCGAATACAACTGCTCTCGCGCTGGGCAGTATCTCCCACTTCAACAGGCAGGCAGATGGGGAACAGTGGCAGGAGATCTCCGACCAACTCGCCAGCCGCTACGACAGCGCAGGCGATCCGTCCGCCCGCTCGATACTGCTCATAGCGATGGCCAACACCGGGGATGAGGGACACTACAGAACATTTACCCAGGCCCTCGGCGACGCCCAGGCAGAGGTGAGGATCGCAGCTGCTCAGTCATTGGCCAAGAGTACGCAGACCGGCACAGCTAAAATTCTCATGGAAAGCTTCAACGGTGAAACCGACCTGGATACGCGACAAGCCATAGCCGTGGCGCTGGCCCGTAATGCAGAGCCAGACAGTGAAGTGCTTGCAATGACAGCCTCCCTCGTCCCTCAGGAAAACGATGAGCCGACGAGATGGAGGTTGGCAAAATATCTTGCGCAACACCCCCAACTGGTACGGGAAGACCATGAACTATTAGCGACCCACCTCATGACAGAACCTTCAGCCCGCATTCGTAAAACACTAGCAAATTGGCTGATAGCCGATTGATAACGGCTTGATTCCTGGTATGTGTGTTTTGTTTAAAATTGAAAGCGAGTCTTTTCTAAATTCAGGAGATTCTATGGCAAATACTGTGGTATGGGGTCGGCATTTTTACTTACTTTTGATGCTGTAGTCAAAAGTGAGTCGCCCGAGCGGGGCGAAACCCGAAGTTACAATCAGGTAGCTCAGGGTGGGTTTTTAGCAGTCAAAGCTATCCTTTAGACGGGGCGGTTGATTCGTCGCTGACGCTCCTTAATCCCCCCTACGGTACCGTGGTACTTCGTAATGAGGATGACTAATCTCGCCCGCATCGCGGGCGAGCATAACTCCCCCCTATTTGCTCTCGCCGTGCGGCGGCATCCGCCAGCGGAAAAGGGCCCCACAGGGGGCGAGGCATGGACGCCGAGCTTTTTCGTGGGGCAGGACGGCCCATACGAAAAACCCCGCTGGCGGATGTCGCCACACGAAGCACAGGGTCGGGTTTGACATTCGGAGATTCTTTAAGCGAGTACTCCACCATCTATTACTGCCTTCTCCCCGACTTCCAGGGAGGCACAAAGGCGATGCTATCGCCGGGC
>JAAXQG010000258.1 GCA_012974445.1 Desulfuromonadales bacterium
CTGAAAACCCATGTCGAGCATGCGATCGGCTTCGTCCAGAATCAGCATTTTCAGGGATTTCAGCTCAAGGCTGCCGCGCCGCAGGTGATCGAGAATGCGGCCGGGGGTACCGACCACGATATGGGCGCCATGCTCTAAGGAACCGAGCTGGGGGCCGAAGGGGACGCCGCCGCAGAGGGTGAGAATCTTGACATTACTGGTGAAACGGGCGAGACGCCGCAATTCCTTGCTGACCTGGTCGGCGAGTTCGCGGGTCGGGCAGAGCACCAGTGTCTGCACGCAGAAGCGCTGCACCAACAGCCGGGACAAGAGGCCGATGCCGAAGGCGGCGGTCTTGCCACTGCCGGTCTTGGCCTGGGCGATCACATCTTGCCCAGCCAGAATCGGCGGCAGACTCTGAGCCTGAATCTCTGTCATCTCGCTATAACCGAGGGAAAAAAGGTTCTTGAGCATCGAGTCTTTAAGGGGCAGAGTGTTAAACGCGGTCGGGGTCATGGGATGCTCTTCTTTGGGATAAATGGCTTGAATCAATTAGGGAACGGACGAGCATAATTCACCTGAAATTTGATGGATATGCGCAATTACTCGCCATTTTTCCGCCTCAAAGGATCCCTCTGGTCCTGAAAAAGCGTCCTTCAAAATGACTCGGCTTAATCGCACATTATATGCCCGGCCATGTATGGCACATTACCCACCGGTGCCACAAGAAAGAGTTTCTCCTGAAGGTCTGCGTCGGCCAGACATCTTACGCCAGGCATAGAGGCTGTGGGTGGTAAAGCCAGCTAACGCTGGGTGACATGATGAACGGAATAACTGCGTTCGGTAACTTGCTTGACATCTAGAAAACTAGAAGCTATCCACCCGAAACTCCGGTGGTACTGTTAAAAGGCATGAGCAGTCAGGTACATCTGTAATCGGACGATAAAAAAAGGAACACTTGCATGAATAAAAAACAGGCTCAGATGGATGTCGATTGCCAGTTTACGGGCATTGAAATCATTCTGGCCTTGCCCGATGCCCTTGAGTTTTTTCTTGAAAAATGGACCCTTGGTATGAGGCAGGTCGGGGTATTTGACCATACGACCGCCAAGCGAGAAGACTGTATTGCATCCTTCCATGGCTTTCTGGATCCGCTATTTGAGGCTTTGAAGCAGGACAATCCAAGCCAGGATTTTCCTGATTTGCTGCGCAATGAACAGGACTGGGCCGAATTTTTACTCAAAGAGGGACGCCTGCATAGGTCGCGCGGCATCAATTCCGGAATGTTCTTAACGGCCTTCAAACCCCTGGTTCATGCGCTGGAAGACATTATTCTGGAAGGCGATGCCGGGGCCCAGGCTAAACTGGCTGCTCTCGAACTGTTGCGTCGCTACGCGGATGGTTGCGAGGTACTGGTGATCAGGGAGATGACCGCATTGTCTGCGCCGGAAATGCAAACGAGACTCGACGAAACCAACCGTCTGCTGACCCTGGAAAAGTGCACCCTTGAAAACGTTCTCGCTTCGACCTCCGACCTGATTCTGATCATCGACGCCGAGGGTCTCATCACCCGAACGAATGAAGCTGCCCAATCCTGCCTGAAACCTTCGGCGCAGGAGGGGCGCTTTCTGGGACAGACCCTGGACCTGGATGTCGAGACTATCTCTGATTTGATCCAGCGCTATCCTCTGGAACAGACTCACGAGATTCCCCTGCATAATGGGACCTCCTTTTTCCGGTTCCAGCTGGTACCGCTGCAGCACGTCAGCCTTGCATCGCGCGGTTACCTGGTCCTGCTCGCCAATATCACCCTGTTGGTCCAACAACGCGAAAGCCTCCAGCAACAGGTCCAGGACCAATCGGTCGAACTGGCCGACACCGAGAAACAATATCAGTCACTGTTCGAGGCCGCCGGCGAGAGTATCCTGCTGCTCGATAGCGAAATGCATGTGGTTCAGGCCAACCATCGCACCAGCGAACTCTTCGGCTGTTCTCTGGAGCAATTGACGGGGCGCAAATGTAATGAATTTTGCGCAGTAGAGAGCGCCATGGCTCTTCATCAGGCGGCGGAACAGCTCGCTAAAGAGCAGGTCTGGAGCGGCGAGTTGACCGGCCGGCGCAGCCAGGGTGAGTTCTTTCCCATGGCAGTCACTCTCAATCGTGTGGAGCTTGACAGTGGTCCGTTGCTGCAGATGCTGGTGCGGGACATTACCGAACAGAAGGCTTTGCAAGAACGGCTTGAATATGAAAAAAATCAGCTTGAAGAAGCCAACATTGCCCTGCGACATGTCATGAAAACCGTGGGGCAGGAACGGCAGGAGATGCAGCGGGACCTGAGCCAGAGAATCCAGTCTCAGTTACTGCCTGCCCTTGAGAAGGCCCGCCACACGAACTCGGATAGCGTTCGTCAAGGATATCTGGAAATATTGCAGAGCCAGCTCGGTTCGGTCGCCAGCGACTCCGGCGCTCGACCTCACAGCGGGTTGCTACGTTTAACACCGGCGGAGATGAAGGTCTGCCAGTTTATTCAGACCGGTGCCTCCTCCAAGGAGATGGCCGCGTTCATGAACCTGTCGGCGGAAACGATCCAGACCCATCGAAAACATATCCGCAAGAAACTTGGCCTCACCCGCGACGTCAATCTCCATCGCTACTTGCAGGAATTGCAGCTATCCGAGTAATTTCAGTCGTTTGCGTCCCAACTCCTTTTTTTATTAGCCCTTCCAGCGTTCCTACCCATTTCCTACCCGATATCCCTGTACGGAGAGGTAATGGGTAGGACTCCGTACCCATTTCCTCACCGATTATTCCCCCTGCCTGTTTGCCACCACCCCACCTAGAATGTATGAAGCCGTAGTTCCTTGGCACTCTTACCGATGGGAGGTTCCATGAACGACACGCAGGACCAGCAACAACTCCAGGCATTGAGGGATTTTTTCTTCGCCCAGAATGCCGCTCAACTCTCCGACGCCTATGCCGCCCTAGACGAGGCGGTTTCCATCGACTTGCCCAAAGTTGACGACTGGGAGGCTGTCGAATTTGCCTTCAACCGACTTTTTGTCGGCCCCAAGGCTCTGATTGCCCCTCCATTCGCTTCGGTCTATCTCGAACCTGAGCCCCAGGTGATGGGCAAAAGCACCCTTATCTCTCGACAGATCTTCGAGATGCTCGGAGTACAGTCCCCCTGGCAGGGCACCCTGCCTGACGATCATCTGAGCCTGGAACTGGATGCCTGCATTCGCCTCTCAGCAGTCCGCCAGGCGGGGGACAGTCCCGAGGTTGAAGATTTGTGGAGCTATTTCCTGCAAGCACATCTGGATCAGTGGTTGCCTTCCTGGATCAATCGGGTGCGTAGCGCCGAACAGTTACCGCCGGCAATTCATACTGTCACCGACATCCTGGCCGCCTGGCTGGCGGATGAGATGCGCGACCTTAAATCAACGGAGCCATCCATTGGCCTATAAAGAATAAGGGAGTTTGTCATGGATAAGCTGAAACAAAAAAAGATGGAAAAGACCCTGTCCTGTAATAGTAGCCGTCGGCGGTTTCTGCAGGGACTGCTGGCGACCGGCGCACTGGCCACCATGCCCATCGGTCTGTTGCAGCCGATGCTGGCCGAAGCCAAGGAGCTGTTCAGTGATGCGGATTATCAGATCTTTCGAAACGCCTGCCCGAGGAACTGTTTCGATTCCTGCAGCCTCAAGACCTTCGTCAAGGACGGGGTGGTCGAGTTCGTGGAAGGCTCTCCCGAGTCGACCTACACTGCGGGGGGGCTCTGTGTAAAGGGCTATTCCTACCCCCGTCGGGTCTACAGTCCCGATCGCATCAAGTACCCCATGGTGCAGGTGGGCCGCGGCAGCGGCAACTGGAAGCGCGTCTCCTGGGAGGAGGCCATCGACCGCATCGCCCAGAAGATCCTCAAGATCAAGGAGCTCGATGGCAACCTCCTCGGTCTGGGGCTGGACAAGTATTCGGGCAACTTCGGCATCACCCACTATGGCGTCGAGGGCATGATGTCGTCGCTGGGCTACACCACCCGCTTCGCCGGCACTCCCTGCTGGCCCGCCGGTATCGACGCCCAGAACTACGACATGGGCGACATGTGGACCAACGACCCTGAGGACATGGTCAAGAGTAAGTACATCATCGTCTGGGGCGGGAACCCCGCCTGGTGTTCCGTGCACAGCATGAAGTACATCTACGAGGCGCGCCGCAAAGGGGCCAAGCTGGTGGTCATCGATCCCGTCCTCACCCAGACTGCGGCGAAGGCGGACCTCTACATCCGCCCCCACACCTCCACCGACGGCGCCCTCGCCCTCGGCATGGCGCGGCACCTCATCGACAAGGGGATGGTGGACCAGGAGTTCGTGAGCAAGCACGCCGTCGGCTTTGACGCCTTCAAGAAATATCTGAAGGAGAAGGTCAGCGTGGAGTGGGCCGCCGCCGAGACGGGGGTGAGCGCCGCCATGATCCGCCACCTGGCTGAGGAATTCGCCACCGCCGACCCCGCCACCATCTGGATCGGCTACGGCATGCAGCGTCACGCCAACGGCGGCTCCATGGTCCGCGCCATCGACGCGCTGGTGGCTATGACCGGCAACATCGGCAAGGAAGGGGGAGGGGCCCGCTACGGGCACTTGCGCACCTGGGGCTTCAACTACAACGCCATGGTGATGAGCCCCCCCGAGGGCTCCAAGGGCATCGTCGGTGGCGGTCCCGCCAAGGGGGACTTCCATTTCGGCGGCGACGAGGCGACCACCTACTCCAACCGCAACTTCAACATGAACCAGGCGGCACGGGACATCCTCGCCCAGAAGGAGAGCCCCCTGCGCATGCTCTGGGTGGCCTGCCGTAATCCCATGAGCCAGAACCAGAACACCGCCCTGATGAAGAAGGCCTACGACAGCATCGAGGCGGTCGTGGTGGTGGACCAGTTCTTCACCAAGACCGTTGAGCAGGCCGATATCGTTCTGCCCCACACCACCCTCTTCGAGGAGTACAACGTCAACGTCGGCTACTGGCACTACTGGATGGCCCTCAACGAACAGGCGATCAAGCCGATGTACGAGGCCAAGTCCGACGTACAGATCGCGGCCCTGCTCTCCGCCCGGATGAACAAGCTCGCGCCCGGTTCCTGTACCTTCCCCCTTGAGACGGACACCCGCGTCTGGATGGAGAAGGAGTTCAACCAGGGGATTCACGACCTCTTCGGCATAAAGAGCTGGAAGGACCTGAAGAAGGGGCCGAAAAAGGCGAAGCTGGCCTCCAGTGCCTCCTGGCACGACCGGAAGTTCAAGACCCCCTCGGGCAAATACGAGTTCTTTTCAAGCCTGGCCGCAGAGCACGGCCATGCCGCCCTGCCCGAGTACCGCCCAAAGCGCGCCGCCACCGCCCCGTTGCGGGTGATAACGCCTCACTCCAAGTTCAGCCTGCACTCCCAGTTCCAGAATCTGGACTACATGGCCGACTTCAACCCCGAGCCCTTCGTCTACGTGCACCCCACCACCGCGGCGGCCAAGGGGATCGCTGATGGTCAGCAGGTGCGGGTCTTCAACTCCCTCGGTGAGGTCCGCCTCAAGGCCCGCCTCACCGGGAACGTCCCCACTCAGGTGCTGGTGATGTACGAGCAGTGGTTCAAGGACAGCAACTTCCTAGTCCAGAAGATCATCGACGATACCCCCGCCGACATGGGGGCCTATAAGACCGGGGCACCGGGAACCGCCGTCCATGACCAGTTCGCCGACATAGAAAAAGCCTAAGGGAGGGGATCATGAAGAAACAAAAAGCCTTTTTAGTCGATTCAGAAAAGTGCCTTGGCTGCTTCACCTGCGCCATGGCCTGCAGGAACCAGTATCACCAGGAGCCGGGGATCAAGTGGCGCGACGTCCACCCCCTGGGCAAGGAGGCCTACCCCCACGAGGAGCGCGCCTTCCTCTCCCTGGCTTGCAACCACTGCGGTAAGCCCCAGTGCCTGGTCAACTGCCCCGTGGGTGCCATCTCCAAGCGCGACGACGGCATCGTGGTGCAGGACCGCAGCAAGTGCATCGGCTGCGAGGCCTGCGTGGTCTACTGCCGCTACCAGGTCCCCAAGATGAACCCGGTCACCGAAAAGGCCGAGAAGTGCAACATGTGCGTGGAGCGTCAGGATGCCGGCAGGCAGACTGCCTGCATCCTGAGCTGCCCGGTGGGGGCACTGCAGCTCGTCGAGCTAGGTACTCTGGACGACCCAAGGGCCCAGCAGTACCCGACCGGTTTCCCGAAGCATGAGATCCAGGACCCCTCCACCCGCTTCATCGGGGCCAAGCCGCCCCACGTGGTGGAAACCAAAGGGAACACATGAGCGGGCCCTGGATGGAGGCCGAGATGATGGGCAGCTGGGGGCATACGAGACGACTTCTTAGCACAGTGCTTCTACTGCTCTCGGCCGTCCTCTTCTGCTCCATTTCTACGGCCGGGGCGGCCGAGGGCGAGCTTAAAGTGACTCTCAAGAACAACCTTCTTGCGGGCAGGGTGGGGGAGCCCATAGACATCGGACTGATTCTGCAGCCCGAAATTCTCCCCGGGGGCTTCCTCTACAGCGTCATCGCCGAGGTCCTGGAACAACCGGAAGGACCTCCCTGCGAGGTCGTCTCCGGCGTCCCCTCAATACGGGCCACCTGCGTCCAGGAGGGAAGCTACCGTTTGCGGGTCAAGGTCAGCCTGTTGCAGAAGTCGAGTTGCGGCGGGGCCTCCGCCGTGCCCCTGCTCGACGAGACGGTCATGCTGGCCGTCTCACCCTAGGAGCCTGTCGGACTATTCGGGCAGAATCAAAAATTGGGATGTTTGGGGGGAACCGGTCGGTTGCCGCCCGCATGGAATCAGGGTAGCATGAAGCGGTTTCTCTGCAGCACAATAGCGCTGCACGGTTACCTAAAAGTGCCTATCGTACGAAAAGGTGGGTACTTGTCAAAATGTCTACTTTGCGATTAGTTTCATTTATAAATGTTTTTATCCAGAGAACCGACCACCTTGAGAAGAAATAGGAGCATTAAAAGATGAGTAAAGTTTTTGAACCGATCGCCATCGGCGGTCAGACTCTGAAAAATCGCTTTGTTCGCAGCGCCACGTGGGAGGGGATGTGCGATAAGGAGGGGAGGGTGACCGATCGCCTCATCGACTGTTACCGCACACTGGCGCAAGGGGGTGCCGGGCTGCTCATCACAGGCTACGGCGTGGTGCGTCCCGACGGGATCCAGCTGCCCGGTTCGATGAGGGTCTATGAAGATGCCGCAAACCCAGGGCTCAAGGCGCTGACGGATACTGCGCATGCTGGCGGGGCGAAGATATTCTGCCAACTGGTGCATGTAGGCAATCAGGCCAGTTCCAAATTTATCGGAACCCAGCCCATCGCGCCCTCGGCGATTCAGGATGGTACCTCGCCGGAGCTGCCCCGGGAGATGAGTCCGGGGGAAATCAGCGAGGTGGTCGTCGCTTTTGCCTCGGCTGCGGCACGCTGCAAGGCCTGCGGCTTTGACGGGGTACAGCTTCACGGGGCCCATGGCTATCTGATCAACCACGTGGCCATCAAGCTGACCGCCGCTGACAACCTGGAAGGTGGCTTCGTGCTTGAGGAGGCGGTGAGCGCGGCACGAAGGCTCGAGGAGCTGGGTATTGATGCCATTGAGGTGAGTTCGGGAACGGCCGCAGCCGGAAAAATGGGACCGATTCGTATGAAGCTCGATGAGCCCTCAAAGCAGGGCTACAATGTCGAATCGGCTCGAGTGGTGAAAGCTGCCGTCGGAGTGCCTGTCATCACCGTTGGAGGGATACGGACCCTGGCTCTAGCCGAGGAGATACTCGCATCGGGTGCTGCCGACGCTCTGTCTCTTTCTCGGCCCTTGATCCGCGAGCCGAATCTGGTCAATCTCTGGGCCGATGATCCTTCTCATAGCGCGACCTGTATTTCCTGCAACGGTTGCTTCAAACCGGGGCTCAAGGAAGGGGGGATCCGCTGCATCCTGGATCCTGTCTCTGCATGAGGTCTTAAGGTTTTTTCGAGATATCATGGATTAACTCATAGAAAAGGCCCGCTTTTTGGCGGGCCTTTTCTTGTGGAACATATATTTTGATCGGGTTGCTCAGTCTCGGTAACGCTTGAGAAGATCGTCGTAGGCATCGATGCGTCTGTCTCTGAGAAAAGGCCAGATGCGCCGAACGTTTTCGCTGCGTTGGCGGTCGATTCCGACCATGAGGACCTCTTCTTTGTCTTGTGATCCCCGCAGCAGAAATTCTCCCTGGCAGCCGGCGACGAAGCTGTTGCCCCAGAACCGGGCTCCTGCGCTGTGCCCGCTTTCATCCTCTTCAAAACCCACGCGATTGACGGCGAGCACGGGGATGCCATTAGCGACTGCGTGTCCGCGCTGCACCGTAACCCAGGCCTCAAGCTGGCGCTGTTGTTCTTCTTCGTTGTCGGCGGGATCCCAGCCGATGGCGGTGGGGTAGATGAGCATCTCGGCTCCGGCCATGGCCATGAGACGGGCGGCCTCGGGGTACCACTGGTCCCAGCAGACCAGCACGCCCAGGCGTCCCACCGAGGTGTCGATGGGCTCAAAGCCCAGATCGCCGGGGGTGAAGTAGAATTTCTCATAATAGCCGGGGTCATCGGGGATGTGCATCTTGCGATAGCATCCGGCGATGGAGCCGTCCTTCTCCAGGACCACGGCGGTATTATGATAGAGGCCGGGCGCGCGGCGCTCGAAGAGGGAAGTCACGATGACGATTCCCAGCTCCCTGGCCAGGGCCCCGAAGGCTTCGGTGGAGGGGCCGGGGATGGTTTCGGCCTGATCGAAGAGGTCGGTGTCTTCGCGCTGGCAGAAGTAGAGCCCGGCGTGCAGCTCCTGCAGTATGACCAGTTCCGCACCTTTTGCGGCCGCCTCGCGAATTCCAAGAATGCTCTTGCGGATGTTCTCGTCCCGGTCTGCGCCGCAGCTCTGCTGGAGCATTCCGACCATGAGATGGCTCATGCGAGCACCCCCCGGGGCAGCTGCATGGTGACGCAGTGCAGTGAACCGTGCTGCAGCACCAGGGCCGAACAGTCGATGGGGATGATCTCCCGGTCGGGAAAGGCAAGGGCGGCGGCTTCAATCGCCTCGCCGTCCCTGGGGTCGCTGTAGACGGGCAGCAGCACGGCGCCGTTAATGATCAGGTAGTTGGCGTAGGTGGCCGGGAGGCGATCCCCCTCTTCGTCGAAGGTGGCCGAAGGCCAGGGCAGAGGGACCAGGCGGTAGGGACGGCCGTCTCTGGTACGGAAGGCGCGCAGCTCATCTTCCATGTCCGACAAGCTCTGGTAGTGTTCATCGTTCGCGTCGTCACAGCGCTGATACAGGATAGTATCGTCTGGGCAGAGCCGTGCCAGGGTGTCCACATGGGAATCGGTGTCGTCGCCTGCGAGATAGCCATTTTCAAGCCAGAGGAAATGATTAGCGCCGATCAGATCGCCGAGGGCCTCTTCGATCTGATTACGATCCAAGTGAGGGTTGCGGTTGCGGTTCTCCAGGCATTCAGAGGTGGTGAGCAGGGTGCCTGCGCCGTCGCTCTCTATACTGCCCCCTTCCAGAATCAAGCCGATAGTCTCTCGCGAGCAGACACCGAAGACTCCCAGCTCATGCAGGTCGAAGGTGATCAGGTTGTCCAGATGGCTGGGAAACTTGAGACCCCAGCCGTTAAAGCCGAAGTCGAGAATATGGGGGGTTCCGGCCTGCTCCACGCAGATGGGGCCAAAGTCCCGCGCCCAGGTGTCGTTGGCGGGCAGCTCCACCAGGCGCACCCGGCTCAGGTCGGCACCGGCTTCGCGAAGGACTATTTCCACGGCGTCCCTGTCGTGAACCACGACCAGGGTGCGCTCGAAGCGGGTGATGGCGGCGATGATGCGAGCGAACACCGGTTCGACGCGATCGAGGTAGGGGTGCCAGTCGGTTTGAGGATGGGGCCAGGCCAGCAGGACTCCGTCCTGCGGCTCCCACTCGGCGGGTAGTCTCGTTGCCATAAGAATCTTTCTTTTTCAGAATAGGTCAATTGGTTACGAAAAAGAGCAATGCTATAAAAAAGTTCCCCCCGTTGCAATGGGATTTGATTCCATGGGGCATCCCTGATCTTTTGTTTTTTCTGAAAGGATCTATAATTCCAGATATTTTTTCTCTCAAAGTAGAGATTGAGCTGTTAGACTTGAGGGGAATTGTTAATGATTTTGCCGGATTTCTCCGATGTCAGGGGGGCTATATGCTTCGAGTATTCCTTTTGTTGATCTTTATGTTTCTTCTGCTCTGCTTACCTGCTTTTGCTGCAGATATTGGCGATATGGCTCCACCGGTGAAAGTCGAGCGCTGGCTGCAGGGGAGCGAAGAGCCCGTCCAGCTGGATGATGGGAAATTGAGAGTCCTGGAGTTCTGGGCGACCTGGTGTGCACCCTGCCTGGAGACGGCACCCCTTCTCTCCGAACTTCAGAAAAAGTATGCTCAATATCCTTTTGAGATTATCGGTGTTTCAAACCAGAGACCGGAGGATGTGCTTCCTTTTCTCGAAGAGGTTGCCGTGAACTACCGCATCGGCGTTGATGATGACGATCAGACCTTCGAGGCCTACCTGGATGCTGTTGGTATCGATTCCATCCCTTACAGTTTCCTGGTGGGAGGCGATGGGAAGATTCTCTGGCACGGTCATCCGCAGGAAGGTCTCGACGAAATGATCGCAGCGGTGGTGGAGGGGCGGTTCGACCTTCAGACTGTTCTTGATCTGCGCGAGGCCGAGCAGCGCATTGGCAGGGCTCTGGATCTGCTCGAAATCTACGAGTACCTGCGCTCTGATCTTGAGGAGTTGGAGCTGGCGGACCTCCTAGTGCAACGGGTTCTAGACTATGGTGAGAATGACCCCCATTTCCTCACCTTTGTTGCGCTGGTGGCATCCACCCGTCAGGGCGATCTGAGCACCGCACGGCGCGCTTTTCAGATGGCTCTGGATCATCCCGATGGCCAGCGCCCCGATCTGCTGCTGGCCTATTCCGAAGTTCTCAAGCTAGGCGGAGCGCTTGAACAGGCGCAGGAGATGAAACAGAAGGCGCAGGCCCTGGTTCTTCCGGAGGTGCTGGATGAGGCGGCCATGGTCGATTCGCTCATTGAGTATCTTGAGGACTACCGGGATCTGCTCGCTCTCTAGGTCTATACCCGCAGGTTTTGAATCGCCATAGCTTGCTGGAAACAGGCAGGGGCGAATACATCGCAAAACTGTACGAAGGGCCATATCTCCAGCCTGGTGACCATGTTTGTCCTTGAAGTGCTTGAAGAGGTCCAGGTCGAGCATTAGCATTTCCATGAGAGCAATCCTTCCCGTTTTAAGTGGATCTTGATATTTCCTGTCGGCTCTCCTTTTTCTTATCTTTAGTGAAGCGCTCTATTGATTGACGTCTTTACCGATGCGGTGTATGTATTTTCTGTTATATTCATGACATTTAATGGACTTGTTTATTTAGAGGTGCTCACATGTATTCATTGACTCAATTGCCCGGCTGGGAAAAGCTCGTTGCACATCGTCAGCAAAATCAGTCCCTGCATATGCGGCAGCTTTTTCAGGAGGATTCCCAGCGGTTCAGTGGGTATTCTCTTCGACTTCCCGGGCTTCTTTTTGATTACTCCAAAAACATTGTCACCCGAGAAACCATGGACCTGCTTCTTCATCTCGCCAGGCAGTGTGGCCTGGATGAGAAGATTTCGTCCATGTTCTCAGGAAAGCGTATCAATGTAACTGAAAAACGGGCTGTTTATCATGTTGCGCTGCGTAATCGCAGTAACCGCCCCATGTGCGTTGACGGCGTCGATCAGATGCCCGCGGTGAACCTTGTTCTGGGGCAGATGCGCCGCTTCTGTGATCGGGTCAGATCCGGGGACTGGAAGGGGTATACCGGTAGAAGGATCACCGACGTCGTGAATATCGGTATAGGAGGATCAGATCTTGGGCCCAGCATGGCTTGCGAGGCCCTGCGGCCTTTTGCTGATACCTGTTTGCGTGCTCATTTTGTCTCTAATGTAGATGCTACCCATCTGGTGGAGACCCTTAAGAAGCTTGATCCGGAGACGACACTCTTTCTGGTCGCATCCAAAACCTTTACAACTCAGGAGACCCTTACCAACGCACACTCTGCCAGGCGCTGGTTTCTTGAGGCAGGAGCATCTGAATCGGACATCGCTCGTCATTTTGTGGCGATCTCTACCAATGAGCAGGCGGTGAAAGCCTTCGGCATCGACCCTGAAAACATGTTTGTCTTCTGGGACTGGGTAGGGGGGCGGTATTCCCTCTGGTCTTCCATCGGGCTCTCCATTGCTTTGTACCTTGGAATGGATCGGTTCGAGGAGCTGCTTGAAGGGGCTCATGTGATGGATGAGCATTTCAGGACCGAGCCTCTGGCGGGGAATATCCCGGTGATCATGGCATTGCTGGGGATCTGGCACACGAATTTTATGGAGTACGCCTCCCAGGTGATTCTTCCTTACGACCAGTATCTTCATCGTTTTCCCGCCTATCTCCAGCAGGCAGATATGGAGAGCAACGGCAAGAGCGTAACAATGGACGGGAATCGGGTGGATTATCACACCGGCGCACTGGTCTGGGGAGAGCCTGGCACCAATGGGCAGCATGCTTTTTTTCAGTTGCTGCATCAGGGTACTCGCATCGTGCCTGCCGATTTTATCGCATCAGCGCGGTCTCAGAACCCTCTGGGGGATCATCACCCGATACTGCTTTCCAACGTGCTGGCCCAGTCCAGGGCTTTGATGATGGGGTGCACAAGGCAGGAGGCGCGTCTAGCCCTTGAGGGGCAGGGACTTGAGGGGGAAGCTCTTGAGTCGATGGTTGAACATAAGGTTTTTGAGGGTAATCGACCAAGCAATACCCTGCTTTTTGAGGAAATGACACCTCGCAACCTTGGGATGCTGATCGCGCTCTATGAACATAAAATTTTCGTGCAGGGAGCGATCTGGAATATTAATCCCTTCGATCAGTGGGGGGTGGAGCTGGGGAAAAAGCTGGCGTCGGAAATCCTGCCCCAGCTCAAGGGGCAGAGCAAGGGAGCTCTTTCAGATTCTTCCACCCGGGGATTGATCGATTGGTGCATGGAGAGGCGCTGAAGGTTTTTTTGGGCACCGACAGGGCAGCTGGGAGGTTCAGCCCCCTTGGGCCTTTGCAAGATCGTTGAGCTGAAACAGCTCATAGTCTTGGGCCTTTTGGGGCGGGGAGAAAAAGTATCCTTGAATCACCTGGCAGTTGCGTTCGATGAGATACTGGAGCTGTTCCGGGGTCTCGACTCCCTCGGCCAGGACGTTGAGGCCGAGATTGTGAGCCATGGCGATGATCGCCGATGCGATGGCGCCATCATCCTTGTTTCCGGGCAGGTCCATGACGAAGCTGCGGTCGATTTTAAGAACATCCACCGGGAATTTCTTCAGATAGCTCAGTGACGAGTAGCCGGTCCCGAAGTCATCGATGGCAAGGTGAATCCCCATATCCTTAAGCTGCTGCAGGACCGCGATCGCCTTGCTGACGTCATTCATGATGCTGCTCTCGGTGATTTCGAGGCTCAGCATTGTAGGGGCGATTTCGTATTCGTCGAGCACGGATCGGACCAAGGCAGGAAGGTCGGTTTCCATGAGTTGCTGGGCGGCGATATTGACAGAAATCTTCCCACAGTCAAACCCGCTGAGTTTCCACTGGCGGATCTGCCGGCAGGCATCACGCAGTACCCATTCCCCCAGAGGCACGATGAGCCCCGTTTCTTCTGCTAAAGGTATGAAGGTCGCCGGTGAGATCATTCCCTTGTCGGGATGGATCCAACGCACCAGAGCCTCGGCACCGATGATCCTGTTGGCGACGGCATCAACCTGGGGCTGGTAGTAAAGGACCAGCTCTCCTTTCTGTATTCCTCGTCTGAGATTGTTCTCGATGCTGATGCGCTCCATCACCTTGTCGTTCATCCCCTGAGTGTAGAGCAGGTAACTGTTGCGACCTGCAGCCTTGGCCCGGTTCAGGGCCGTAGTGGCATTTTTCAACAGTTCCTCCGCGCTTTCGCCGTCTCCGGGAAAGACGGAGATGCCGATGGTTGCGGAAATGAACAACTCGTTTCCTTCGATAAGGAAAGGGGACTGCATTGCCGAGAGAATTTTGCTGGCCACAAGAGATGAGTCGTCTTCGGCCGTCAATCCCGGGAGAAGAATGGCGAAGGAGTCTCCCCCCATTTTTGCCACCGTATCATCGGCTCTGAGCACTGAAGATATGCGACAGGCAATATCCTTAAGGACCTGATCGCTTCCGGTGTGTCCCAAAGCCGTATTGATTTTCTCAAAATGATCAAGGTCGAGACTGAGGATGGCCAGGGACTCACATCTGCGCTTGGATCGGCCGAGGGATTGATTCAGGCGGTCCTGAAACAGGGTCTTGTTCGGCAGTCCTGTCAGGTCGTCGTAATTGGCCATGCGGTCCAGGGCTGCCTGGGTTTTTTTCAGGTCGGTGATGTCAGCGATGATACTCAGTACGCCATTAACTTCACCGGATTCATCGGTGAGCGGAACCTTGCTCGCCAGCACATCGCTTTCGCGTCCCCCCGCCTGTCTCTGGGTTTGTTCGTAATTCAGCAAAGGGGCGGCTGAATCGATTACCTGCTGGTCGCAGAGGCGATAAAGCTCGGCCTCATGCAAGTGCCAGGGGAGATCGAAATCAGTTTTTCCAGCAATCTGCTCCGGGCTATCCAGCCCTGCAGCAAGGGCGAAGTTCTTGTTGCACCCCAGATATTTGAGCTCACGATCCTTCCAGACGATGGAGTGGGGAATATTATCCAGAATATTCTGTAGCAGATCCTTCTGGCTTTTGAGCTCCCGCTCTGCTGCGACGCGGTCGGAGATGTCCCGCACCAGTGCGATCACGCAGGTGCTTCTGGAATCCTCGAAGACTCCCATACGGATTTCGACGGGGAAGGAACTTTTGTTTTTCCGTAAATGATGACCTCGGACAGTGATGACGATTTCTGAGGGCAGCACTGACCAGAAGGGTTGGGCGCTGTAGAGTGAGTTCTCTTGGTCGATTTCCCGGACGCTCATCTCCAAGAGTTCCTCACGGGTATACCCCAGGGTGCTGCAGGCCTTTTTGTTGACGTCGATGATATCTCCTTCGGGAGTGAAGAGGATAATGGCATCGACGACCTGATCGATAAGGTTGCGAAAGCGTTGTTCACTGCGACGGATCTCGACTTCAGCATCCTGAATGGAGGTGAGATCCTCTTTGACGGCTACAAAGTGGGTGATCTCCTGCTGCTCGTTGAAAATAGGTGAGATAGTTGCGCGTTCCGTAAAAGGTTCGCCGGTTTTTTTCAGGTTGTGAAATAGACCTGACCATTCGCCACCGGACTCCAGGGTTTTCCAGATTTGATCTCCATTGGCGCGACGAGCAGGATTGGAGAGTATGCGGGGATTTTTCCCAAGAACATCCTCAGGATGGTAGCCGGTGAGTTGGGTGAATTTGGGATTGACATATTCTATGGCCCCATCTTTGTCAGAAATCAGGATAGAGCAGGGGCTTTGTTCGGTGGCCTTGAAGATCTGTTTCAGGCGAACATTTTTCTGTTGCAGCTCAAGCTCAGAGGCGCAACGACCGCTGTAGAGCTCAAGGGTGCTTATGATGGCCTCTGTATTTCCAAGCTCTTTGGTGTCAATCAGCACCAGCAAACCAATGCCCCGAGCGTCAGAAGATTTCAGGGGGACCCCGATGTAGCTCCGAGCCTTCAGGTCCTTTAGTAGAGGATCGGTTGGGAACAGCTCCTGCAGCTTTTCTGTATAGGTACAAACTCCCTCGGCACGGAAAAGGTTCTGACAGGGGGTTCCTGCGAGTTCGTAGTTGAAATTTTGAAGTATGTGGGGGGTGCTGGAGCGGGAGTACGCCGATAAGGTCTCGACCTGGGCGCATCCGCCGGGGACGACTTGGCCGATGAAGCCGTATTCGATTTCGAAGGCGTCGCAAAGCTGCTCCAGAAAGCAGGGAAAAAAATCACTGCTGCTGGTTGTGGCGATTCCTTGCGCAATACGGATCAGAATTTCATCTAGAGGGCGGTGCATGAAGGCTCCAGCGTTGGGATTTTTCACTTGGTTCCTGCAGGTCGATACCAGTAGGGCCCCCAGTTGGGACCCGGGTCATAAGGGTGGCTGCGAGGATAGTTCTTATCCTCAATGTAATAGGGAACATAGATATTAGGGTGAGGTTTGAGGCCCCAGCGAAATGGACCCTCCCAGAGGTGGTACTTTTCCAGTTCGATGACTGGGAAATTGTAAAAATTCTCTCCGACAGGTCTTGTTTCTATCCCTTTGACGAAGCCGGTCAAGGTGATAAAGAGTCCCTTATCAAAAATGACGGGATCAAGGAATTTGGGACTGCGCAGGAGAAAGCGCCCCCCCTCATCGTCAACGGCAACGGGCTCCCCCCAGCGGTCGAGTTTGTAGCTGTAGAGGGTCAGCTCCGATTGTTCTGAGTCAGCTCTCGAATCGAGAATCAGGCCACCCCAAAGAATTTTTTTACCCTGAAGTCTTTCAGAATTCTGCTTGACCTGGGTGTAGTCTACGTCTGGATCGATTCCCTCTCTCTGCGCTTGTGGCAGAACGTGAGAGCATCCAGTAGAAATAAGAAGCAGCAGGATGAAAGTCAGTGGTGCAAAACTGCGACGCATGAGGCTCTCCTCCCTGATATGGGACAAAACACTATCGACATTAGCAAAACTGAAAAAATAAAACAATATTAAGTCAATAAAAGGATTATCCAGCGCTTCGTTGTGGTTCTATCGTTGCTGGCAGCCTCCTGGCCCGATATGTCGTGGGACAGAAAACACTCCCAACAAAGCTGCTGATTTGTTATGGTTCTTCACTTTTTGGAAGATGGTGTAATTTCTATGGTTATTGTCGAATTCATTAAGTTGAAAAAGCCGGAAAAAGCCCGATTACTCTGTGAATTGGCGGAACTTCATTACCAGGGAGGCTCCCGGGTCTATCTGACTGTTCAGGATGAGAATCAGGCCGTGACTCTGGATCAGTTCCTCTGGACTTATAAAAAAAACTCATTTCTGCCTCACTCCTGCGATACGGGAGCTGTGGACTGCCTTGATGACCCCATTGTGATCGGAACCCGGGATAGAAATCCTAATGCCGCCCGCATTCTGGTGATGGGAAAGCCCTGCAGCATCTCATTCATGAAGCAGTTCGAGAAAATTTATGATTTTGTCGAGCTCTATGATGAAGAGCTTACCCGTGCTGCCCGGTGTCGTTTTGCCCAGTATCGTGAACTTGGTTTTGCACCCGGGATGCGGGGCGAATAACTAAACTAGTAAGGTAACTATTGCATGAATCTTTCCAATATTTGTGTTGTGCTCGTTGAAACCCAGGGGGCGCTCAACCTCGGGTCGGTCTGTCGGGCCATGGGAAACTTCGGTATTGCCGATCTGCGTCTGGTGAATCCTCAGGTGGACCCTCTGGGGCATGAGTCCTATAAGATGGCTGTGAAAGCCGCACCGGTGCTTGAAGCGGCCCGGAATTTTCCCGATCTGGCTTCGGCTTTGGACGATTGTTCCCTGGCCATAGGGACCACTCGAAGAACAGGTAAATACCGTGAGGAGTTTCTCTTTCCGGACCAGATGGCGACCCTCTGCCAGGGGTTGAGCAGCCAGGGGCGTATTGCGCTGGTTTTTGGACGAGAGGACCGCGGACTCCATACTGATGAGCTTGATCTGTGTCAGCGTTTTTTGACCATTGCCACCGACGACGCCGTGCCATCGATGAACCTTGCCCAGTCCGTTGCCGTATGCCTCTACGAGCTCTACAAGCTCGCTCAGGGTGAGGAGGCCGTCGTTGAGCGAGGGCAGGCTCCGGCATCGGTACAGGAGTTGGAAGGCCTCTACGGTCATATGCGAAGAACGCTTGTCGATATTGAGTATCTCGATGCCCAGAATCCCGATCACATTCTCAGGGCTTTTAGGCGGATTTTTTCCCGGGCCCAGCTTGATGAGCGGGAGGTTCGGATTCTTCACGGCCTCATGCGTCGTATCGACTGGGTCGAGCAGCAGCGCAGGAAGGGGAGGTAAGTGATGTTTTTCCCACCCGATAAAGCACAGCGAGACGATACTGACTCTTGCGGTGAAGTCCTTGAGCGACGCCTCCCGAGCGGAATGGTTCTGAAATGCGTCGACCGCAGTAACAGGTATTTTGGCGACTATCACCGCATCTATCTGGAGCTGAGTCTGGAGATTGCACTGAGCCCGGAACTGCTCCATGCCTGCCTCAAGGCTGAGCCCGAACTGGTTATCGATCGCAGTCGCACCTATGTATTTCGCAAGCATCTGGAGCGCATGGGAGTCCCCGGCGCCCTAGTGGAGCAGACCCGCAAGCAGATGCTGGACTCCTTTGTCGAGACCAGCGGCGGTTATCTTTCCGATCCGGTTTTTCCTGTCCGATTTATTCTTAACGCTCAAAGCGTGGGTTCCTAAGCTCCATGAGAGATGTAGTTGTCGAAATTGATGCGTTGACCATCGGGGGGGCAGGTATCGGCCGCCTCGATGGAAAAGCGGTTTTCGTCCCCTTGAGCGCCCCGGGCGATCGGGTGCTCTGCCGCATCATGCGGGATAAAAAAAGGTACTGCGAGGCTGAGATCCTGGAGGTTCTCAGCCCCTCTTCCGAGCGTCAAGCCCCCCTGTGTCCTCACTTCGGACGCTGTGGAGGCTGTCAGTGGCAGCACCTGCCCGATGAGCTGCAGGGGCACTGGAAGCAGCGGCTCTTTGCTGATCTGCTCAGTCGTCAGGCTGGGGTTCCCGAGTCGGCCCGCGCCCCCTTGCTTCGGGCCCCGAGCGCCTGGGGCTATCGAAGCCGGGCCCAGATCAAGTGCCGCATGACTCCCGAGGGTTTTCTCATGGGGTTTTATCGCAGGGCGACCCATGATGTTATCGATATAAAGGGTTGCCCCGTACTCGATAACCGTCTCAACGCAGCCTGGACCCTGCTGCGTGAGGCCTTAGGCGGCGGTTGCGACCCGGCGGGAATCTTTCAGGTCGATCTTGGCGTGGGGGATGCCGGAGCCATCCGGGCCCTGATTCATTATGAGGGATCGCGCTCCAGTGAGCTTGCCGCAGGGCTTCGGCAGTTTGGATTGCAGGCCGGGATCTCTCTGTTTCTGCTCGAGGGGCGCAAGGCGATGCTGCATCTTTGCGGGGAGCGCGACCTCTATCTTGAACTTGAGGGACTCAGGCTCGGGTACGGCCCCGGCGGGTTCTCCCAGATCAACCTGCAGCAGAACCGGGCACTGGTCGACCTGGCTATCGGTGCGCTGCCCGTTGCTCAGTCGTATCGGGTACTGGATTTGTTTTGCGGCATGGGAAATTTTTCTCTGCCTCTGGCCCGTCGAGGGGCCAAGGTGGTCGGGGTTGAGGATTTCGCTCCCTCGATCCGTTCGGCCCGCATTAATGCAAGTAATAACGCCCTGTCCGGGCTCGACTTTTTCGCCGAGTCGGCCGAAGGGGCGCTGCTCAGGCGCGGCGGGACATCGGGGTTTGACGCGGTGCTGCTTGACCCGCCCCGCAGCGGGGCGGCAGCCGTTGTGCCGGAGCTGCTGCAAGGGGCTCCGAAACGGATTATCTATGTCTCCTGCGATCCGGCTACCCTGGCCCGGGATCTCAAGCCGCTGCTTGCCGGGGGGTACAGGGTCGAATGGGCACGCCCCGTGGACATGTTCCCCCAGACGCACCATATCGAGTCGGTGACCAGAATTGATAAATAGAATGTCTGCCTCCTGATGGCGGTCCTGAGCAAGACTGGAAAAGGCTTACACTATTCCACTAGAGGAAAAGCCATGCGTACCCTGATGATTGTTACAATGATGTTCTCTCTGCTTGCGCCAATGACCGTCCCGGTTTGGGCCTCGGAGTTTACCGTTCTGGAGGCCCTGGTTCAGGAGGCTCTTCAGAATAATCCCGACCTTAAGGGAGGGGAGGCCCGCTGGATGATGGCCCGCCACCAGGTCGAGATGGTCGGAGTCCTCGAAGATCCCAGGTTGTCTCTTGGCCTTTCCAGTGTCCCCATCGATTCGTTCAAGTCCAACCAGACTCCCATGAGCAGCAGGGATGTGAAGCTCTCGCAGAAATTTCCTTATCCCGGGAAGCTGGAGGCCAGAAAAGATCAGGCCATCGGTCTGTCCAGAGGTTTTGAGGGACGACTCGAAGAGAAAAAATTGCAACTGCGCTCGAAGGTTGCCCAGAGGTTTTTTGCCTATTACCGCACAGGCGAGCAGTTAGAGGTCGCCAATCGCTCTGTTGCGATTCTCGACGACTTCATCCGTGTGACCGAGACCCGTTATAGTACCGGCAAGGCGACCCAGGCGGAGCTGCTCAGGGCGCAGATGGAACTCAGTCGTGTGCTTAATACCCTGCTGGTGCTCGAGCAGCAGCAACGGGTCGAGCTCGAGGGGCTTAACCGGCTGCTCAACCGCCCCGTGGGTACCCCGTTGGCTCTGCCTGCCGAGTTGCCCTTTACAAGCTTCGCTCTTGATCTGGACAGCCTGTTGTCCAAAGCCAGAGAGCAACGCCCGGCGCTTGCGGCGGCGGCGGCGGACGTTGAGGCCGCAAAAGCCCAGAGAAGGCAGGCACGGCTCGACTATCTTCCCGATTTCAATCTGGGGCTGGTCTACAAGTTCCGGGAGAACAATCCCGGGGACGATGGTACCGATTTTGTCGGTATGGAAATAGGTTTCAATATCCCCTGGGATCGCAGTCGTCGGTCCGAGGCCGTTGCCAGCGCCGCATCCGGGATTTCGATGTCCCAGTCCCAGTATCAGGATTCCCTTCGTAGAATCGAGGCCGAGGTGCATGACAACTACGCACTGGCTACGAGGCTTGAGCGCCAGATCCAGCTTTATCGCACCGGGCTCATTCCCCAGGCCAATCAGACGTCGCTCTCGGCCAATGCTGCATACCAGGGGGACCGGGGGAACTTCCTTCAGGTTCTTGAAAGCTTCATTGCCCTCTTTCGGCTCGAGAGCGATTATTACGCACTTCTCTCTGACTACTACAGCGTCCTTGCCCGTCTCGAAGCGGCTGCTGCGGTTGCTGTTTTTTCTGATCCCCAGGCGTTCGTATCCACGGAGGTTCTTCCATGAAACGCATTTTGTCCGGTTCTTTTCTTTTCTGCGCCCTCGTGCTGGCGATGGTAATTTCTCTTCCGGTACCGCAGTCCCCGTTGGGAGAGCCAGGGCATGCCCACGCCGAAGAACTCAAATTTACCTGCGGTATGCATCCCATGATCATCCGGGATGAGCCCGGTCTCTGTCCTATCTGCAGCATGGACCTCACCCCCATGAAGCCGCAGACCGGTGGCGGGGCATCCGCCAGCGGGGAGCGAAAAATCAAATATTGGGCGGCGCCCATGGACCCGACCTATATCCGACAGGAACCCGGAAAGTCCCCCATGGGGATGGACTTGGTGCCGGTCTATGAGGATCAGGCCAGTTCCGGCTCCGTGGTGAGTGTGGATCCCGTGACCGCCCAGAATATGGGTATCCGGGTGGAACGGGTGAAAAGGGGGGACCTGGCTAGAACGGTACGCGCCCTGGGGATTGTGGCCTATGACGAATCCCGTCAGTACTCCATCAATTCAAAGGTCGATGGCTGGATCGAAAAGCTCCATGTCAACGAGACGGGGCAGATGGTGGAGCAGGGGCAGCCCCTGCTCGAGATCTACAGCCCCGAGCTGGTATCGGCCCAGCAGGAGTTTCTGTTGGCTCTGAGCAGTCAGCGACAGTTGGCGTCCAGTCCGTTTCCCGAAATTGCAGAGGGCGCCAGAAGGTTGCTTGAGGCCTCCAGAGAGCGTCTTCGTTACTGGGATATCAGCGACAGCCAGATCGAGAAGCTCGAGCAGCGCGGGGAGATTAGTCGAACCATGACCCTGCATTCCCCTTATCCGGGGGTGGTGACAGGGTCGGGCAGAAGGCCCAGGTCCAGCTGCCTTACGATCCTGATACCCGTCTCGATGGGGTCATCACCTATATCTATCCCTATGCACAGACGAAGACGCGCACAGTACGGGCCCGTCTGGAATTTTCCAACCCCGGTCAGCGACTGAAGCCGGATATGTACGTCAACGCAGAGCTGCAGACCGAGTCGGTTCAGGATGTTTTGACCATTCCGGTTGAGGCGGTGCTTGACACCGGTGAGAAGCAGACGGTTTTTGTGGCTCTTGGGGAAGGTAAATTCGAGCCCCGCCAGATCAGGACCGGGCTTGCGGACGGTAAGGGGCTTGTGGAGGTTCGGCAGGGGCTCTTCCCTGGTGAGTCGGTGGTAACTTCCGCCCAGTTCATGCTTGACTCCGAAAGCCAGCTGCGCGAAGCGATCCGCAAGATGCTTGAGCCGAAGAAGGAAACGATGCCAGCTGAGCAGGACATGGGCGAGCTCTTTGGTGAGCCCACGGGCAAGGAAAAGGCAGCGGATCTGTTTTAGGTCCGCGCCGGGGTTGGAATGTAAAATTTTATTCACGTTCTTGGGGAAACAGTCATGCTTGAAAAAATCATAGAGTTATCGATACGCAACAAGTTCATGGTGATCCTGTTTACCCTCTTCGCCATTCTGGCGGGGATCTACTCCCTGCGCAACACTCCCCTGGACGCCATCCCCGATCTCTCGGACGTGCAGGTCATCGTTTTTACCGAGTACCCGGGGCAGGCCCCTGAGGTTGTAGAGGATCAGGTCACCTATCCTCTGACCACTCAGATGCTGGCCGTCCCCTATGCCAAGACGGTGCGCGGCTACTCCTTCTTTGGCTACTCATTTGTCTACATCATCTTTGAAGACGGAACTGATCTTTACTGGGCCCGCTCCCGGGTGCTCGAATACCTCAACTATGCCTCAGGGAAACTCCCCGCCGGAGTCAACCCTTCTCTGGGCCCTGATGCCACCGGAGTCGGCTGGATCTATCAGTACGTGCTCGAGAGCGACAAGCACAACCTGCAGGAACTGCGCTCCATTCAAGACTGGTATCTGAGATACGAGCTGACCGCCGTGGACGGCGTGGCCGAGGTGGCCAGTATCGGCGGTCATGTGAAGCAGTATCAGGTGGCTGTGGACCCCAATCGTCTTATGGCCTACGACATCCCCATTTCAAAGGTCAAGAAGGCGATATCGCGCAGCAACAGCAATGTCGGGGGGCGCCTGCTGGAGATGGCCGAGACCGAGTTCATGGTGCGTGGTCTTGGCTATATACGGACCGTTGAAGACGTGGAGAACGTCGTGGTCGATGTGGACAAGAGCGGAACCCCCATTCTGGTTCGCGATATCGCCAAGGTTCGCCTGGGCCCTGAGCTTCGTCGGGGGCTGGCCGAGTCGAACGGGGAGGGGGAGGCCGTAGGCGGCATTATCGTCATGCGTGTCGGTGAAAACGCCCTGGCAACCATCGAGAACGTCAAGAAGAAGCTCGAGGAGCTCAAGTCCGGCCTTCCCGAGGGGGTGATCATCAAGCCGGTCTATGATCGCTCGGGTCTGATCGAGAGGGCCATTGACAATCTCAGCTTCAAGCTCATCGAGGAGTGCATCGTTGTCGCCCTGGTGATCATCCTCTTTCTCTTCCACCTGCCCAGCTCTTTCGTGGTCATAATCACGATTCCCGTGGCGATTCTCATGTCTTTCATCGTCATGAACTATCAGGGGATCAACGCCAACATCATGAGCCTGGGGGGGATCGCCATCGCCATCGGAGCCATGGTCGATGCGGCTATCATCATGATCGAGAACGCCCACAAGCACCTGGAGCGTGACAGGGGAAAGAAGCCCCATTCGGAGATCATCATGGAGTCGGCCAAGGAGGTGGGGCCGACCCTCTTTTTCTCCCTGGCGGTGATCACCGTCTCCTTCGTTCCTGTATTCACCCTGACCGAGCAGGCGGGGCGGATGTTCAAGCCGCTGGCCTTCACCAAAACCTACGCCATGGCGGCTGCGGCCATTCTGGCGGTGACCCTGGTGCCTGTGCTCATGGTCTGGTTCGTCCGGGGCAAAATCAAGCCCGAGACGGCCAACCCCATCAACCGGTTCCTGATCAGGCTCTACCACCCGGGCGTCGATTTCGTTCTGAGGTGGCGTAAGACCACTCTCTTTGTCGCCCTTATGCTCATCCTCTCCACCGCCTGGCCCATAAGCAAGATGGGCTCCGAGTTCATGCCCCCGCTCTACGAGGGGGACCTGCTCTATATGCCGACCACCATGCCGGGAATCTCCGTCGACAAGGCCAGGGAACTGTTGCAGCAGACCGACCGGATTATCGCCACCTTCCCCGAGGTCCATCATGTCTTCGGCAAGGTGGGCAGGGCCGAGACGGCGACGGATCCCGCGCCTCTTTCCATGATCGAAACCACCATCATGCTCAAGGAAGAGGACCAGTGGCGCAAGCTTCCCGTGAAGCGCTTCTTCAGTGACTGGCCGGAGCTTATGAGAGCTCCCCTGGCCATGATCTGGCCCGAGCAGCGGGCGATCTCGGTGGATGAACTCATTACCGAGTTGAATAACGCCATCCAGTTTCCGGGACTCACCAACGCCTGGACCATGCCCATAAAGACCCGCATCGATATGCTCTCCACAGGGATTAAGACTCCGGTGGGCATCAAGATCATGGGCAATGATCTGGCGACTCTGAGCCGCATCGGTGAAGAGGTCGAAGCGGTGGTCAATGGTTTGCCCGGTACTCTCAGCGCCTATTCGGAGCGGGTGGTGGGGGGCAATTACATCGATTTCACCGTCGATCGTCTGGCCGCGGCGCGCTACGGTCTGACCGTAGGGGATGTGCAGGACGTGATTCAGACGGCTATCGGGGGGATGAACGTCACCCAGACCGTCGAGGGGCTGGAGCGCTACCCCGTCAATATCCGCTATGCCAGGGATTACCGCTCGGACCTGCCTGCGCTCAAGCGGGTGCTTATCCCCACCCCAAGCGGTGCTCACATTCCCATATCCCAGGTCGCCGATATCAGCATCACCAAGGGTCCTGCCGGGATAAAGAGTGAAAATGCCAGACGAACCGCTTGGATCTATGTCGATATCAAGGATATTGATGTGGGCACCTACGTGAAGCAGGCCAAGAAGGTCGTCGCTGAAAAGATCCAGCTTCCCTCCGGCTACAACATCATCTGGAGCGGTCAGTTCCAGTATATGGAGGAGGCCAGCAAGCGTCTGTCCCTGATTATCCCGCTGACGGTGCTGATCATCTTCGTGATCATCTACGTCAGTACGAAGTCCCTAATCAAGACCTGTATTGTGTTCGCGGCCGTTCCTTTCTCCATGGTAGGGGCCTTCTGGTATCTCTGGTTCCTCGATTACAACATGTCGGTGGCCGTATGGGTGGGGCTCATCGCCCTAGCGGGGCTGGATGCCGAGACGGGGGTTATCATGATTCTCTATCTTGGGTTGGCCGAAAAACTCTGGGGGGATAAAGGACGGCTCAATACCCGAGGGGATCTGATTCAGGCCATTCACCACGGGGCCGTAAAGCGCATCCGCCCCAAGGTCATGACCATCGGGACCATCATTGCCGGCTTAGCTCCCATTATGTGGAGTACTGGGGCTGGCTCGGATGTGATGAAGCGCATCGCGGCCCCCATGGTGGCGGGGGTGACGACCTCGGGTCTCATGGAACTTCTGGTCTATCCCGTTATCTGGTACCTCTGGAAGGGTAAGAAACTGGACAAGTCCCTCAAGCCTACCGCCGAGGGTGATATCGAAGAACACTAGTTTTTTTACCGCGCAATGGCGCACACAAAAGGAGAGAAAATGATGAGAGATTCAATGATGAAAAAAATGTTGATTGGTTTACTGGCTCTGGGTCTGTGCTTTGGAGGAAATGCCCTCGCGATGGAGGGGATGGATCATGGCAGCGGGCATGATAGCAAGAAGATGGACCACGGCAGCAGTCATGACATGAAAAAGATGGATCATGGCAGCAAGAAAATGGATCATGGCTCCATGAAGGGCAAGGACGGCATGATCATGATGGATGGCGAAACCGTCGATGGGGTCTCCGCCATGGCTCATCTCAAGGACGTCCGCAAGGCCATGGCCGAGGCTGGCATGGAAGCCACTCACCACCTGATGATCATGTTCGAGGCCGAGTCGGATGCCCGTCCCATCGAGGAGGGAAGCGCAGCGGTCAAGATAACCATCCCGGGCGATAAGGAACTCGAGCCGCTGATGATGATGGGAATGGTCGGGCATTTCGGCGTGGATATCAATATGGCCGAGCCCGGCATCTATCATTTCAAGGTCGGCACCAAGCTCGATGACGGCAAGAAAAGAACCTTTCACTTTCACCATGTGGTTGAGTAAGCGCACCGGCAGTTTCCCTCTGAGCATTATTAATAATCCTGCTGTTTTTCCCCTTGACACCAGGGGAGCTGTTTTGTTAGTTTCACATCCGTTCAACGGCCCCGTCGCCAAGTGGTAAGGCACGGCTCTGCAAAAGCTGCACCGGCGGTTCAAATCCGCCCGGGGCCTCCATAAAAAACCAGAGAGTCAGCCTTAATAGGCTGGCTCTTTTTTTTTAAAAGGGATCGGACATGTCGCTCTTCGCTCCCCATATCCTCCTGATCTTTGTTCTGCTTGGCTCGTTTTCCGGCTTTGTCGCGGGCTTTCTCGGCATCGGCGGCGGGGTAATACTGGTTCCCCTCTTTCTCTGGGCCTTCACTCTCGTCAATCTCCCCTCTGAAATTCTGGTTCATCTTGCCTTCGGCACCAGTCTTGCCATCATATTTCCCACGGCCATCAGCAGTGTTCTTGCCCACCGAAAACGGGGCAATGTGGACTGGGCTCAGGTTGCTCCCCTGGCAGGCGGGGGAATTGCAGGGGCCATGGCAGGCGCATTCTGCGCCAGCCTGATAAGTGGGGAAATGCTTAAGGCACTCTTTGGTCTGATGCAGATGGGCATCGGCCTGCGGATGCTCTTTTCACGCAGAATGCACCAGGATCAACAGGGGCAGCCCTGTAGGGCCCGGTTAATACTCATCGGTCTTAGCGGAGGGCTTTTCTCCTCCTTCTTCGGAGTCGGGGGCGGAGTGGTGGCTGTGCCTGCCATGGTGTTGTTCTATCTGATTTTCGGTTATGCAAATCCGTTGCTACCCGCGTTTTCGCTGGGCTATGTTCACCTGCTCGTCTTTCTTGTCGTTGCACCCTTGACGATTCTCTTCGCCCGGTTCGGCGCCGCGGCGGCATCGAAACTTTCCCATCGCAGGCTTCTTCAGGCTTTCGCCCTTTTGCTGATTCTGGTGGGAGCCAGGATGCTCTGGTCGTTCCTGGGGTAGATACACAAGAGGAGGGGGTATGATTCGCGAACCGGCGGTAGCCGGACTCTTTTATCCGGATGATCCACAGCAGATCGAGGAAATGATCGCCCCCTGGCTCAGCGCAGAGCCTGAGCTTACCTGCACCGCCCTGATGGTGCCGCATGCAGGCTACCTATACTCGGGAGCAATCGCTGCTCGGGGATTGTCAAGGGTGCGAATTCCCCGCCGGGTACTGATGCTGGGGCCCAATCATCGGGGGGGCGGCCCGGCTGTTTCTCTGTACGCCAGGGGAGCCTGGCGCAGCCCGCTGGGAGAGATGCCCATCGATGAGGCTCTGGCCCGGTCGGTGCTTGAGCGCAGCGCCCTTTGCCGTGACGATGTCAGTGCGCACCTTCGGGAACACAGTCTCGAGGTTCAGCTTCCCCTGCTGCAGAAAATTCGCCCCGACACCCGCATTCTTCCCCTGAGTCTTTCTGCCCTGAGTCTTGATCAGATCCTGGATCTTGCCCGCTCGTTGCATACGGCTCTTATCGAGCCGGATGATGAGCCCTGGCTGGTGCTGGTCAGTTCCGATATGAGCCATTTTGAAACGGCCTCTGTTGCTCGGGAAAAAGATATGGCTCTTCTGGAGTCTATCTGCGCCATGGATGTTGCGGGAACCCTTTCTCTGGCTCGTGAGCGCCAGATTAGTGCCTGTGGCTTGACCCCGATTCTGGTGGCCATGGAGATCTGTCGCCTCTGCGGACATTTACAGACTCAGGTTCTGGGCTACGGCCATTCGGGGGAAGTTTCGGGGGATATGGATCGTGTTGTCGGCTATGCGGCGGTCGCTCTGGGAATCAGGGCATAAGTCGGCTTGTTTTGCCGGGTGTTTTGCAGTATAAACGCCCCTTGCTCTTCGGCGCCCGGCGCTGTCGATTACATCTGCTCGAGGGAGTCTTATCATGTCCAAGCTGCGCGTCCGTTTTGCCCCCAGTCCGACGGGTTTTCTTCATGTAGGCGGGGCCCGTACGGCTCTGTTTAACTATCTTCTGGCCCGTAAGAGTGGCGGAGCCTTTGTGCTTCGTATCGAGGATACGGATGTTGCCCGTTCGACTCAGGAATCCGTTGATGCGATTCTCGAGGGGATGCACTGGCTCGGTTTTGGCTGCGACGAAGGGCCGATCTATCAGTCCGATCGCTTTGAGCTCTACGGCCAGAAAGTGAAGCATCTTCTGGAGCAGGGCAAGGCCTATCGCTGTTACTGCAGCGCCGAAGAGCTTCAGTCCAAGAGGGACCAGGCCATGGCCGACGGAGGCAAGCCCAGGTATGACGGAACCTGTCGGGATCTTACCGCTGCGCCCGAGGGACGTCCCTTCGTGGTGCGTTTTCGCTCCCCGCGAGAGGGCAGCACCGTTTTTGATGATATCGTCAAGGGGCCGATCAGTTTCGAGAACGATGAACTGGATGATCTGATCATTCAGCGCACCGACGGTACCCCGACCTACAATTTCGTGGTGGTCGTCGATGACGCCGATATGCAGATTGATCCGGTAGTGCGCGGCGACGATCATATCAACAACACCCCCCGCCAAATCCTGCTGTATCAGGCGCTGGGTTATCCGGTTCCCCGCTTTGCTCATGTACCGATGATTCTCGGCCCCGATAAGAGCCGACTTTCCAAGCGCCACGGGGCGACTTCGGTCATGGCTTATCGTGATATGGGGTATCTGCCTGAGGCGATGGTCAACTACCTGGTTCGCCTGGGCTGGTCCCACGGGGATGATGAAATCTTTACCATGGACGAACTCATCGAGAAGTTCAGCCTGGAAAATGTGGGCCGTTCAGCCGGGGTTTTTAATCCCGAAAAACTCCTCTGGCTCAACGCCCATTACATCAAGTCGGGAGACCCCGAGCGTTTGGGAACTCTGCTGGTCGACTATCTGCGCAGCGCCGGAATCGATCAATCTTCTGGTCCTGAACTCCCGGCGGTAGCCCGGTCGCTTCAAGAGCGTTCACGCACCATGGTTGAGATGGCTGAAGATGCAGCTTTTTATTTTTGCAGTGAACCTGAGTTTGATGATGCTACGGTTATGAAGTTTTTCACGAAAGAAAATCGCTCCGTCATCGAATCTCTGATGCGCCATCTGAATAATTGCTCTGAGCTTACTCATGAAAGTATCGAAGGTGCGTTCAAGGAGGCGATGGAGGAGACAGGGCTCAAGATGGGCAAGCTGGCTCAGCCTGCCAGGGCCGCGCTCTCGGGAGGTTCCGCCAAGCCGGGTATCTATGATATTCTCGAGGTGCTCGGTCGGGAGGAAAGTCTCAGGCGACTAAATCGCTCCCTGGCTTTTTTCTCCTGAGAATTTCTCTGATGTGTTGAATATCCAACAAAAGCCCTGCCGCTTCGGTGGGGCTTTTTTCAGGCTTCTTGCCAAGATTGTAAGATATGGCTCCTATCGATCTTTTTGACGATTTGTACGACGATCCGGATGATGATCAGATTCTTTTCACCGCGGATCTTTCTGTTGAGCAGCTTTGCAGGTACTGCAAGTTGGTCTCTTCGTCCCCCCCCGATATCTCTCGTCGACGTATTGACGGTGCCAAAACCCTTGTGCTGTTTTTGCTCGCGGAAGAGAGCTCCTACGTAGACGGTCCTTCGGAGGAGGAGCAGGACATGATCAGCCATCAGGTCGACTCCGCTTTTGAAAGCCGTCTGGTGGATCTGATTCTCAATCCACAACGGCAGCCTTCCATGGTCCGGGGGCCCTTCGAGGAGGCGCTGTTCAGTGCCGATATTTCCCTGTGGCTCATTGAGCGCTTCTGTCAGTTGGTCTGCGCCAGCCACTCCAATATCATTGCTCGTGAGGAACTCGCCGGTGCCAGGCAGCTGCTGCAGATGATGCTTGATGAGGAAACCCAGTTTGAACAGGGCAGTGAAGAAGATGATACGGAGCTGATCCTCCAGACACTCAATACCGTATTCGATCAGTACATCGCTCATCTCGGCGGCAGCACCTGAGCTTTGCCCACAGAGGCTGTGTTATTGGATCGAATGTCTTCTCAAAAATTTTGCAAACACCATGTCCATGGTGTAAATGTGGTTGATCATCCACTCCTGAACCGTCAGGTTCGCCTCTTTTAGAAGTATCAGCTGGTCCTGCTGCCTGTTGTCGAGCATCTGCTTCATGCCAAAGATGCACTGGGTCGCCTTGCGGTGGTGGATCCTCTGAGGACTGTAGCCAGGGTAGTTGTGCTTGACCATCAGTGCTTCTTCGTCCCTGAAGTGTTCCCGGGCATAGCTCTCCAAGAAAATAAGAAGTTTTTCGATCTCCTCCAGACCGGAGCCTTGGTCGCATGCCCTCATGAACAGATCAAAGCGCAGGAAAAGTTCCCTGTGTTGGTTGTCGATCAATTCGATTCCGGTCTCTAGTTTTTTGTCCCATCCCAGCTCGATCATGTTCCGGTCCCTGCCTCTGCCTCTGCCTCTGCCTCTGCCTCTGCCTCTGCCTCCTGCTTAAAAAAAGAATCCGGATTTGAAAGTCTTTTTCAAAAAAACTATTGACACAATTTCGATGCTTCTGTAGAAATACTGAAAATCGTTTTCAAAGGAGCTTAATACATGGTCAAAAAAATCGTACTTTCTCTTCTCGTCCTTTTGTGCGCCGGTTCCATCTCTTCAGCTTTTGCCGAGCAGGTGGTTGTTTATTCAGCTCGTAACGAGCATTTGATTCAGCCCCTATTCGAAGCATATACCAAAGAGACTGGAGTTGAAGTCAAGTTCGCCACTGGAAAGTCGGGCCCCCTGATGGAGCGGCTCAAATCGGAGGGTGAAAATACCCAGGCCGATGTCCTGATGACCGTCGATGCTGGCAACCTTTGGCAGGCCACCCAGGAGGGGCTTCTTCGCCCTGTTGATTCCAAGATGCTTCAGACCAATATTCCTTCACACCTTCGTGACCCTGAAAATAACTGGTTTGGTCTTTCGGTGCGTGCCCGTACCATCGTTTACAGCACCGAGCGTGTAAAGGACGGGGAGCTCACGACCTATGAGGCTCTGGGAGACGCTGAGTTTAAGAACCGCCTCTGCCTGCGTACCTCCAAGAAGGTCTACAACCAGTCGCTGGTGGGCATGATGATCGCCGAGCATGGTGAGAAGCGCGCAGAAGAGATCGTATCTTCCTGGGTGGCCAATCTGGCAACAGATCCCTTCTCCAATGATACCAAAATGATGCAGGCCATCGAGGCCGGACAGTGCGATGTCGGCATCGTCAACACTTACTACTTCGGTCGTCTGCAGAAAAAGCAGCCCGAAATCAAGCTGGCTCTGTTCTGGCCCAATCAGGATGGTAGCGGTGTTCATGTAAATGTTTCTGGTGCCGGGGTCACCAAATATGCTAAAAATCCCGCAGGCGCCATCAAACTGATCGAGTGGCTCTCCTCCGAGAAGGCACAGAATCTCTACGCCGACGGCAACATGGAGTACCCTGTGAACCCTGCCGTCAAGCCTTCGAAGGTTGTGGCTGCTTGGGGTGATTTCAAGGGTAACCTCATTAATGTCTCCAGGGCCGGCGAGCTTCAGACTGACGCTATCAAGCTGATGGACCGGGCCGGTTATCGCTAACAAATCTTCAGACCCGGGAGTTTCAACTCCAGATGGATCATTCAGCAGCAACACAGATGGAGGAGGTGCCCCCTGCGGGCACCTCCGCCTCTTTTTTTAGACGTTTTTTTCTGAACGGATGGAGGCTCAGTGCCTTCATCGTTTCTCTTTTTGTGATCATCCCCCTGGGGGTTATTTTCTGCTCCTGGCTGACCCCGGCAGGCGGAATCTGGACCCATCTCTTCGAGACCGTACTCTCAGAACTTTTCCTCAATACCCTCTGGCTTGTCCTCGGGGTTTCCACCGGCACCATCGTGCTGGGCGTGACCTTCGCCTGGCTCACTGCGGTTTGTGAGTTTCCCGGAAGAAAGTTTTTCTCCTGGTCCCTGCTGCTGCCCCTGGCCATGCCGACCTACGTTCTGGCCTTTGCCAGTCTGGGTATTCTCGATTACGCCGGTCCGGTTCAGACCCTCTACCGCAGCTGGTTTGGCAGCGGTGCCTGGTTCCCGGATTTTCGCTCCACCGGCGGCGTCATTCTGGTCATGTCCCTGGCTTTTTATCCCTATGTCTATCTTCTGACAAAAAACGCCTTTTTGACCCAGGGGCGCCGCGCCCTGGAGGCTGCTCAGTCCCTGGGGCACAGCCGCACCAGCGGCTTTTTCCGTGTAGCTCTGCCCATGGCCAGGCCCTGGATTGCCGGGGGCGTAACGCTGGTATTGATGGAGACTCTGGCGGACTTCGGTGCGGTTTCCATCTTTAACTATGACACCTTTACCACGGCCATTTACAAGGCCTGGTTCGGCTTCTTTTCCCTGGCAGCCGCAGCCCAGATTTCGTCCATTCTGGTGTTGATCGTTTCGGTGCTTATTTTTGTCGAGCGGCAGATGCGTTCGCGCATGCGCTTCACCCCGAGCGGAAAAGGGCAGGGCACGGGAGAGAAAATCGTCCTGGGGCCTCTGATGCGTTGGGCGGCTTTTCTGTTTGCCCTGTTTATCCTCTCTATCGCGTTTATCATTCCGACGGTCCAGCTCTGTATCTGGTCCCTGGAAATCTATCATTTGGAATTCAGCCCCCGGTATTTTCAGTGGCTCCAGCATTCACTGTCTCTGGGCTTGAGTGGCTCTTTTCTGATATGTCTGCTTGCGCTGGTGTTGGCCTATGCTCGCCGCCGCAACCCGGACAAGCTCACAGGCGCTCTGGTTCGTATTTCGACCCTGGGGTACGCTCTTCCCGGAACGGTTCTGGCCGTGGGTATTTTTATCCCCGTAGCCGCTTTGGATAATCTCATTATCGCTCTGGCCCGGGATCTCTTCGGTGTTAAAATCGGGATGCTTATCAACGGTACCGTGCTCATCATGCTTATCGCCTATCTGGTGCGATTTATGGCCGCAGGCTATAATTCCATCGACAGTTCCATGCACCGGGTGACACCGAGTATTGATGAGGCCGCAAGACTTATGGGTATGCGGGGTCTTTCCATTCTTAAGCGCATTCACTTCCCCATCGTTCGGGGCGGGGTGATGACGGCGGCATCCCTGGTATTTGTCGATATCATGAAAGAGATGCCTATCACCCTGATGACTCGTCCCTTCGGTTGGGATACTCTCTCGGTCAAAATATTTGAACTCACCTCGGAAGGGGAGTGGGAGAGGGCGGCGCTACCGTCGGTGATTCTGGTGCTGGCCGGTCTGATTCCCATTTTCCTTCTTATTAAAAGTTCAGAAAAATAGTGCTCCACCTGGATTTACGAAAGATGAAGATCTCATGAGTAAACCGATTCTGGAATTGAAGAATATTTCGCTGGCCTATGATCGACAGATGGTTGTCAAATCTGTCTCCTTCAGTCTGAAAAAAGGACAGATCGGATGCCTTCTCGGCGCCAGTGGTTGCGGCAAGACCACCATACTCAGGGCTATTGCCGGCTTTGAGCCTCTGGTGGGGGGGGAGATTCATCTTAATAAACAACTGGTCAGTCGCCAGGGGTGGACCCTGCCGCCGGAGAAGCGTTCTGTAGGCATGGTGTTTCAGGACTATGCCCTCTTTCCCCATCTTTCCGTCTTCGACAATGTTGCCTTCGGCCTCAGGGGAATGGAGCGCTCGGAGCGTCTTATACGGATCAATGAAATATTGGACATGGTTGGTTTGGGGGAGACGCATAATCGCTTTCCCCACGAACTCTCGGGAGGCCAGCAGCAGCGTGTCGCCCTGGCCCGTTCCCTGGCTCTTCGTCCGGAGTTGCTGGTGATGGATGAGCCTTTCTCCAATCTTGATGTGACGCTGCGTGAGCGCCTCTCCATGGAGGTGCGGGACATTCTGAAGGAGTTCGGTATAACGGCCCTGATCGTCACCCACAATCAGAGTGAGGCCTTCGCTCTGGCCGATGAGGTCGGAGTTATGGACCGGGGAGAGATGCAGCAGTGGAATACTCCCCACAGCATCTACCATCGTCCAGCAACCCCCTTTGTGGCCCAGTTTGTCGGGGAGGGAGTGCTGCTTCCCGGGAAGGTTCGCATGGGACGCGGAGTTGAGACGGGGCTGGGGATGCTTTGCGGAGGGGTGGAGCTAGAGGGACCGGAAGGCTCTTCGGTCTCGGTTCTGATTCGTCCCGAAGATGTGGTGCATGATGACAGCAGCGCGGTCAAGGCCGAGGTGCTTCGCCGGACATTCCGGGGGGCCAATGTCCTCTACTCTCTTCGGCTGGAAAACGGAGACCAGGTGCTTGCCCTGGTTCCCAGTCACTGCGAGCATTCGGCGGGGGAGAAAATCGGCATCCAGCCCTACGTGCAGCATGTGGTGCTCTATGACAGCGCCTCGGCACTAATGAAGTGAACCTGGACTCAAAGGTCTCACAGCCGCAGGGAAATTCTCCGGCGAGGGAACGCGGTGGTGACGCAGTTATCTGCCGTGTCTGTGTCATTCTTCGTTTTGTCAGTGCTTTTCTGTGGCTAGGCGCCATTCTCGTCGGTTCACTGCTTGAACGCATAGAGCTTGTCGAGATCCCCATAGCGGGGGTCGACAAGCTCTATCATACTCTTGGCTACGCTGTAGCCTGCGTTCTAGTTTTACGGTTTTTTCAAAGCCTTGGGATGCGTATCCGTCACCCTTTGGCTGTTTCGGCGATATCTACCTTTCTCTTCGGCGCCCTGGTGGAGATTCTCCAGGCCAGTTTCACCCTGACCCGAAACGCCGAACTCTACGATCTTCTTGCTAATTCTGTAGGAATCGGTGCTGCGTTATTGATTTCCCGATTTTTAGACCGCAGCTAAAGATCCAATCCGTAGGATCTTATGATGTGCGGAAGAAGACTCTGGCTCTCAAGCAGGGCCGAAATCTGGCGCACCTTTTCTTTATTGTCCCCTTCCACTTCAGGTAAAACCCCCAGCAGATCTACTCCGGCCAGTGATGAAATGGCGTGGGGAGCATCCTGCATGGCCATATCCGGATCCTTGGGCATGGCATTGATCATGATCCCTGCCTGAGGGATTTCCAGCTGCCGCGCCGCGAAAGCTGTCAGTACGCTGTGGTTAATTGTTCCGAGATCGGGGCGGGCAACGCTGAGCAACGCAAGTCCGGTCATCAGGGCGAAGTCAGCTACCAGCCAGCCTCCGCTTAAGGGAACCATAAGACCTCCGGCCCCCTCGATGATCATGAAATCATGGGCTTCAGACAGGCTGCGTGCAGTCAGCATCAGCCGGTCTATTTCGATGCGGATCCCTTCGCGTTTTGCGGCGGAATCTGGCGACATGGGAGCCTTGAAGCGATAGGGGCAGATGTCTTCAGCGCTGCTGTCGGTGCCACTGGCCCAGCGCAGAAGTGTGGCGTCAGGGCCGAGTCCTGCGGGATCATTGACTCCTGTTTCTGCAGGCTTCATGACTCCGACACGAAGTCCTTTCTGCTGTAACCAGTGGGCGATGGCGGAGGCGACAACTGTTTTTCCGACGCCGGTATCGGTGCCGGTAACAAAAAGACCGGGACAGGACAGTTTATTTGCAGGCATTGATTCCTACCTCCAGATCCCTGAACATCTGCAGATCGGCGTCCCGATCGCGCCCTGTGGTCGTCAGGTAGTTACCGATCATGGTGCCGCTGGCTCCAGCTGCGAAAATCCAGGACTGGAGATCCCGAAGATTTTTATCTCTGCCTCCGCACACGCTGATGCGCTTGCGCGGCAGCATGTAGCGAAACAGGGCGATAGTTTTGAGGCATTCCAGAGCGCTTAGATCATCCTGGTTCTCAAGCGGAGTTCCCTCGATAGGATTGAGGAAGTTCAGAGGGACCGAATCTACATCCAGTTCACAAAGGGTCTGCGCAAATTCGATCCGCTGCTCCCCCGTTTCTCCGAGACCAAAAATACCTCCGCAGCAGACCTTCATCCCCGAGGCTTTGGCCAGCAGTACGGTGACGACATCCTCCTCGTAGCTATGTGTGGTGCAGATATGGGGGAAAAAGCTGCGAGCAGTCTCCAGGTTGTGGTGGTAGGTCACGCAGCCGGCCTCGGCAAGGGCGCGAGCACTTAGTTCGTCCAGAATGCCCAAGGAGGCCGAGGGCTCGATGGGAGTTTTTTTTCGAATATCTGAAATGGATGCCAGAATCTGGTTAAACTCGGCCCCCGGTTCAGCCCTGGTACCGCTGGTAACGATACCATAGCAGTGGGAACCCTCTTCGGTCGCCTTGATGGCACCGGCAAGAATGTCTTCGCGGGATTTGAGGGGGTAGACCGGGGCCTGGGTGTTATGGTGAGAGGACTGGGCGCAAAAAGCGCAGTCCTCTCCGCAGCGCCCCGACTTGGCGTTGATGATGCTGCACAGCTCAATATCGGGTCCCAGGTAATGTTCCCTTATCTTCTGGGCACCGGCAAGCATCGCTGTCATCTGCCAACCTGTGACCTTCAGGATCTCTCGGGCCTCATCGAGTTCGAGGGGGCGGCCCTGGATGATCTCATCGGCGATCTGGATAAAATCAAGATTCATTTTTATAGCTCTCTTTCTCGGGTGGAGTCATCTAAAACGCATACCTTTATAAAAAATGGTATCCTCCGCTGTCAACCGGAAGTTTGCGAGAGGTTAACAGCGGAGGATACCATTTGTGTATTAACACTATCATATCTAGTTGACAATCAGTCTCTCTGGTGGTAGAACGCCATTATATTTTCATGAATGGAGTGTTCTTTTTAATGGTAAAAAAATTCATAGGTAAGAAACTTAAGGAGACCCGTCTCAAAAATGATATGACGATTCAGGTCCTGGCTGCCCGTTCCAGTGTGTCATCCAATATGATTTCACGCATCGAGCGTGGACTGACGGTACCCTCGGTTGAAGTACTGATGAGATTGGCCAATTCCTTCGGCATGAGTCTGAGTTACTTCGTAGAAGAGGCTGAAAAAGGCAGCTCCGTCGTTCATGTACGCAAAGGGGGAGGAGAGCCAATCTTCTTTTTTGAAGACAAGCACCAGATCATCAGCTTGAGTCAAGGGCTGAGAGATCCTTCTTTTTCGGTCTTTTACGATACTCTGGAACCGGGCTGCAGCAGCGGCGATGGAAACATGGTGCATACGGGTGAAGAGTTTGCCATGGTCCTTGAGGGCTCAATACTGTTTGAAGTTGATGGTGGCCAGTATCTGCTGGATAAAGGCGATTCCCTCAGTTTCAAGGCGGGTTTGCCTCATCGATGGGAAAACAGGGCTGAAGGAAAAACCCTCGTTCTCTGGGTCGTCTCTCCTGCTCCTAATCTAGATTGAGTGGTGATATTACAATGCGTTTGAAGAAAATCGTAGGCAAGAAACTCAAGGCCATCAGGTTGAAAAATGATATGACCATTCAGGGGCTGGCGCTCCAGTCCCAGGTCTCATCCAATATGATTTCCCGAATCGAGAGGGGGCTGACTATTCCCTCCATTGAGATTCTGATGAAACTGGCTCGAGTCTTCAACAAGAGCGTAAATTATTTCGTGGAGGAGGTTACTACAACCCATGAGGTTGTTTTTTCCTCCCCCGGGCAAAGAGATAAGACGGTCTATGATGACGAGTCAAATATGCATACCGAATCTTATACCTCCGGGCTTCGGGATCCTCAGTTTTCCTCCTTCCTCTGCACCATCCCCGTCGGCGGTGTCAGCGGAAGCAGCCCCATGTACCACCCCGGCGATGAGTTAATCATAGTTTTGGAGGGAGTGCTCAGGGTTGTTATTGTGGATGAGGTTCATTTGCTTAAAAAAGGGGACAGTCTTTTCTTTAAATCTCATCTTCCTCATTGCTGGGAAAATATGGGCGAAACAGATGCCAAAGTGATTTGGACTCTCTCTCCTTTCACAACGATTTAGTTTTTTTCTCACGGGCAGTTGACATCGATTTATAGTTCAGTATATTTCAACAATTAAAAGTCCTGTAATTTCAAAGCATTCAGGGGGTCCGATGAATAAGTCAGAACTGGTTGAAGTGCTCTCCGATGAGAAGATCCTTACCTATAAGAAGGCTGATGAGGTTGTAAATCTCATATTTGACTCTCTTGCTGAGGCCATGGTTCGCGGTGAAAGAATTGAAATACGGGGTTTTGGAAGCTTTGTCGTTAAGCATTATGATGCATATACCGGTCGCAATCCGAAGACCGGGGAGGTTATTCAGGTAAGACCCAAGAAACTTCCATTCTTCAAGGTCGGCAAGGAACTCCGAGATCGCGTAGACGGCTAGAATCTTTCTGTCGGTATTTCAAGGGCTCTCCGTATGGATCGGAGGGTCTTTTTTTTGTCTGCGTGCCGGGTGAGTGGCATGTTTATTGTTCTAATGTTGGTAGGATTTGAGGGTGGAGCATTCCTTTTTTCCGCCGGGTGATTCGTAGTCACTCTAACTGCATGGATTTAAGGCTTATTTTTTTTACTTATTTTTTCTGTGTTTAACTCTTGTTTTGAGTGGTGGGTGATTTGCTGTGCGCTATGACGTGATTTTTTTTCAAATTTATGTTTTGATCACCTGCTTCGTTCGATAGGTCAGGTCGCAGCTGTGCTCATCCGCAGTTTTTGCTTTCTTTTTTGATTATATCTTTTTTATATATAACGTCAATTTTCGTAAGAAATGAGGTTATGCGTCGTTTATTTACTATTTCTTCTTTAGCGTTTCTTATCGCCACACCGGGATTGGCCAATGCGGCTACAACTCCCTCTCAGTGTGGCGCAACTGGGTTGATTTTAACACCCACTGCTGAGACGTTGAATGCAGGAAATTTCTGCATGGGACTTTGGACAGACTCCTCCTCTCAGGAAGAGTCCGACCTGCTGTTGATCCCCTTCAGCTTGACTCTGGGCCTTGGAACTTTCTGGGAAGCCTATGGCTCTTTTCCCAATCTGCTTTTTAATGGAGATGAAGCCCTGAGTGACAAGGGGTTTGCAACATTAGGCATGAAGCTCAGGTTCGTCGGTAAGCGTAGTTCAGCCTTCAAAATTGCTCTTGATGGTCAGGTTCAGAATACAATCAACGATCTTGACCCTGATCTTGATGGATTAACCAACTATCAATACCGCCTTATATCCAGCTATAGATTCAAGAGGCTCGGGCTTCACCTCAGCGGTGGTTACCTTGACAACGAGCAGCCTGTATCTTCTTCGGCTAACGTAAGTTATGACAGTCAGACGATCTACTCTGGTGGCATCGAGTTCTATCCCTCCGAACGCCTCCGACTTATCGCAGAGATTGAGGATTATTCAGCAAAAATCCCAGGTACCGAAGGTCGCCAGGAAGCCTCTGTAGGCTTTCAGTATTATCTCTCCCCTCATCTGACTCTCAACTCCAGCCTCGGGTTTGGAATGACCGATGGTTCTCCCGATTGGAGAGCGATCGTTGGCTTCTCTTCCTGTCAAGGCATTGGAACCTACCAGGTCCCCATCAAGAGAGCAGTTGAGAAGGTGATCGAAGTCAGTGAGCCTGAGCCGGTCAAGGTCTCCAAGTTCAAGGCCCTGACGCCGCTGGTGCCCAAGGTGAGGCCGATTTCGGCAACTCCGGTGACCTCTCTGGAAGTCATGGAGGCTGAGGAGAAGAAACGGGCGGTCCTGGTTAAGCCTTCGGATCGTCTGAGTATCCCGGGAAGTTCCCTGACCCGGGCACAGGCTGTTTCGTCCATTTCTCCGGCGACTTCTGCCGAAGGTCTGTCGAAGGCAGCTGCTGTTGTCTCCGAGCCCACTGTAGCTTCCCTGTATAAAAAATTCCGTTTCCCTGACTTTGCCTTTTCCTATGACCTCTCCGAGCTCAGCGATGAGGGCAAGAAGGAGCTTGCACGGGTTGCCGAGTGGCTTAGAAAAGATAACAAGTGGTTCGCCATGAAGGTCGTCGGCCATACTGATAGTGTCGGTTCTGCCTCCTACAATGAAAAGCTCTCTCTCGGAAGAGCGGTTCAGGTTGCTTCTTATCTGGTGCTGAATGAAGGTATAGATCCGGCGAGGCTTTTTGTTCAGGGGGCTGGTGAGTCTGAGCCCATGGGTTCCAATGCCAACCCTGAGGGCAGGAAGAAGAATCGTCGGGTCGAGTTGTTGGTCCTGGTCCCTGAGGGGGATGCATTTGTACCGAAGGCCGTCAGTTTCAATAATATGAAGACCACCTCTAAGGTCGCCATCGCCTCGGATATCCCGATGCTTCAAGAGGGTAAGGTATCGCTGAAACCGGCTCGCAACGGCGCAGCAGGCAACCCTGGGGCTGCATCAGCGATCCGGGAGACGGTAGTTACGCAAGAGGCTTCTCCCATAGTGCCGCTGGGTGCTCCCATTGCAGCGCCTGTGGTTTCTGTCTCTTCCTTGTTGCCTGTATCCGTTGCGGTTCCGGTAGCCGCCCCCGCTTCTGTTGCCAAAGTTGGGGCTGAAATTCTCAGAAGTTTCAGCTTCCCCGCTGTCTCTTTCTCCTACGACCTCAAGGCCCTTCCAGGGTCTCTTGATTCTGAGCTTTCGGCAGTTGCCGCGTGGCTTGAGCGCAACGCAGGACAGTGGAGCCGGATCCGGGTTGTGGGACATACCGACAGCGTTGGGGCTGCGGCCTATAATAGGGCTCTCTCCGTAGAACGGGCATCTGGTGTTGCTGATCATCTTAGTCAGCAGCAGGGGCTCAATCCAGAGCTCATCGATGTTGTGGGTGCCGGGGAGTCTGATCCGCTGGAGAATAATCTGAAAGCTTCAGGACGTGAACGTAATAGAAGAGTCGAAATCGAGGTGATCAGAAAAGAAGATGCCTCTTCGACCCGGTTAAATATCCCTGTCCCGGCCCCCACTGTTATTGAGGCTGTATCCCCGAAGGCTGTTGCTTCGCCAGAGCCGGCAGTACGTTTTGTCAAGGCCAGCAAGGGGGCATCATCTGACAGTCTGCTGCTTGAACTTTCCAGTGCCGAGGGGACAACGAAGGGTAAACCTTCGACCATAGAGTTCAGGGTGACGAAGAAGGCGGTTTTGACAGAAGTTTTTGAGAAGTTTGTGACACCAGCCGGAAGTTTCCCCTACAACGAGAGCCACTATACTGAGATAGGGAAAGACTCCTTTGCCGAGATTCTCGAAGCACTCAAGCGTGGCGATGAAGACTTGATGGTCATGGTTTCTGGCCATACCGATGCTATAGGGCCCCAGGAGTTCAATCGCAGCCTCTCCCTTCAAAGGGCCAAGGAAGTTGCTGGGGAGATATTTAAAAATCTCGGCGGGGGCAGGAACCGTGTTGTCGTTCAGGGAGCGGGTGAGCTTGAGCCTCAACTCAATAATCTTCGCCCTGATGGGCGTAGTGTGAACCGCAGGGTTGAGGTTCTCTTACTGAAACCCGTGGACGAGTGATGAACATGAGGTGGGGGCTTTTGTTCTTTGCGCTGGTCTTTCTTCCTGTAGTGGCTATGGGGCAGGTAGAGTCCCTTTCGCCTGCTCCGCAGGGCAGTACGCTTGCGGTCGTATCTTTTTCAGATGGTTCCTCAAGGCTCAATGCCGATGCTCGCCAGCTTATAGACGGAATTTCCTCTAAACTCAAAAAGCTTAATCATGGTGAAAAGCTTATCCGAATAGAGGGTTTTTCCCTTACCCGCAAGGGTGAAGTGCATGACTGGTCCCTTTCGGCAAAAAGGGCGCAGGTGGTGGTTGAATATATCCGGTCAAGGTATGAAATTGAAATGCCTCCCTTTATCACGGCGCATCTCGCATCCCGGACTTCATCTCCGGGTGACCGCGTGGAAATCATTCTTTATGATAACCTTTTTGAAACCAAGGGGGACATTGTCCCTATACTTATGGCTAGGTAGACTCTGATGTCAGCGGTTCCCGAAGAGCTGTTCGAAAACAGCCTTTTTTTCAAAGGGCTTCAAAAAGAAGAAATCGATGTTTTCCTGAAGTCCTTTTCAGAGAAGTATTTTTCTGCAGGCACGACGGTTTTTATTGAAAATATGCCGGGCGAAAGGCTCTATCTCCTGGTGCATGGAAGAATTCGTATCTCTCGAATGCTCGCTGAAGGGGACGAGCGCACCCTGGCTGACCTTGGTCCAGGCGATCTCTTCGGCGAGATGGCCGTCATTGAAGGGGCAAGTAGAGCCGCTACGGCTCGGGTTACGGAAGATGCCCGTTTGCTGAGTCTTTCAAGGGAAGACTTCGAGCTCTTTTGTGAGAAATTCGAACATCTTGGACTCATTGTCATGAAGAATATTATGAGAACTTTCAGTCTGAGGCTAAGGCAGAACAGTGATGAATATCGCGAGATGATGCTTTTTGCTCTCGGGGCTGTCGAGTAGTCTGAGGAGGTCACATGCACAAGGTTAATCTTTTTATTAAGGTTTCTATACTGATTTGCGCTGGCTTTCTCTCGGCCTGTCTTCCTGTGGTCTCGCCAGCACCGGATGCTTCGGGGATTGTTAATCTTAAGTCCAAATCGATTACCCAGAACGTCCAGGGGGTGGAGATTATGGTGCAGCTTGGAGATCTCGAGGTCGCTCCCTATCGAATGGTCGATAATCTTTCATCTTTTTATGTCAGGGTCAAAAACCATCGTAAGGAGGTTCTCAATCTGTCACAGGACTCTTACTATCTTGTGGATTCCGAAGGCGTTGCCGTAAAGCCGATTTCACCGGAGAAAATCCAGTCCATTGTTCAGAAAGATAATCAGTATCTGATCCCCTATCCCTATGTCGGATATTACTATTTGCAGGACAAGGAAAAGTCCTCTTTCTTCAATACCTTTGACAGCTCTTTGCCCTACTACGCCTCCAATTACCCTCAGGATGTTTATACTTCCGCTTTGCCCGATGAATCCGTTTTGCCCGGCACGGCTATTGAGGGGCATCTTTATTTTGTTTCCGATATTTTATCAAAAAAACGCTTTGAGATCCGCGTATATATGGACAAGCCTTCATCTGAAACCTCGGCAGATTTTCTCTTCCCCTTTTCAGTTGAAAAGTAGGGGCTGATACCCTATAGTCCCCGACCGAAATCACCCTTTTTTAGCTTAATAAATCCTAAAAACGGAGGGTCCTATGACCTCTATTCTGTTAAATCAGAAACTGATTTTCGGTCTCATGGGTGGTCTAGGTCTGTTTCTCTTCGGCATGAAGATCATGTCCGAAGGGCTCCAGAAGCTTGCCGGTAGTCGGATGAGAAAAATCCTTAGTGCCCTGACTAATAACAGGCTCATCGGAACTTTCGTCGGAATTGCTGTTACGGCAATCATTCAGTCTTCCAGTGCAACAACGGTCATGGTGGTCGGTTTCGTCAACGCCGGACTGATGTCTTTGATGCAGGCTATTGGCGTTATCATGGGGGCCAATGTGGGCACCACGATAACGGCCCAGCTGATTGCCTTCAAGGTAACTAAATTTGCGTTGCCGGCCATTGGGGTTGGCGCCGCCATCAAGCTTTTTGCCAGCAACAGAAAATACGTCTATTTCGGCGAGATTCTTCTGGGGTTCGGTATTCTTTTTTTCGGTCTGAGCACCATGAAGGGGGCTTTCGATCCCGTTAAGGGTAGCGAGGAATTTCGCCAATTCTTCACCCTGGTGGGTGATAATCCTCTCCTGGGGGTGCTTATCGGCGCCATCCTGACGGTGATCGTTCAGAGTAGCAGCGCAACCATCGGTATCACCGTCGCCCTTGCTTCCAGTGGTGTTCTGAGTTTCGAAGCCAGCATCGCCTTGATCCTCGGGGAGAATATCGGCACAACGGTCACGGCAAATCTCGCCGCCATAGGCACCAACGTTGCGGCTCGTCGCACCGCCTTTGCTCACTTTCTGTTTAATTTTCTCGGTACGGTTTATATGATTTTGCTCATGCCGTACTTCATGTCATTCATATCGAGTATTACGCCGGGGGATGCCAACTTTATCGCACGGTCAGCAGAGGAGGCCAAGGCCCTGGGAGTTACCATCGGGGATAAGCCTTTTATTGCCCGTCACATCGCTAATACTCATACGTTGTTCAATATTATCAACGTGATTGTTTTCCTTCCCTTTATCGGGTTACTGGCCAAGGCAGCAACTTTTGTGATTCGCGGTGATGACGTCGAAATGGAGTTTCGACTCAAGTATCTTGATAACCGTGTTCTCAATACTCCACCGATTGCGCTCGGACAGGCCAGGAGCGAGGTGAAGCGCATGGCGGACCTTGCGCTAGAGATGGTCGATGAGACGCAGGCGTATTATGCTGATTTAGATCCCAAGCGCATACAGCGTCTGGAGAAAATGGAATCGCTCATCGATCTGCTCCAGAAAGAAATTACCGACTTTCTTGTTACCTTGTCCCAGCAGTCGATCAGTCAGGATGCATCCAGAGACATCGCCGGAATGATGCATATGGTCAATGACCTGGAGCGTGTGGGGGATCACTGTGAGAATCTCTGGGAACTGGCTCTGAAAATGAAGACTGAGAAGGTGAGCTTCTCTGAGCTGGGCAATGCCGAGTTACTTGAGCTCTCTACCAGGGCCCGTGAATTCCTCGCCTTTCTGATTGAGGCCATTGAGCGTCGCGATACGACCATTGCCCTGAAGGCAGATCAGATGGAGTCTCACATTGACGATCTTGAATCGTCCTTCAGAAACAATCATATTCAGAGACTCAACACCGGGGAATGCACTGTTATCTCGGGTTTGATTTTTACCGATATGCTTCACAACTATGAAAAGATCGGTGATCACACTTTTAATCTCTCCAAGATTGTGGTCGGAGCTAAATAGTCGGTTGTATCTGCTGATGTGGCCTGGCGACGAATCGCTCTGGTAGCCAAGCTGAGCTGGCAGTAAAGAAAATAAAGAGGACTTTCTCCTGAGGCCATGGGGGAAAGTCCTCTTTTTGTTTCTGAGTTATGAGCTCTTTGATTTCTGAATTCCCCTGCTTGCGCAGAGGGAGCGGCAGGGCTGAGATTTGTATGTCTCAGCCCTAGATTCAACCACTTATGCCCACTGGGCATGCAGTGTCTTTTATCCCTGTGATTCCGGGCTCTCAGAGTGCTTAAATACTGCTTCGGACTTCGTTGACAAGCTCAGATGAGTTCTCTATATTCGGGACTCTTTATCCGTATGCAAACCTGTGTTTTAGCTGTTTCTTTTTATAGAAATCTAATCAGTGGAAGGTCTTATGGAAAAAACTATTCTCTCAGGCAACGAAGCCATAGCCCGGGGGGCCTTTGAGGCCCGCGTACAGGTCGCATCGGCCTACCCCGGAACCCCCAGTACTGAAATTCTCGAAAACATAGTCAAATATCCCGAAATCAACTCATCCTGGGCGACCAACGAAAAGGTCTCTCTCGAGGTGGGTATCGGGGCATCTTTCGCCGGTGCCCGGGCGCTGGTAACGACCAAGCACGTCGGGCTCAACGTCATGGCCGATCCCCTGTTTACCCTCTCCTATACCGGGGTTCGGGGCGGGCTGGTCATCGTGGTCGCTGATGATCCTGAGCTGCACTCATCTCAGAATGAGCAGGACAGCCGCAACTACGCCAAGTTCGCCAAGGTTCCCATGCTTGAGCCTTCAGACAGCGATGAGGCACGCCGCTTTACCCGTCTCGCTTTCGAGATCAGTGAGCAGTTTGACACCCCGGTGCTGCTGCGCAGCAATACCCGCATCTCCCATTCCAAGACCATTACCTACCTGGAAGACCAGGTGGAGGAGCTTCCCGCCGCCGTGCTGGAGCGCAACCCCGCCAAGTTCGTCATGCTGCCCGGCAATGCCCGCAAGCGTCATTATGATGTGGAAGAGCGTATCCTCAAGCTCAAGCAGTGGGCCTGTACCCAGAGCTTCAATCAGGTCGAAGAAGGCTCAGGCGAGATCGGCATTATCACTTCCGGAACCGCCTACCAGTATGCCAGAGAAGTCTTCCCCGA
>JAAXQG010000102.1 GCA_012974445.1 Desulfuromonadales bacterium
TTTGAACTTTTTGCCAGGGGAACACAGGGGCAGAAGACTTCAGGAAGTGGCATAGGATTGGCGACCGTCAGGAAAATTGCCAGGCACTACGATGGCCTAGCCTATTGCGAGGAGACTTCAGGGGGAGGAAGTACCTTTACCGTTGAGCTAAGAGAACCTGCAGAAAGCTGAATTTAAAATTTCATTTCCTCTTCAATGTTCATCCACGTAAAGCAGATTAACCCATCGGATTGACTCGACAAACAAATTTGCCATGGTTGCATCTTCCAACCCCAGTGATTCGGCCAGAGACATCATCCGCTTCCAATCGCCCCGCTCCAGCGCAACAATCATACGTAAGAAATCACCCAATCGACCTTCCTTATCCAGCAGGGCATCTCTGACATCGTCGGGAATCGGTATCTCTGCCAGGACCTCCTCCAGCGGACGGTCCAGAATCGCATCAAGCAGCGAAAAAAGCCCCATGAGAAAAAACTCGGCCCGTCTCGAAGCTGCATTGATCAGAGGCGCCATCATTTCACAAGCCCGCGCCCGCACGAGAGAACAGACCACCAGCTCTGAAGGCTTGTCTTCGGCCATGCCGGTCAGGGACAATAAGGACACCCATATCTTGATATCCTTCTCCCCGATCAGCGCAAGTGCCTGCTCGATGCTTCGAACCTTATGGCGCAGGGAGAAGGCCGCCGAATTGACGTACTTGAGCAATTTGTAGCTGAGGGAGATTTCACTGCGGATGGTTCTGGAGAGATCCTGAAAATCCATCTCGGGGTCATGAACCTGCTGCAGCATTTTCAGATAATGAAGTTTGAAGGTAGGAATATCCCGCCGGGTCAAAACAACGGGATGGCAAAAAAAATATCCCTGAAAAAGGCTGTAACCCATGTCCCGGGTTCGCTCGAAGACCTCCAGTGTCTCGACCTTTTCGGCCAGCAGCACCTTGCCCTGCGGCAACAGGGTCTGTGCCAGGTGCAACTGTTCTTCGAGGGAGGTTTCCAGCACATCGACTTTGACGATGTCGGCCAGCTCAAGCAGCGGCGAAAGTTCGGGGCGATAAACAAAATCGTCCAACGCCAAAGTAAAATTCAAATCTTTGAGCCTTCGACAGGCATCCAGAGTTTGCTTGCTCGCCTCAACCGTCTCGAGAAGCTCTACCACGGCATAGTCGGGCGGAAGCACGGTGCCGAAATCCATGGTCAGAGTTTCAGCGGTGAAATTAACGAATGCCTTCGCCCCACCTGTGAGCTCCTCCACACCGAAAAGGAGGAAACTGTCTGCGATCAGACGGATGGCCGCCTTGTCCTGATCGGGAAAATCAAAATAATTCTGAAACCCCGATCGAAACAGAAGTTCATATCCATAGATATTTTTATCGCGATCCAGTATGGGCTGTCTGGCCACAAAACGCTGATCGAGTAAATCGGTGGAAGTCGTCATCGTCTATCCTGATATATTGCGAAGCCATATTCCGATAATCGGGCTAGTGCATCATCGTTTCTGTTCAAGAGTAGCACAGGAGATGATTCGAGTTGCCATTCATTCATGTGACGCCGTAAAATACAAAATCCCTACGAGTCAGGAGAACTTATGGAATTTGAGATCAATCCCATCGAAATCCGCGTTGCCGGATGCATGATCGAAAAAGAGACGACCACGCCTGATACCTACCCGATGACCCTGAACGCCCTGACCAACGCCACAAACCAGAAATCCAATCGTGACCCGGTACTCAGCCTCACGGAGACAGAGGTCATCACGGCACTGGACAGCTTGCGGCGTAAACAATTCGCCCTGCTGGCCACCAGCGAAGGAAGTCGCGTCCCTAAATTCAGGCACTTTTTCAAGGAAAAATTTCAACTCGACCCCAAACAACTGGCCCTGATTGCCGAGCTGTTTCTGCGGGGGCCTCAGACCCTCGGAGAGCTGCGCACCCGGGCGAGCCGTATGGTCGATTTCAGCGACCTGAGCCAGGTGGAGGATACGCTTCAGAGCCTCCAGGACCGGCAACCGCCTCTAGTTACGCAACTGCCCCGGGTGCCCGGACAGAAGGAGTGCCGCTACGCCCAGCTCTTCGGGGGAGAGCCGCAGATCAACGCCGCCTCTCCGGAGCAAAAGGATGTTGCAGGCTCTGCCGAAAGAATCGAGCGGCTGGAGAAGGAGCTGGAGACGCTGCGTCAGGAGGTTACGGAGCTCAGGGGCGTCGTAGAAGAGTTCAGGCAACTGATGGAGTGAACAGTTCGCAACAAGAGACCGCAGCCACTGTCCGGAGCCTCCCCAAGGCGGCATAAAAAATGGCCGCTGCAAAAACCAGATTTTGCAGCGGCCAACTTCAAACATTAGGGCAATATGCAAGGCGCCAACCAGACAAGCCTCTAAATTCATCTCATGACATCAGTTCCTCGGGGGAGTCCCCCCCAAATCCACCTCAGCTCAGCAGGGGCGCGATGACCAGACTGACAATCGCCATGACGTTGATCAGGATATTCATGGAGGGTCCGCTGGTATCCTTGAAAGGGTCTCCGACAGTATCTCCGACGACGACAGCCTTGTGAACGTCAGAACCCTTTCCCCCCAGATTTCCTTTTTCAACATACTTTTTGGCGTTATCCCAGGCGCCTCCAGAATTGGCCATCATGAGCGCCAGAAGTACGCAGGACAGCAGCGCCCCGCCGAGCATCCCCCCCAGAGCCTCGGCTCCGAATCCGAATCCGATAACCATCGGAGCGGCAACGGCAATAGCACCCGGAAGAATCATCTTCTTAAGCGCAGCCGTGGTAGCGATATCGATACAGGATGCCGTGTCGGGCTCGGCCTTGCCTTCCATCAGCCCGGGAATCTCCTTGAACTGACGACGGATCTCCTTGATCATCTCAAAGGCCGCCTCCCCTACGGCGGTCATGGTAATGGACGCAATCAGAAAGGGTATCAGGCCTCCGATGAACAAGCCGATCAGCACCGTGGGGTTATTGAGTTCCAGACTGAAGTCCGGAACATGAAGCGAAACGGTCTCGACAAAGGCCGAGATGATGGCCAGGGCAGCCAGCGCAGCCGCCCCGATCGCAAAGCCCTTACCGATGGCGGCGGTGGTATTGCCGAGTTCATCCAGCGAGTCGGTGATTTTGCGGGTTTCTTCACCAAGCCCGCCCATCTCCGCGATTCCTCCGGCGTTATCAGCTATGGGTCCGTAGGCGTCAATCGCCATAGTGATCCCCACGGTAGCCAGCATGCCGACCGCCGCGATCCCCACGCCATAGAGTCCAACTAGAGAGGTTGAAACAAAGATGATGCCACAGATGGTAAGGACCGGAATGACGACGGACTGCATTCCCACCGCCAGCCCGGTGATCATCACCGTTGCAGGCCCCGTCTCCCCCGATTTGGCGATGCGCTCTACGGGCGTGCCTGCCGTGTAGTACTCGGTGACCAGACCAATGATGATGCCGCCCAGGGCTCCGGCCAGAACCGCGCCCCAGACCTTGGCGGATATTCCGGACATGGAGATAATGAAAAAAGCGAGCACCATGAAAATAAGGGTCGAGCCTATGGTACCGACCCTCAGGGCCACCTCAGGGCGCTTGCCCGAGAAGGTCTTGACCAGAAAGATCCCGATGATGGAGCAGATCAAGCCTCCTGAAGCCAGGGCCAGAGGAAGAAACATCAACGACTCGCGAGATCCGATTGTGGCGAGTAAGCCCGCACTCATGGTGGAGGCCATGGCAATGGTGGCAATCATCGAGCCGCAGTAGGATTCGAAGATATCCGAGCCCATTCCCGCAACGTCTCCAACGTTGTCCCCCACATTATCGGCAATGACGCCTGGGTTTCTGGGGTCATCCTCAGGAATTCCCGCCTCGATTTTTCCCACCAGATCTGCGCCGACATCAGCGGATTTGGTAAAAATGCCCCCCCCCACCCGGGAGAAAAGAGCCACGGTAGAGGCCCCCATGCCGAAGCCATGAATCGTATGGGCCGTTTCGGGATCTCCGCCAAAAAAGAAATAAAGACCGCCTACCCCCAGCAGCCCCATAGAAGCCACACTGAGCCCCATGACCGAGCCGCCGAAAAAAGCAACAGAAAGCGCCTCAGAAGCCCCTTTGAGGTGTGCTGCGGTGGTTGTGCGAACATTAGCCATGGTGGCCGCATACATACCGACTAAACCTGCGGTGGCCGAACAGACGGCCCCAACCAGAAAGGCCAGAGCCGTCTTTGGACCGAGAAGGATGAGGAGCAGAATCAGCAGCACAGCGGAAAAACCCGCCAGCATCTTGTATTCTCGCCTCATGAAGACCATTGCGCCGAGATGAATGGCAGCGGCAATTTTTGAAACTTTTTCGTCCCCCGCATCGTATCTCATGACCATGCGGTAGACCACGAAAGCTGCAATCAGGCCAGCAATTCCAAAGACTGGCGGTACAAGGTTTTCCATTCGGTTCTCCTCCTCATTACATCAATGAATTGAGTTCGGGGTAAGCCCCCCTTCGTCATCTGAAAGCACTAACCTTTAAACGGCCACAAACATTAAGATGACACAGCAGCGCAATCCTCCTCTTAAGCGACAATCGTACCTAAATCTCAACAGATGTTCACTTTATGAAAAAATATCAGTAACTGTTCAGCACGTTGTCCAAATTCTGATTTTTGAACAATCTCCCTCCCCTTGATGGGGGAGGAGAAGACAACAATACTGGCAGTGAGCATTGACTGAATAGTTACTTTAGCTTAAGGCTTGATCCGCGCCCATCGGCGTTCATCTGCGGCTAAATGCTTTAAGGGCTTTTTGGCCGCTGATACACGCTGATTTTCGCTGATAAGGTCA
>JAAXQG010000099.1 GCA_012974445.1 Desulfuromonadales bacterium
ATATATTGCTATGCCCGAATTGCACTTCAAGGGGAAAGAGTTCGTCTACAACCACCATCTGACGGTCCCTTACCGGCCGCTTGTCACCCACCCCGACAAGTCGATTGGCGAAGACTCGGGCAACCTCATCATTCAAGGCGACAACCTGCACGCCCTCAAGGCCCTGCTCCCCCATTACGCGGGAAAGGTGGACTGCATCTTCATCGACCCTCCATACAACACCGGCAACGAAAACTGGTGCTACAACGACAACGTCAACAGCCCCATCATGCGGGACTGGATTTCCAGCAATCCGATCAACAAAGAAGACATGCTGCGCCACGACAAGTGGGCCTGTCTGATGTATCCGCGTTTGAAGTTGCTTTATGAGTTGTTGTCCGAACGGGGGAGTTTCTGGATGACCCTTGATGACAACGAGATACACCATGCGCGGATGATTCTGGATGACATATTCGGGGCTGAGAACTTTGTGGCAACCTGCATTTGGCAAAAAGTATATTCTCCCAAGAATACCGCTCGTCAGTTTTCCGAAGACCATGACTATCTGCTGGTTTACGCGAAAAATGCAGCCGAGTGGACGCCGGAACTGCTACCCCGTACCGAAGAAATGAAAGCGCGATACAGCAATCCAGATAATGATCCGCGAGGGGTCTGGAGTTCGTCTGACCTTTCTGCTCGGAACTATTACAGCGAAGGAACATATCCAATTGAGTGCCCCACAGGCAGAATCCTTGAGGGGCCTCCTCCTGGTACATATTGGCGAGTCAAGAAAGAAAAATTTCTTAAAAAATGGATGCCAACAATGCAGGTGCCTTTCTGCATGGGGGTAGGCGGCAGCTTCGACATTGCCGCAGGCAAAACCAAACGGGCCCCTAAATGGATGCAGGAGAGCGGTCTTGAGTGGTTCTATCGCATTGTTCAGGAGCCCCGCCGCATGTGGAAGCGCTACGCCAAAACCAACCCGGTATTTATCTGGATGGTTGCCAGGCAATGGGCCGAGCGAAAGTTTATGGGTAAAAAAACAGCGTCAGAGCGTCAGAGCAACTGATTCACCCCGAGGCAGAAACAGGTCTAAATGCGCTTGCAACCTGATAACGATTTTGCTCTTTTGGCCCACTTTCTCTCACCTTTCAAGAATGAGAGATCGATTGAAGCGCTGCGCTCTCTGATTCGTCAGGGTGGCGTCAATTGGGGGCAGCTACTCTACAGGGCCAATACGCACCTCTGTACACCTCTCTGGTATGTACGCCTGAGAGAAGACGCACTCCTGTCGGAATTACCGGAGGAGCTTCAGGAATATTTATTCCACCTTCACCAGGCCAACATCGAGCGCAACCTTGAGATGAAGGCAGGGCTCGAAGAGCTGCTCGGGGCGATGCAGGGCGAGGGTATCGAGGCTGTTTTGCTCAAAGGGGGGGCGACCTTTTGCGATGACCTCTATGCGGATCCCGGTGCAAGAGTGATGGCGGATCTAGATATTCTCGTTCAGGCCCAGGCCGTTGAACGAAGTCGACAAATCATGGTTGATCTCGGCTACCTGGAAGTTGAAAACCCGGGGCGTGAGCCCGAGGGCCTGGCCACCGACGAGCGACATCACCATATCAATTGCCACGTCAAGCCCGGGACCCCGGTTGCGGTCGAAATCCATTATAAAGTTGCGTACTCCCAGGCCGGGCGCGTTTGCCCGGTGGATATCGTATGGCCCCGCAGACGGGGAACGCATTTGGGTGCCATTGCAACCAACGTCCTTTGTCCCCATGATCGCCTGCTGCACAATGCTGTTCATGCACTGGTCTCAGAAGGTGATTATATCCGCTCCCAGGTCTCCCTTCGTCAGCTGGCAGAATTTGCGGCCCTTGTCGAACGCTATGGCGATGAGATCGACTGGGACAGCTGGCAACGCGATGGACAGCGGCAGAGGGTCGGCACCGAACTCAGCGTTTACAGGGCTCTGGCGCAACAAATCATGGGGGCACCAGGGGGCGAATCCTCTCCCCTGCACGGGGTGCATTTGAAGCGTTTTCTGGCAAAGGGTGATGTTGGCAATCCCGAAAGTTCAAACCGTACTGCTAAAGACGGTCTTCTCCCTTTTTTCACCCAAAAGGCTATCAAGGCCTATTACTATGCAAAACTTCCCCTTTGGTCCTGGAATAACGTCTTCTACGCTCAGGGACAGGGAGCCCTTCCTGACCGATTGAGATCGATCAGGAAGAAACTCACCAGTTCCCGAAGTCTGGGGAATATCCCCTTTGAATGATCACGGCTGAAAGCCGCAGCATTTCAGGCAGTAGCAACGCCCGGCAGGCAGCAACAGCTTCCTCATCATCCTTTTAATTTTTGTCGCGAGTCTCCCGATTGCTAAAATACAACCTCTTCATTCTGATGGCCCTGCTGACCCTGCTTCTGGCGACCACCTATGATCGCTATGAGTTGGTCGGCGCCCAGATGCTCAAGAACCCAGGATTTTCCGACAATGCACTGGGATGGAAGATGAGTGTGCCGCAAGAGGCGGTGAGTTTCCCCGGCGAGGGGACCGTCCGCCTGCGGCTCGCGCAGCCGGAGGGGAGCGTTTCGCTCGCCCAGATTTTTGATCCACCTGAGAAGCCCCAGCTCTGGCGGCTTTCGGCCGAAGCCAGGACCGAAGGAGTCATTGCTGGCGTCAGGGGCTGGGAGAAAGCCCGCCTGGTGCTGAGCCGCCACGGGGAAGGCGGTCGCTGGCTCCCCGGGCCGCATCATGTTTTTTCCCTGACGGGAGATCATGACTGGCGCACCTACACGCAGATTTTTGCTCTGAACCCTGATGGTGTCCGGGATCTGCGGGTCTCGCTGCAGCTGCCCCGCGCAACCGGCACCCTCTGGGTGCGGAATCTGAATCTGCATCAGGTCGCGGAAAAACCGGCCTACCCCTGGCTTTGCCGGTCGCTTTTACTGGGGTGGAGCGCCTTCCTGCTGCTGCTTCTACGTCCCCTGCTTCGCCGGGTCGGGGGGGCTCTGGCCACAACGGTCATCTCTCTGGTGGTCGCGGCGATCCTTCTCGGGACCCTGATGCCTGGCGAGCTGAGGCTCGAGCTCGGCAAGGAGTTGAAGCGGTTCTACGCTGAGAGCCTGGGGCCACAGGCCGAACTACCCCGGCCTGAGTCGGTGGAGCCCCCCGCCGCGCTAAGTTGGGTCGATATGGACGCACTGCTGCCTGCCAAACTGAAACCCTGGGCAAACCTAAGCAAGCTGGCTCATTTCGCCCTGTTTGCCCTACTGGCGGCCGTGGCTGCCTTGAGCGCCATAAGGATGCGCCCGGAAGCCCTGCTGCCCGACCTGATGCTGCTGGCCGGTGCCACGGAGTTAATGCAGTTTCTGGTCGATGGGCGAACGCCCCTTGTGGGTGATTTGCTCATCGACAGCGCCGGAGCCTGCTGCGGGCTGCTCGCGGGAGTCCTGCTCAGAAGACGACTGCCCCGCCCTCCCCTTGCCGAAGAGAGCTGAGATGGACCTGCCACTCGACAAGCCTTACAACCTGATGGCCCTCTTCCTGGCGCCGCGCAAGTCAGAGGAAACTCTGCAGGCACTGCGCAACGCTCTGACCGGAGAGAAGCTCGACCTGGGAGCCTTGCTCTACACGGCCAACCTCCACATGGTGACGCCCCTCTGGTATGTGCGCCTGCGGCAGGACGGGCTGTTGCCGCTGCTGCCGGAAGACCTCGGGGAGTACCTCACGGCGCTGCATCAGGCCAACTGCGAACGCAACGACGACTTCCGGCGGGAGCTTGCGCGGTTTCTATCGGCCCTGAAGCAGGTCGGAATCGAAGCCCTGCTGCTCAAGGGAGCGGCAACCTTCTGCGACGACCTCTACGGGGATCCCGGTGCCCGCATGATGGGGGATCTGGACATTCTGGTCCCGGGAGCAAGGGCCGAGGAGGCTCGAAGAATTCTGGAGCAGCTGGGTTATGAGGAAGTCCCCGACCCTGCCATGGCCCCCGAGGGGCTGGAGACCGATGGTCGCCACCATCAGCTGCCCCGGTATCGACTGCCGGAGACGCCCGTTGCCATAGAGATCCACTTCAAGGTCTCCTATGCTCAAGCGGGGCGCGTGCTACCGGTGGAAACCGCCTGGTCGAAGGCCGAACCGAGCAGCCTGGGCTCCACCGACACCCTGATCTTCGAGCCCACTTGGCGCCTGCTGCACAATACGGCTCACGCCCTGGTGCCCCACTGTGAATATATCCGGGGGATGATTTCCCTTGCTCAGCTGGCCGAGTTTGCCGCCATCGCAGATCGCTTTTGCGGACGCATCGACTGGGCCCGGTGGCTGGAATCCGGACGCTTTCAGGGGCTGGGCGGGTCTTTTATCGCCTACCTGACCCTCGCCTGCCGGTTGATGAAGCTGGAAGGACCGTCTGAGATTTCGCCGGGGAGACTGGCAAGACTGCGGTGCCTGCGGATTGCCGATGCGGGCAATCGCAATGCCCGGATGAACCCTTCCCCCTCCCTTCCGGGGCTCTTTCACCGGCTTCACTATTACGCCCGGCTGCCTCTCTGGAGCTGGCAAAATGTCGCCTACGCGCAAGGCTGGCAGAAGGTGCCTCTGCGCCTGCGTTACCTGCTCAAAAAACTGCTCAACGCCAAAACCAGATCGAAGATTCCCTTCTGAGCTCCCGCGTCACTTGCACCCCCTCTCTCACATTAAAATTATTTACCAAAAATACAATGAGCTGTACCATCCGGAAAAGGCTATAGCCGAAAGACTTTCTCACAGGGATGAAGGGAATGGAGGGGATAGGTCTTTT
>JAAXQG010000270.1 GCA_012974445.1 Desulfuromonadales bacterium
GTATAAGAGACAGGCCGTACTCGATTCCATAGCCCAGGCCGCCGGACGCTGCAATCGGGAAGGGCGCATGGAAGAGCAGGGGCTGGGCAAGGGAAAGGTCTTCGTTTTCGAGAGTGAAAAACCACCCCGCATGCCCTGGGTAAAACGCTGCGCCTCCCGCGCTTCGGAAGCGCTACGCTCGTTACCACAGGCAGATCCTCTTGGACTGGACGCGATTCGCCGCTATTTCCAGCTGCTCTACGATGTCGAAGAGCTGGACAAAAAAATGATTCTGAAGCTGCTAAATCCCGAACTGACGCCTGAGCTCTATTTTCCCTTTAAGGAAGTGGCCAAAGCGTTCCGCTTCATCGAGGATGAGACGACCGGCATTATCGTCGCGGTGGAACCGGAAGCTCAGCAGCTTGTTCAGGAATTGCGTCATACGGATTATCCCCGATCAACCCTGAGAAAGCTCCAGCAGTACAGCATCTCTGTTCGCAGTCGGGAATTTTCAGAGTTACAAAACGCCGGGGCTTTGGAAATGATCCACGGCAGCTTTCCCCTGCTCTGCAACGAAGCCGCCTACAGTCCAGTGCTGGGGCTCTGCGTGGATGCAGGTGAAGTCTGGGATGTAGAAGCGCTAATCAGTTGAGCATTCAACCTGATATTTTGAAAACATGAACAAAAGAAAGGGGGAATTAATGGCCTATGGCATCAAGTTACGCATCTGGGGCGATTACGCCTGTTTTACCCGGCCAGAGATGAAGGTCGAGCGTGTTTCGTATGACGTGATAACCCCATCGGCGGCCCGGGGAATTCTGGAGGCGATTCACTGGAAACCGGCTATCCGTTGGGTTATCGACAAGATCCACGTGCTGCGACCCATCAAGTTTGACAACGTGCGTCGCAACGAAGTCAGCTCGAAAATTTCGAAACCGAACCCGATTACCGCCATGCGGGAGATGAGGCCGCTCTATTTTTTGGTGGATGAGGGCAGTAACCGTCAACAGCGAGCAACGACTCTGCTGCGTGATGTCGAGTATGTCATCGAAGCTCATTTCGAAATGACCGATAAGGGCGGAGCGGATGAAAGCGTGGGGAAACACCTCGATATCTTCTGCCGCCGAGCGAGAAAGGGACAGTTCTTTCATCAGCCCGCACTGGGCTGTCGGGAATTTCCGGCGTCATTCGAGTTGATTGAGGAGGAGGTTCCCTCCTCCTGCTACGCCGGGCAGAGCAAAGACTTGGGGTACATGCTCCTTCAGATGGTAAACGGCATCATCTCGCCCCCTTCGCCTCTGTCGCAGGAGGTGCTCGCATGATTCTGCATGCCCTCAACGACTATTACGATCGCATGGCGAAAGATTGCGATTCCGGTATGCCACTATACGGCACCAGCCTTGAAAACATCTCCTTTGCTCTAGTTCTTGGCGAAGACGGTTCGCTTCAGGCAATTGAAGACTTGCGGGATCAAAATGGCAATAAATTGCGGCCGCGCAAGCTCCCGGTGCCAGCTGCGGAGAAAAAGGCAAGTGGTATCAAAGCCAACTTTCTTTGGGATGCGACCGGTTATGTGTTGGGTTGTGATGGAAAAGCGAAACCGGAGCGAACCGAACTTTGCCACGCAGCCTTTATCGGTCTAGTGAAGAGCTATTGTGATGATACCGATCCAGGTCTCAAGGCAGTACTCAGCTTTCTCGGTAGAGGCAAGGCGGCAGAACTTGCTGAGCGAGAGGACTGGTCGGATATTTGCGATACGAATCTGGTCTTCCGTTTAGACGGAGTTCCTGGTTTCATTCATGACCGTCCTGCGGCTCGAAAAGCGTGGTCTGTATGTCGTGCAGACCGGGAGCAGGGCACCATCGGACAATGCTTGGTTACCGGGCAGAGTGGATCGATTGCCCGGCTGCACCCATCCATTAAAGGCGTTCGCGGTGCCCAATCTTCCGGCGCATCAATGGTCTCCTTCAACCTTTCCGCTTTTGAGTCTTATGGAAAAGGGCAGTCCTTCAATGCACCGGTGGGGCAGCCCGCCGCCTTTGCTTACACCACAGCCCTGAACGCTCTGCTGGGTAGCGACAGCCGTCAGAAAGTCACCATCGGTGACACCACGTACGTGTTTTGGGCAAAGAAAACAACCGAAGCAGAAACCTTCTTCGCTGACTTGTTTACCCCGACAAAGGGAAGTGAAGGCAAGGCCTCAGAGCGGATCGATCAGAAAACGACTCAGGATCTTTTCAGCTTACTTAAGGCCATTCGGGATGGGCGAAGACCGGTGGACATTCTGCCGGATCTCGACCCTGATGTGAGTTTTTACGTTCTTGGTCTGGCTCCCAATGCTGCGCGGCTGTCCATTCGGTTCTGGCAGGAAACCAGCTTGGGCGATCTGCTTCAAAAGATAGGTCGTCACTATCAGCAGCTCAACCTTGTTCGCCAGTATGAGAGCGAGCCCGAGTTTCCTCCTCTGTGGCGATTGCTGGTAGAGACCGCAACTCTCGGCAAGTCGGAAAATATCTCTCCAATTCTTGCTGGTGGGCTGACCCGCTCCATGTTCACTGGCGCCCCCTATCCCCAAAATCTGCTTCCGATAGTGCTCGACCGTATCCGTGCGGAGCACAACGTCACCTATTTTCGCGCTGCCTTGCTCAAGGCGTATCTGTTGCGCAATTCAAACATGAAGGAGGTTCCCGTGTCTCTTGACGTAAGCAGGTCCGATCGTCCCTATCTGCTGGGTCGACTCTTTGCCGTGTTGGAAAAAGCGCAGGAAGAAGCTGTGCCCGGTGCCAATGCCACCATCAAAGACCGTTATTTGGCTTCAGCTGCGGCCACCCCTGGTCAGGTCTTTCACCTGCTGCTGAAGAACTCCGCCAACCATATCGGCAAGTTGAAAAAAGATCCGCAGAAAAAGGGGAGGGCCTTTCATTACGACAATATGACCCAGGAGATCATTTCGGGCCTTACGGATTATCCCAAAACCATGAAAGCCGAAGAGCAGGGCCTGTTCATGATCGGCTACTACCATCAGCGTAAAGACTTCTATACCAAGAAAACTCAGGAGGGATAAATCATGTCCACAATCGCTAACCGCTACGAATTCGCTCTGCTCTTCGACGTCCAGAACGGTAACCCCAACGGTGACCCCGATGCCGGGAACATGCCCAGGGTCGATATGGAAACGGGCCACGGTCTGGTCACTGATGTCTGCTTGAAGCGTAAAATCCGCAACCATGTGGCGCTGTCCAAAGAGGGGGCTGAAAAATACAATATCTATGTTCAGGAAAAGGCCGTTCTCTCAACCCGACGCAAACCGGCTTACGTGGCGGCTCAGTCGGAAGCCGCCACTAACACGGTGGATTACGCCAGAGAATGGATGTGCAAAAACTTTTACGACGTTCGAACCTTCGGGGCCGTTATGTCCACCAAGGAGAATAACTGTGGCCAGGTCAGAGGGCCTGTGCAGATTGCTTTCGCTAAAAGTGTGGAACCCATTATTTCCCAAGAAGTCAGTATCACGCGAATGGCTGTAGAAACGGAAGCTGAAGCCAAGAAGCAGGATGGCGACAACCGCACCATGGGGCGCAAGCACATCGTTCCTTACGGCCTTTACGTCGCCAAGGGGTTTATCTCCGCACCGCTGGCGGAGAAAACCGGATTCAGTGACGATGATCTCGGGTTGCTCTGGAACGCCCTGATCAACATGTTCGAGCACGATCGCAGCGCCGCTCGAGGCATAATGAGCAGTCAGAAGCTGTTTGTATTCAAACACCAGGACAAGCTAGGTAACGCCCCGGCCCACAAGCTCTTTGATCTGATCGATATCCAGCGCAAAGACGGTTCGGATGGGCCCGCTCGATCCTTCAAGGATTTTGACGTCAAGGTTGGCAGTGTCCCCACAGGAGTCGAACTTGTCGAGATGCTCTGATGTACCCCGAATCCGACTACATCATGCTCTCCGCGCTTCAGCACTACCTCTACTGCCCTAGGCAGTGCGCCCTGATTCACTTGGAGCAGCAGTGGGTGGAGAACCGCTTCACCGCCGAAGGGCGGGTACTGCACGAGCGGGCTGACAGCAAGACGGCAAACAGCGTGGGAGGGGTCCGGTCCGCCCGGACTCTTCCCATCGCATCAAAACTACTGGGCCTTAGTGGGCAGGCCGATGTGGTGGAGTTTCACCCTGACGGTCGTGTCTACCCCGTGGAGTACAAGCGAGGGAGGCCCAAGAAAAACCGTTGCGACGAGGTGCAACTCTGCGCGCAGGCCCTCTGCCTGGAGGAGATGCTGAAGGTTGAGGTCACCGAGGGGGCGCTCTTCTACGGAGAAAAACGCAGGCGCCATCCGATTTTGTTCGACGAAGAGCTTCGTGCGCTGACGGAATCCACCTGCGAATCCATTCACCTCATGTTTCGAAATGAGAAAACTCCCTCGGCGGATTACTCAAAGAAATGCGATCAGTGCTCGCTCTATCCAATTTGCCTGCCGAAAACGATCGGCGAGGGGCGCTCAGTCCGTCGTCATCTCGCCCAGATGCTTCGAGGTGAACCATGAGAAAGATGCTCAACACCCTGTACGTCACCACGCAAGGGGCTTATCTGCATAAAGAGGGTGAGACAGTCGTTGTCAAAGTCGAGCGGGAAAACAGATTGAGGTTGCCGATCCATACCCTCAGCTCCATCGTCTGTTTCGGGCAGGTCAGTTGTAGCCCGTTTCTGCTCGGGCACTGTGCTGACAACGACGTCTCGGTCAGTTTCATGACTCAGTACGGAAAGTTTCTGGCCAAGGTTCAGGGGCCGGTCTCCGGCAACGTGCTGCTGCGCCGCGAGCAGTACCGGCGGGCCGACTGCTTGGCAGCAAGCGCGAGGCTGGCGAGGATGTTCGTGCTGGGGAAGATCGCCAACAGCCGTGTAGGCCTCCACCGGACGCTGAGAGATCACGCCGACAGGATAGACCCGGTACGCTTCGGCAAGACCTGCGACCTCTTTTCTCATTATTCCCGTAGGCTCCTCGGCGAAACCGATCTCGATGCCATCCGGGGGCTGGAGGGGCAGGCTGCAAGGGAGTATTTTAACCTGTTCGATGGGATGATCCTTTCACAGGAAGGTGCCTACACCTTTTCCGGACGCAATCGCAGGCCCCCTCTCGATCCGGTCAACTGTCTGCTCTCGTTTCTCTATAGCCTGCTCTACCACGATGCCCGCTCAGCGTTGGAGACTGTGGGGCTCGATCCGGCGGTGGGTTATCTTCACCGTGACCGCCCGGGAAGGCATGGCTTGGCCCTCGATCTGATGGAGGAGTTTCGTCCCGTGATGGCCGACCGATTGGCCCTGTCGCTCATCAACCTGGGGCAGGTCAAGGCGAAGGGGTTCAAAACATCGGAGTCAGGGGCGGTGATGATGGATGATGAGACGCGAAAGACCCTGCTCGTGGCTTACCAGAAGAAAAAGCAGGATGAAATTGAGCACCCCTTTTTGAAAGAGAAGGTGCCGGTGGGGATGCTTCTTTTTGCTCAGGCTCAGTTGTTGAGCCGTTATTTGCGGGGTGATCTGGACGACTATCCCCCTTTTATCTGGAGGTAGGTCATGCTTGTTCTGGTCAGCTATGATGTGGCGACGAGCTCACTTTTATGGGTGCTCGTCGGCTGCGAAGGGTCGCCCGTATCTGTCAGGATTACGGTCAACGCGTCCAGTACTCCGTCTTCGAGTGCATTGTTGATCCTGCTCAGTGGACACTGATGCGAAGCAAACTTCTTGATGTGATCGATGATTCGAAGGACAGCCTGCGATTTTATTTTCTTGGAGCCAACTGGCGAAATCGTGTCGAGCATGTTGGTGCGAAACCATCTATTGATGTGGAAGCACCTTTGATCATCTAGCGAACCTGGAGCTGTTAGCCGAACTCTGGGAGATTCGCAGAAATGAACTTAACTGAAAAT
>JAAXQG010000301.1 GCA_012974445.1 Desulfuromonadales bacterium
CCTTCGTCTGCACCCTCAGGAGCTTCGAGCTGCAACTCCACGAACACAAGGCCATTTGCTGGCTCACACCCGAAGAGCTCTCCTCCCTTGACTGGGCCGAAGCAGACATTCCGGTGATTGAGGCGTATCTGAAAAAAGCCCCACAGTGGCAGTCCGATTATTAGATTTCAACATGCATGTTCAGCAGTGATCGGCTAGAAAGTCGGCAAGCCGTAATCCTCAAGAAATTTTGACATCTCCGCGCCCAATTTCGTCATCCCCGCGCAGGCGGGGATCCAGTGACTTTAAAACCTTCTGGGTCCCCGCCTACGCGGGGATGACGGGGTGGATGTCCAGCTTATAGATAGCAACAACCTAACCGGAAATTACTGGATAAAAGCATCTTATATAACGACAGAAAGAACATGATTCTAAGGTCGCAGGCCGAATTCATTGAACCTGGTCGAGCTTCCGTTGCGGGCGTAAGACGCGAAAACGGAGGGGATGCCTACCTGTCAGGGCTTCTTGCTCTTGCGTTTGAGCTCCTGTTCAAGCTGTTCGATTTCCTTGAGGTCAGCGGCATCGGCCTCGCGGGCCTCAGCGGCGCGACGCCTCAGGTCAAAAGCGTCGTAACGATCGCGGGCGATTTTCTCCATCTCCTCCCGACTGACGCAGCCCGCGCCTTCGAGGACGGACTGGTCGTTGAAGATTAGCATCCTGTCCACATTCTCGCGCCAGAAATCAAGGGTGAGATTCTTCTGCTGTTTCACCCGCAGTTCGGCTTGTTCCAGAAAGATGACTACCAGGCGGTTGAGGGTGTCAATTTCATCGGCGCTCAGGTAGTTCTTGGCGATAATGACATCCTGCTTGCGCACGCGCGAACCGCTCCAACTGGTCAATGCCATGTTCGTCTGATCAGGGTCAGAGCGTTTCAGTATCAATTCGGCGGCGGTATGGCAGGTGGTGGCGAAGAGCAGTTTGTTCTGCACCTCGGCGAAGAAGAAGTTCGTTTCCTGCTCCCGGCTTCGGTAGTCAGAGCTAAGGGCGAAGAGCTCGCGTACCTTTTGGTAAAAACGCTTCTCAGAAGAACGAATATCCCGGATGCGCTCCAGAAGTTCGTCGAAGTAATCCCAACCGCCGGGATTCTTGAGGCGCTCGACATCCATCACAAAACCCTTGAGCAGGAACTCCTTAAGATGCGTACTCGCCCAACGGCGAAACTGGGCACCTCGGGGAGAGCGGATGCGGTAGCCGATGGAAAGGATAAGGTCGAGGTTGTAGCGTTTTGTGCGATAGCGCTTGCCGTCGGAGGCAGTTGTCAAGGTTTCCTTGACAACTGAACCTTTGTTCAGCTCCCCGTCCTCTAAGATATTCTTCGCATGCAGGGAGACATTCTGCTTGCTGGTCTGGAACAGCTCGGCGATTTCCAATTGGCTCAACCATACACTGTCGATCTCCACCCGGAGGTTGAGCCGGGTCCGGCCGTCGTCAGATGTGTAGAGGATGAGGTCACTCATGAATAGGCCTTCCTGGACTTATGGTTGCCTGCTTTTTGCGCAAAGACAGAAACGGAAGCAGAGGGTTACTAATTGCAAGATGCCTTTCTCAGAGTAAACCGGCGAAGAAACAGGCGAGCAGTTATTATCGTTATCTGAAGTCTAAAGGTTGCATCATCCTCTTCGGACAGCCGCGGACGGACATAGGGGTCGGGTTTGACAAACGGTGATTCCAATCTAAACCTGCCAAACCCCACCACCCTAGGCAAGATGCCGCCGAAAACACTGCCAGGCTTTCAGATGACTTGCCAGCAAACCCCAGAAGGCGAGTCAACAGGGTCTACCATCGACTGAGCGCTGGCGGATTTGCTGGTGATTCGGAAATATCTGATCGTCAGGGAGACGGAAACAAGAACACGATTCCGCTGCCAGCCAGTATCCTCAAGAATTCCCAAATCAACTAAAGAAGCTATCAGTTTTCTTCATCACTACCCAGACCTTTGGCATCTTCTTCGTGCAATTGCAGGATCGGGGGTGTTTCCTTGAGCCGCTTTTCAACCACTTTGATCGGCTCGGCATCGGGGATGTTTTCAGGCATGGTGCCGCCGATACGCTTGATGGCTTCGCGCACCTCCCGACCAACAACTTCGTGGGTCTGAATGGCTTTTTGCTGAGTGTTGATACCCTCACGAGCCAGCTTGTCGAGGGTCTGGGTCATGCGAAACTGGTTGGCGGCCAGCTCGGAGGTATCCATGCGATCGAGCAGGTTTTCTTTTTTCTCGATGCCTTTACGCTGCTTGATAGCCTCATTGCCCAGACCGCTATAGAGCCCCTTGTACCCAGCGTCATGGAAGACACCGAACATGCGATCCTGCACACCGGCATCTCGCGCCACACCCGAGAGCGCCTTGAACTCCTCACTGGTCTGCCTGCGAATCTCCAGCCGCTCTTTATCGGCAGCCATCGCATCGGAGAGCTCCTGTATGCGCGCCTGGATAGCGAAGTATTTCTGCACGTTGGCGATTTCCGTTTTGCGGGGGTAACCATTCTGGGCAATCAGATAGCAAGCGAAACGGGAGAGGTGGTAGTCGTCAACAGAACGTTCTCCTCCTTTGCCCACCTCGATCATTTTGCCGGCGCCGGCAAAATGATCGTCAGGCCGATTTCCCGACTGTTCACAGGAAATCATAGCCCGCTTGATGGCGTCTTCGAAACGTCGCCATTGTTTGTAACCCAGTAGCGGTTGCAGACCACGAGCACTCCAGTACTCCAGTACTCCAGTACTCCGCTCCATGCTCGTTGAACTGCTTCGTGTCTTCGAAAAAAATATCGCCTTTAACCGGTAAGCTTTTATCCGTCATTCCCCCCTCCTCAATGAACGTGAACAAGGCCAAGATTAACACGGACTTACCGACCAAGGAAATGCAAATGTACCAACAGTGCAAGACAACAGGGTCAGTTCTTTAGCTCCGAGCTTTCAGGTCAGCAGTTTGTTGATGAAATGCCCGCCGACTAACAACACCACGCCCCCTACCCGCCATTTCTTGATTTTCACTTACAACTTGCGAACGAAGAGAAAATCTCCCATACTGACTTACATAAGAGGTCAATTGACCCTAAAAACAGGTCATACACTTAGATATTGAGGAACAGGTTATGCTGGAGTCATTGTTCGGATCGTTGAACAAGGAAAGGGTACTGATTTTCATCTTTGCACGTGGTGAAGGTTACCCACGGGAAATCGCCCGGCACTTTGATTCTGCACTTCAGCCCATTCAAAAACAACTCGACAACCTGGAGCGCAGTGGTGTGATTTTCAGCAACAAAACTGGCAACGTTCGGATCTACCAGTTAAGCCCTCGCTTCCCTTTCAAGACGGAGCTGGAAGCTCTTCTGGAGAAAGCCCTCTGCTTCTACGACAGAGACAAGAAGGAAGAGCTTATGCTGAATCGCCGCAGGCCTCGCACAAGGAACAAGCCGCTGTGAAACCGATTACAGAGATGAGCATCGGCGAGTTGGCAGCCTACATCTGCAGCCAACTTTCCGATCATGGGATTGATACGGTTCTCACCGGCGGGGGGTGCGTCACCATCTACAGTGAAAACCGGTACCAATCCAAGGATCTTGATTTTATAGAGAATGTCTCATCAGGCAGACGAAAGCTGACCGCCGCCCTTGCCGTCATCGGGTTCAAGCCGAACAACGATCGGTACTACATTCATCCGGACACTTCTTTTTATCTGGAATTCCCTCCCGGTCCCCTTGCGATAGGGGATCAGCCTGCAGGGCCACCTGTGACCATGGAGTTTGAGACAGGTACGCTTCGGATTCTCTCACCTACCGACTGCATCAAAGACCGCCTTGCCGCATTTTTTTACTGGAATGATCGACAAGGTCTGGAGCAGGCCGTCATGGTTGCCAAAGCCAATCCGCACGACCTGAAGGAGATAGAGCGCTGGGCCGACGCAGAAGGGGAGTCAGGGAAATTCTCCGAGTTCAAGACCCGGTTAAAATAATCGCCCCTTCACTCGCTGACGCGCCCCTCCCTGGGCGCTTCTCTGACATCGAGTCAGCGCTCGCTACGCTTCGAATCTCCCCCTGCAAACAAAACAAGGGGCTAGCTCTTTCGAGCTAACCCCTTGTTTTTATGGCGGAGGGGGGGAGATTCGCCCACTTCGTCAGGCGCATCACGCGCCTTCCTGCGTCGGCTCCCCTGCGCTCGCTGACGCGGCCATCCCTGGCCGCTTTTCTGACATTAAGTCAGCGCTCACTGCGCTTCGAATCTCCCCTTGTCAAAATAAAACAGGGAGCGGCTGAAGTTTCAGCTGCTCCCTGTTTCTTTATGGCGGAGGGGGGGAGATTCGAACTCCCGGTGGGTTGCCCCACAACAGATTTCGAGTCTGTCACCTTCGGCCTCTCGGACACCCCTCCAAACTTTATTCAGTTGTGATGGCAGCATTTTTCGCTGCCTTTTTCTTCGCCCGCAGCTCCCGGAAGAATCCGCTGAGCAGGGCGCTGCATTCTTCCTGCATCACCCCTTCGGTCACCTCGACGCTGTGATTGAAGCGTTCATCCTTGGAGAAGTCGTAGATGCTGCCGACGGCTCCGGCCCGGGGATCGCGGCTGGCGTAGACCAGACGGGGAATCCTCGAGAGGATGATGGCCCCCATGCACATGGTGCAGGGCTCCAGGGTCACGTAGAG
>JAAXQG010000146.1 GCA_012974445.1 Desulfuromonadales bacterium
TCCAACCCCATGCGCACCTCGGCCAGGTCGAAGAGCAGCCGGGGATTGTCCTCCACCATGCTGGAGAGCGGATCGACCAGGGCCGACTCGGCCATAGAGCGTACGAAGGTGCCCCCCCCTTGGCGCGATTCTAGAATTCCCATGCCGTCGAGCACCATGATGGCCTCACGCACCGAGGGACGGCTGACCCCCAGCATCCCGGCCAGATCCCGCTCGGAGGGGATACGCTGCCCGGGCTTGAGTTCGCCGCTGGAGATCAGAGCCTTGATCTGCTCGATGATCTCTTCGGATATTTTCTTGGGCCGAATCGGTTTGAAGGGTCCGCTCATGTCTATGTCGCTCCATTGTTCGCTTAAAACTTGAAGCTCTTTAACACGGTGCATCTTTAAAGGTCAAGATCGAGAGTGGCCGCCTTTATTGCTTGACCGGCCAAAGAAAGAAAGTCAGAGAACCCCGCCCTTCAAATAATGTAGGGGCACCGCTTGCCGCGCCCTGCCTCTTATCCGAAAAAAATAGCCCCGGCGGACACCGGGGCGAAAACAGGAGAAGAGGAGGCTTCTCCATGGGAAATAAGATGATTGTTTCGAACCCTCAGGCCGGGTTTACTCCCCCCTCGAGAAGCTCTGCCATCAGGTCAATGGTATGGATGGCCCCGATATCGGAGTCGACTTTTTCGAGCGCGCCTCGGATCATGATCAGACAGCCGGGGCAATCCATGGCCACCAAGTCGGCTCCCGAGGCCTGGATGTCGGCCAGCTTGTCGCCGGTGATGCGCCTTGAGATGTCGGGGTGACTGGTGAAACTGTAGGATCCGCCGAAGCCGCAGCAGCGGTCCGAGTGATTCATCTCTTTGAGTTCGCAGCCAGCGGTAGCGATGAGCTCGCGAGGCTCCTTCCATACGCCAGCTCCGCGCTTGAGGTGGCAGGAGTCGTGATAGGTCACTTTCTGCCCACCGGCGAGCCCCTCGAAGGCCTTCTGCTCCCCCAGCACATTGACGATGAAGGCTGAGACATCCATGGTAATGCTGGAGAGGTGCTCGGCTTTTTCCGCCCAGTCGGGGTTGTCCTGCAGATTCTCCACGAAGTCGCGGCTCAGGGCCATGGTGCAGGTGGGGCAGGTGGTCACCACATAGTCGGGGCTGCCTTCCAGCATGGCCTCGACGTTCTGCCGGGCCAGCTCCACGGCCGTCTCCCGATCCCCCGAGTAGAGGGCGGGAATGCCGCAGCAGCTCTGCTTCTCAGGATAGCTGACCTCGACATTCAGGTGGTTGAGCACCTTCTCCAGAGAGAGCCCCGTCTCGGGATAGATGAAGTCGTTGGCGCAGCCGCCGAAGAAGGCCACCTTGTAGCGGGGCTTATGGAGTTTTTTCGAGTGCTTCCCGATCAGATCCCGCAGCGGCTTCTCGGCGATGGTGGGTAGCGTGCGCCATTCGGTCAGCGACGAGAAGTAGAGGGGGAGATGTCGGATGGTGCGCTCCCCGCGGGTCACCGGCTTCTGTAGCAGGGCGCCGGCGCGCAGCAGGCCGTGAAAGAGCCTGCGGTTTCGCATCACTTTCTTGAAGACGATGGACTTGCCCAGGCCGATCCCCTCTTCCTCGCCGATGACCCCGCGCAGATGCAGGATGATCCCCTCCAGGTCGATGTTCCCGGGGCAGACGGCTACGCAAGCGCGGCAGCCGATACAGGCCCGTACGATCTCGGCGGCCTTGTCCAGCCCGTCGAAGAAGGCGGTGAGGATGATGCCGATGGCGCCGATGTAAATATGCCCGAAGACGTGCCCCCCCACGGTCTGATAGACGGGGCAGACGTTGGCACAGGCGCCGCAGCGGATGCAGCGCATGGCGTCCTTGCAGTGGGGGGACTGGGCCAGGGCGCTGCGGCCGTTGTCCAGCAGAACTATATGCAACTCTTTATCTTCATCACCGCAAGGCACGGCTCCGCGAATCCAGGTCACGTAGGAGGTCATCAGCTGCCCGGTGGCATTCTTGGGAAGGATCTGCACAACCTTGGCCGCGTCCTCCAGCGTCGGCACGAGCTTCTCGATCCCCACCAGCGCCACATGGATCTTCGGCAGAGTGGAGGCCAGCCGGGCGTTGCCCTCGTTGGTCACCAGGGCGATACCGCCGGTCTCAGCCACGGCGATGTTGGCCCCGGTAATCCCCATGTCCGCATCGACATAGCCCTGGCGCAGCTGCTCTCTCGCCACCTGAACCAGATGCTCGATCTCGGGGGATTCCTCCTGCCCCGTCACCCGGCCGAAGAGCTCGGCCACCTCTTCCTTGAACATATGGATGGCGGGCATGACCATGTGACTGGGGCGCTGACCGGCCAGCTGAATGATCCACTCGCCAAGATCCGTCTCCAGCGCCTTTACCCCGGCCTTCTCCAGCGCCTTGTTGAGGTGCGTCTCCTCGCTGGCCATGCTCTTGCTCTTGACGGCCAGCTTCACGCCTCTCTCCACCGCCAGCTTCGCGATATAGTCGTTGGCGTCCTCGGCCGTCTTTGCCACGTAGACCTTCGCACCCGCACCTTCGGCGTTTTCGATGAACTGCTGCAGGTACCGGTCGATATTTTCACGCACCCCGTCCTTCATGTGGCCGATCTCCTGGCGCAGGGCCTCGAAATCGAGCCCCTCGAAGGCGGCCTCGCGGGCCAGAGGATAGGCGTCTCCGAATTTGTGCAGAGCTTCCTGCAGGCGCGGTGTGGCCAGCGCCTGGGTGATTCTCTTCTTGTATGCCTGATTGCGTTCTTTTTTCACGTCAAACCCCCCTTTTAGTTCTCGTACAGGTCGTCGGACAGACCTTCGAGCAGCAGGATATGCAGCTCCTTGGGTCCGTGAACTCCGATGGTCAGCACCCGCTCAATATCGGCGGTGCGGCTCGGCCCGCTGATATAGGCCAGGTAGTTGCGGGGGGCCCGGCGGTGAAATTCTCGCAGATGGGGAACGGCTGCCAGACCGTCTTCGAGTATCTTGCGCGGGTCGAGCAGGGCGAAATGCTGCTCGGGCAGGGTCGTAGCCATACGCATCTGCTCGGAGGTAGACTCCAGCACCAGGGTGCCGGTGTCGGCCAGGGCAAAGTTGACCCCCGTCAGTCCGCAACAGCGATCCATGGCTCCGGCGCGGCCGAAGTCGCGCACCAGCTCCAGATGCTCTGATATCCCCAGCCGCTCCATGCTGGGCGAGGGAGCCAACCAAACCGGTCCGCAAGCTTCGCGCCTGATATAATCAGCAACTTCGCCGACACCCCCCACCTGCTCGACCCGCGCCTGAATTCTGCGGGCCCTGTCGATGAATTGCTCCATAAGTTCGCCGTTGGACATCCCACACCTCCTTCGTTTTGGTCTTACCAATTCTTCGCCAGTCTAGGCGATGACCTCTTCCCCTGTCAACCTTGTTAAACCAGCGTTTCCCCTCCCTTGCGAAAACACCCGAAATCACTGCAAACAATTCACCTGAAGAGCCCTGCACGCGCACATATGCTCAGGCAATACCCATCAACATAAAACGATATTCTGTTTTTTTTCTTGACAGAAAAAGCCCGCCAAACCTAACCTCCCTGCTGTCCCTCTTACCCATTGTTTTACTGATCTTCCTGATGACCAAAAAAAACAGTATGCCATCTTTCAGGGCTTTGCCCATTGTCGCCCTGCTGCTCTATGTACTGAAGATGGGCTACTTCGGATTCGACCCCAACCTGGTCAACGCATCGGTGATCAGCGGCCTGCTCACGGCCCTGATCCCCATCTCCATCGTGTGGGGGGCGATCTTCCTCTTCAAGACCATGGAATATACGGGGGCAATGGACACGATCCGCAGCTGGCTCAACGGCGTCACCGAGAACCGGGTCGCTCAGGCCATGATCGTAGCCTGGGCCTTCGCCTTCCTCATCGAGGGAGCCAGCGGCTTCGGAACCCCGGCAGCCATCGCGGCCCCCATTCTGGTGGGGCTGGGATTCCCGGCCGTCCGGGTCGCCATACTCTGCCTGGTCATGAACAGTGTGCCGGTTCATTTCGGCGCGGTGGGAACACCAGGCTGGTTCGGCCTGGGGCAGCTGCCCGGGATCGGCCCCGATCAGCTTCTGGACATCGGCTTCAAGGCCGCCACCATCCACTCGGTGGCCGCCTTGGTGATTCCGGTACTCGCCCTGATCTTCGCCCTGGGCTTCAAGGATGTGAAGAAGAACATTATCTTTGTCTACCTGAGCATCCTGAGCTGCGTGGTTCCCTACCTGATCGCCGCACGCTTCGACTACGAATTCCCCTCGGTTCTGGGGGGGAGCGTCGGTCTGATTCTCTCGGCATGGCTCGCCCATAAGGGGATCGGCCTGGAAAAAGCCTCCGGGGTCAAGGCCACCAACCCCGTCGGAGCCCTGAAGCTCATCAAGGCCTCCTTCCCCCTCTGGGGCACGGTGCTGGTGCTGCTGGCCACCCGCATCAAGCAGCTGGGCATCAAGCCGCTGCTCACCGGCAAGACGCCCCTGTTTGAAGCCTCCTTCGGAACCCTGGGGGATTTCAGCCTGAGCAGCTCTCTGGTCGTCACCATCCAGAACATCTTCGGCACCGCCACCAGCTGGAAATATGCCCTTCTCTACATCCCCTCGCTGGTCCCCTTCATCCTGGTCTCCGCCATCGCCTTCGTCCTGTTCCGCGCCGGGCGCGAAACGGTCAGTCGCACCCTGGGCGAATCACTCAGCCAGATGAAAAAGCCGGTGCTGGCCCTCTTCGGCGCCCTGATCTTCGTCAAACTGCTGATGCTCGGCACACCCGGACAGGATGCCAACACCCTGATCATCGGCAAGGCGCTGGCCGGAGCCATCGGAGACCAATGGCAGTTCTTCGCCTCCTACCTGGGCGCTCTGGGCGCGTTCTTCTCAGGCTCCAACACCGTCTCCAACCTTACCTTCGGCGGCATCCAGCTCTCCATCGCCACCAGCCTGGGACTCAACGTCAACAGCATCCTCGCCATGCAATCGGTGGGCGGCGGCATGGGCAACATGGTGTGCATCCACAACATCGTCGCGGTCTGCTCGGTGCTGGGGCTGTCCAATCAAGAAGGCTTCATCATCAAACGCACGGCCATCCCCATGATTATTTACGGTATCATTACGGCCCTGGTCGGCTACGTTATGCTGGGCTGAGCAGAAAAGAAGCGCAAGGCCCCGGTCCCCCAACTGTTCAACGGTATGAAATGAGGCAACCATGATCTCCTCCACCGCGATCCAACATCTGATCGATGCCCTGGGCAAGGATAACGTCTACAACGAGAAGGAAGACCTGCTGCTCTACGGCTACGATTCCACCCCCGGCATCCATCATCTGCCTGACGTGGCCGTCTTTCCGAAGGACACCGAAGGGGTGCAAAAGGCCCTAGAGATTGCCCGGCGTGAAGGGCTGCCCGTCACCCCCCGGGGCAGCGGCACCGGCCTGTCCGGCGGCAGCGTGCCTGCCCGAGGCGGCATGGTCGTCGGCCTGACCCGGATGAACAAAATTCTGGAGATCGACGAGGAGAACCTCACCGCCACGGCCCAGGCCGGGGTCATCACTCTGGATCTCTTCGAGGCGGTGGCGAAAAAGGGGCTCTTCTACCCCCCCGATCCCGGTTCCCAGAAGATCTCCACCCTGGGTGGAAACGTGGCGGAGAACGCAGGCGGCCTGCGCGGCCTCAAATACGGCGTGACCCGCGACTACGTCATGGCGATCAAGGCGGTGCTGCCCGATGGCCGGATCATCGAAACCGGCGGCAAGAGCGTGAAGGATGTGGCGGGCTACAGCTTCCGCGACCTGCTTGTGGGCAGCGAAGGGACTCTCGGGATCATGACCGAGATCACCGTCAAACTCATCCCCCCGCCGGGGGACAAGCGCACCTTTCTCGCCTATTTCGACAATATCCGAACGGCGGGTGAGACGGTCTCCAAGATCATCGCCGCCAAGATTATCCCCGCCACGCTGGAGATCATGGACAACACTACGATTAACTGCGTCGAGGACTACGCTGCCATCGGCCTGCCCAGGGAGATGGCAGCGCTGCTCCTTATCGAGGTGGACGGACATCCGGCGGTAGTCTCCGAAGAGGCGCAGGCCGTGGAGAAGATTCTCAAGGAGGTCAGGGCCGCCGAGGTCCATGTGGCCAAAGACGCCGAGGAAGCCGCAAAACTCGCTGCCGGACGGCGTACGGCCCTCTCCGCACTGGCCCGGGTCTCCCCCACGACGCTGCTCGAAGATGCCACGGTGCCCCGCTCGAAGCTGGCAGAGACCTTCGCCGAAATCGAGCGCCTCACCGAAAAGTACGCCCTGAAGGTCGGAACCTTCGGACACGCCGGGGACGGCAACCTGCACCCCACGGTGCTGTGCGACGAGCGAAATCATGAGGAAATGAAGCGTGCCCACGCCTTCTTCTCCGAGCTCTACGACATGGTTCTCTCCATCGGCGGCACCGTCTCGGGAGAGCACGGCATCGGCATGGCGAAGAAGGAATATCTGGCCCGCCAGATCGGCGAAGGGGGCCTGGAGGTGATGAAGCGCATCAAGGATGCCTTCGATCCCGAAGGCACACTCAACCCCGGAAAGATTTTCACTGACCGGGATGAGCTCAGCGCCCGACAGCATGTGGAGGAGGGATTCCGTGTCTCAAGCTGACCCCCATGGAAACTTCACCGAGAAAGATGCCCCGAGCTACGAGTCGGTCCTGCAGTGCATGAGATGCGGCTTCTGCCTGGCCACCTGCCCCACCTACGCCCTGACCAACCGGGAGCGCTCTAGCCCCAGGGGGCGAGTGGCACTGGCCCGGGCCGTCTCGGAAGAGAAATTGGAGTTCACCGGGGCCCTGGCCGAAGAGGCCTTCTTCTGCCTCGACTGCAGGGCCTGCACCAGCGCCTGCCCCTCCGGGGTCAAAGCTGGCGAGGTGATGGAGATCTGCCGCGCTCAGGTCCGCCAGCAGCGCCCCGCCCCGAAACATCACCAGCAGATCCGGGACTTCATCTTAAAGAAGATGCTCCCCTGCCCCGAGCTGATGGAATCCTCCATGATTCCCGCCCGCCTCTATCAGAAACTGGGCGTGCAGTGGCTGGTGCGCAATTCGGGGCTCACCAAATGCCTGCCCCGGTGGATGGACAAAGCCGAAGGGATGATGCCCCGGCTCGATGCTCCCTTACGCCCCCGCATCGCAGAGATCACCCCAGCAAGGGGAGCGCAGCGTGGTCGGGTCGGATTCTTCCTGGGATGCGTCATGAGCCTGATGTATGCCGAGGTCTCCCGTCAGACCGTCCGGGTCCTCGCCCACCAAGGCTTCGAGGTGCTCACCCCCAAAGAGCAGAAATGCTGCGGCGCGCCCCATCTCACGGAAGGGGACCGGGACACGGCCCGACTGCTGGCTCTGCATAATCTGGATCTCTTTCTGGAGCTGGATGTGGACGCCATCGTCACCGACTGCGCAGGCTGCGGCAGCGCTCTGAAGGAATATGAGGAGATGCTCGAAGGGCGGGCCGAGCATGAGAAGCTGGCCCTGTTCCGCAGCAAGGTAAAAGATATCAGCGAATTTCTCGCCGAGCAGGGGCTGCGCACCGACGAACTCAAGGAAGTCAAAGCCAGCGTCACCTATCACGAGCCCTGCCATCTCTGCCATGCGCAGAAGGTCAGTGCTCAACCTAGGGAGGTGCTGCGGGCCATCCCCGGCGTGGAACTGCGGGAACTCGGGGAGTCGAGCTGGTGTTGCGGCTCGGCGGCCACCTTCGGCCTCAAGTACCGGGACGAGAGCCAGAGCATCCTGGACCGCAAACTGGCTAACGTTCAGGACACGAAAGCCGAAATCCTGGTAACGGCCAACCCCGGCTGCCAGCTCCAGCTCGACTGGGGGGTGCGCCAAGCGGGCATGAGCCAGCAGGTCGCCCACCTGATGGAGCTGCTGGGC
>JAAXQG010000320.1 GCA_012974445.1 Desulfuromonadales bacterium
GTCCAAAACGGGAGAGTGAACCAGACCAACAGCCACGGGCTTCATAGTCGCGAAGCCCCCCCGGATTGCTTCAGTCCGTCCAGGAACCGCCTGTCCTCATCGGAGAGGGGAGCCGAGTCGAGCAGATCGGGCCTGCGGGCCAGGGTACGCTCCAGCTGCTGTTCACGCCGCCAGCGGGCGATGCGACCGTGGTCTCCCGAGAGCAGAATCTCAGGAACACTCATACCGCGAAACTCGGCAGGGCGCGTATAATGCGGATGCTCAAGGAGCCCGTCCGAGAAGGAATCAGCACAGGCACTGTCCCGCCCCCCCAGCACTCCTGGAAGAAGACGACTGACGGCATCGATCATCACCATCGCGCCCAGCTCTCCCCCCGTCAGAACGTAGTCACCGATGGAATACTCAAGGTCGACTAGATTCTGGCGGATGCGCTCATCAAAACCCTCATAGCGACCGCAGAGAAAAATAAGGCCATCACAGCTGGCCAGCTCTGAGGCCTCGCGTTGGTCAAAACGCTTCCCCTGCGGGGTCAGCATCACAACCTTTGAAGCGGGCCTGCGCGATCGGATCTCTTCTACTGCGGCGAAGACCGGTTCGGGCTTGAGCAGCATGCCGTTCCCACCGCCATAGGGAGCATCGTCCGTTACCTGATGACGTCCCGTAGCCCAGTCCCGAAGGTTATGGGCTTCGAAGGAGATCAGCCCCCTCTCCAGTGCCTTACCCAGAATACTCTCCCCGATGGGAGAGCTGAACATGGCTGGAAACAGGCTGATTACGTCAAAGTTCATTATTAATACTGATCAGCCCCTCGGGAAGATCGACATGCATGCAGCCATCGTCCCCCAGAGGTTCCAGAATCATCTGGGGCACCGCAGGGATCATGAACTCACCCCCGGGGCCTTCGACTACATAAAGAGGGTGAGCCGGCGTCAAAATGCGCCCGACCAGCTTGCCGATATCGCCGGTGCGACGATCGAGAACCCGGATCCCCTCCAACTCGAACCAATAATGCCTTCCCTTTCCCAAAGGAGGGAAGGCAGCCCGGGGCAGACGAATCTCGGCGCCCTGAAGCTGCTGGGCTTGGTCGCGACCGCTGACCCCTTCGAGCTGCATGAGCGCTCCGCCCTTATGGGCGGAACTGCGCAGAACCCGAAAACTTCCGAGACAGGTATTATCACGAAAGAGACATAATACACCGGCCAGGAGCAGGGGCTCAACCTGATCTTCGCTACGGGCAACAATGTCGCCCCGAAGGCCATGCAGAGTACTTACGACCCCGGCGGGGTACAACTCATCGACTTTTTCCATCACTCCACAATCTGGAGAGAGGCACGCTTGTTCTCCCGGGTCGCCTTGGCGTTGAGCAGTGTGCGCATCGCCTTGGCCGTACGCCCCTGCTTGCCGATAATACGTCCCATATCTTCCGGGGTCGCAGCCAGCTTGATCAGCAGAGTGCCGTCTTCTTCCACCTCTTCAGAGATGATGACTTGTTCGGGATGATCGACCAGGGACTTCGCAATAAATTCGATGAGTTCTTTCATATCGCCTGTCCTCGCATGCGTCGAGACCGGTTAATCAGGCAGCAGCGCCAGCCTTGAACTTGGCCCATACGCCGCTCTTGCGCAGAAGACTCAGCACGGTGTCGGTAGGAACGGCACCCTTGGCGAGCCACTCCAGGCAGGTCTCTTCCTTCAGGTCCTTGATGGCCGGGCCCTGTGCGGGATCGTACTGACCCAGCTTCTGAATAAAACGGCCATCGCGAGGGCAACGCTCGTCAGCGACAACAATAGAGTAGATTGCTTTTTTCTTCGATCCACCACGAGCCAAACGGATTTTTACGGACATAGTCTTTCCTCCTGGAACACTTATTACTGCGACTTATTTCGAATAATCGGGCGGACATATCTCGTCCGAATTCGTACTAAAACGGCATGCGCGGCATCATACCCCGCAGCCCCTTGGGGCCCATCTTCTGAAGTTTCTTCATCATCTTCTGCGCCTCGGTGAAGCGCTTGAGCAGCTGGTTGACATCCTGCACCGTTGTACCGCTACCCTTGGCGATACGCAACCTGCGGGAGCCATTAATAATTTTATGATCCTGGCGCTCTTTCGCAGTCATGGAGTCGATCAGTGCCTCGATCTTCTTCATCTCCTTGTCGGCCATATCGAACTGCGCGCCCTTGAGGGCCTTGCCCGCGCCGGGAATCATCTTGATCAGCGATTCCATGGAACCCATCTTCTTGATGGAGCGCATCTGGTCGCGGAAAGTCTCCAGGGTGAAGCCATTCTTGCGAAGGCTTTTCTCCATGGCCTGCGCATCGTCCTTGTCGATGGCCGCTTCGGCCTTCTCGATCAAGGAGAGGACATCGCCCATCCCCAGAATCCGCTGAGCCATACGATCGGCATGGAACGGCTCCAGGGCATCAAGCTTCTCCCCCAGGCCGACGAACTTGATGGGCTTGCCGGTCACCGCACGAACCGAAAGGGCCGCACCGCCCCGGGCATCACCGTCGAGCTTGGTGAGTATGACGCCGGTCAGACCCAGTCGCTCATCGAAAGACTTAGCCACATTGACCGCATCCTGCCCCGTCATGGCATCAGCCACAAAGAGAATCTCGCGGGGCGCAAGCGAGGCCTTGATGCGCTCAAGCTCCCCCATCAGGGCATCGTCAATATGCAGACGCCCAGCCGTATCGAGAATCAGGGTGTCATAGCCATGATTGATTGCATACTCTCGGGCCGCCTCGCAGATCTCCACCGGATCCTGATCCGCACGGGAATCAAAAACCGGGATATCGAGCTGACGGCCCAGAACCTTAAGCTGTTCGATGGCAGCCGGACGATAAACGTCAGCGGGCACCAGAAGTGGCGTGCGCTTGTCCTTGCGAAGAAGACGGGCCAGCTTGCCGCAGGTCGTGGTCTTACCCGCACCCTGCAAACCGCAAAGCATCAAGGACACCGGAGGCGCAGCAGCCAGATCGAGAGCGTTGCACTCCCCCTCTCCCATCAGCCGTCCAAGCTCATCACGAACTACCTTGATGACCTGCTGGGCAGGGGTGAGGCTCTTGAGCACATCTTCGCCCACGGCACGTTCGCGCACCGCAGCGACGAAATCCTTGACGACCTTGAAGTTCACATCGGCCTCAAGCAGCACCAGACGAACCTCACGCAAGGCTTCTTTTATATTCTCTTCGGTCAGCCGGCCGCGACCACGCAGCTTGCTGAAGACCGAGTCTAATTTTTCAGATAAATTATCAAGCATTATGACTCAAGTTACTCTAAAGGCCCGACAAAGATGCGAATACTATGAAAAGGCCTGCGTCCTGTCAAGCAAAATCAGGCGACCCACAGAAGGAACAAAACCCGGCGCGCGCCGAATGTTCAATAGCCGGAAAATAGGAGCCCAGACAGAAGCTCACAAAGCTTCATAGCTTGAGTCCTTGAGGCGAAAGGCCGCACTGGGCGCAAGCCCCTGCTCCTCAAGAACCGCAAGGAGTTCAGGCCAGACATCAAAGGGGCAACGAATCGCCAGACCGCAGTCTGAGCTGAGCTGGCGTGGCACAGGGATCAGCAGCATCTCCACACGAGCCCCCTTAAGCACCTTCTCTACCTTCATCACCCGGTGAATCGAATTATAGATTGTAACCACGTCACCGTCATTGACCATAAACTGTCCAATCATTTATGTGATTAGTACCGATCTTCAGCCATGGCGCTAACCAGTCCCCTCTCCCTGAGGGAGAGGGCTAGGGTGAGGGGGATCAGGCTGTTCGCTGGACTGAAAGGCTCCCCTCACCCACCCTTCGGGCACCCTCTCCCCATGGGAGAGGGAACTGGCGGAAGATTGACGCCAATCAGGAATAGATTTGATACTCAGTCCCTGCAACGGCCCTGAGACCTGATAAAGGCTGTCTCTCGCAGAGCCGCAGAGACCGAAGAGGAAGACAAAAGAAAAGAACTCTCTGCCTGCTCTGCGTCTCTAGTGAGTGGAACGAACGGGCGTGAGAAACGGGGTTCCTGACTGGCCCAATCCTCCGCCCACATCTGCCCACCTCCAGCGGAGAGCCTACCTGTCTCATACACCGGAAGCCATTGTACCAATCAGCATCTTTTCTATGACAATGACATTGTACGCTGTCCAGCGACAGGGGTTTTACGCTAAACTGTGCACCAAAGAAAGGAAATCCCACCTTGACCAGCACACAATGGATCCACCTGGCCCTGCTTCTGCTCTTCGCCATCGGCATCAACACCCCCCTGGGGTACCTGCGCGAGGGCACGAAGAAGCTCAGCTTCCTGTGGTTTCTCTACATCCACCTCTCCATCCCGGTCATCATCTACCTTCGTCACCTGGCAGGCTTCGGGTGGGGCTTCGTCCCCCTGACCCTGGCGATGGCCGTGGCGGGGCAGTATATCGGCGGACGGATCCGGAGATCGCGATGAAAAGAAAACCCTCCGACCGCGCCCCCATGCGCCGGGCCGACCCCGTCGCCTCGGTACTGGGACAATTCTTCCAGACCTCCGGCCTCAAAGGGCAGCTGCACAAGTACCGCGTCTGGCAGCACTGGGAGAAGAC
>JAAXQG010000002.1 GCA_012974445.1 Desulfuromonadales bacterium
CTCGAGAGCTCCGAGAGCGTCCTGATCGGCGGGCTTGTTCTGGCGATGATGATCGGTGTAGGCGTGGCGGTGTTCATCACCCGCTCCATCACCGGGCCGATCATCAAAGGGGTCAACCTGGCCACCGAGATCGCCAAGGGTGATTTCAGCATGCGCCTGAACCTCAACCGCAAGGACGAGATCGGGCAGCTCTCCAGTGCTCTGGATTCCATGGGTGAGAGCCTCTCGGCGGCTGCAGGCCTGGCAGAAAAGATTGCAGAAGGGGATCTGACCAACAAGGTGCGCCTCGCCTCCGAGAAGGATCAGCTGGGACTGGCCCTGGAGGCCATGACGGGCAACCTCAGCGACCTCATCGGTCAGATCCAGGTCGCCGGAGAGCAGATCGCTTCGGGCAGCACCCAGGTCTCCGACTCCAGTCAGAGTCTTTCGCAGGGTGCGACGGAGTCGGCCAGCTCTCTGGAGCAGATCACCAGCTCCATGACCGAGATGTCCAGTCAGACGACGCTGAGCGCGGAGAACGCCAACCAGGCCAACCAGCTCTCTGCCGAGGCCAAGGATGCCGCCGGAAGAGGTAGCGATCAGATGCAGGAGATGGTGCAGGCTATGGCCGAGATCAACGCCGCCGGTCAGAGCATCTCCAAGATCATCAAGGTCATCGATGAGATCGCCTTTCAGACCAACCTGCTGGCTCTGAACGCCGCCGTAGAGGCCGCCCGGGCCGGTCAGCACGGCAAGGGCTTTGCCGTGGTCGCCGAAGAGGTGCGCAACCTCGCAGCAAGAAGCGCCAAGGCCGCACAGGAGACTTCCGAGCTCATCGAGGGCTCGGTGGCCAAGGCTGCCCGTGGCTCCCAGATCGCTGACCGCACCGCCGAGGCCCTGACGGGAATCAGCTCTTCCATCACCCGGGTCAGCGACCTGGTGGGGGAGATCGCGGCGGCCAGCAACGAGCAGGCCACGGGCATCGGTCAGATCAATCAGGGACTCACTCAGATCGATCAGGTGACCCAGCAGAATACGGCCAATGCCGAAGAGACCGCCGCTGCGGCCGAAGAACTTTCAGGTCAGGCCAGTCAGCTACAGCACATGCTCTCGCGCTTCAAACTGGCAGGGCGCTCAGCTGGTATCCAGTATCAGGCTAAGGTCGCCGCACCCCCTTCGCCCAGCTATCAGGATTGGGGGACCCCTGCGCCGAAGAGCGCGCCGATGATCTCTCTGAATGATGAGGAATTCGGAAAATTCTAAAAACACCCTCTGACTCAACCTGACCCCGGGTTGAATTTGCCCCGCACCGATCTACCTCCCGGTGCGGGGTTTTTTTATGCTTCGCCGCCCTGTTGAGATCTGTTGTCCTGCAATAGGAGCCTTGACGCCCGCTGCAGGAACTGACTAGATTGCAGCTGTTGATTATCAACTGCCGCAAGAAGGGATTGACCATGATGCCAACGGTTTTGCTGAGACGATCTGAGCAGAGATGAAACCACTTCAGGAGCTGTTTGATGACTATCGCTCCCTGCAGGCCAGGGTGGATGACTGGTTCGCCCGCTGTCTAGCCGCTGCTCCGCAGAGTATCCGCTGCGCCGAGGGCTGCAGCGGTTGCTGCCGGGGGCTCTTCGATATCAGCTATCTCGATGCCCAGCTGCTGCGCATCGGTTTCGACGCTCTGCCCGAACAGCAGCGGCTGAAGGTCCGGGGCAGCGCTCGCGCCCGGATGCAGGAGCTGGAGGCGCTCTGGCCCGAGTTTGCCCCCCCTTATATCCTCAACGAGCTGCCTTTCGAAGACTGGCGGCAGATGCCCGAGCAGGACGAAACCCCCTGTCCCCTGCTGGGAGAAGACGGGCTCTGCCTCGTCTATGCTTACCGCCCTCTTACCTGCCGCCTCCACGGCCTGCCACAGGTCGAGCTCACAGGGGAACTCTTTGACGGTGACTGTTGCAGTCTCAATCATTTCCCCCCCGAGGCTCTTCAGAGCCTGCCCCGGCTGCCCTTCGCTGAACTCTTTCGCGAAGAGGGGAGGCTGATTCAGGCTCACGCCCTGGCCCTGCTGGGGCAGTCCCGAGGGGAACTGGACACCCTGATTCCAGCGGCGGTGCTTATCGACTTCGATCAGTGGCAGGTTGAGGGCAAGTGATCTTCCGGCTCTGGCCGAACATGGCTCCAATCAAAGAAGGGCTCATCCCGGTATGGGATGAGCCCTTCTTTGATTTTGTGGACTGCCGCTCTTTTTTCAGTAGCTGGCGTAGGGTGCTGGCAGGGGGGAAGCTATATAAGCCGGATTTGCCTCCGTGCGCACTTCGTCCATGATCGGTTTGTTGTAGAATCGAACGCTCAGCATCGGAGTGTCTTCTTCGATTTTAGATGCAAAGAAGCTGACGACCTCGCCGGAGTCACTTTGATAAAGACCCGTCGGCAGAGAAGATTCGGTCTTGGGGGACTGAAGCAGGGTCAGGCCGTAGTGGTCGTCAAGCTTGTGGGTCAGCCTTTCGGCGCAGCTCTGCAGATTTTCAGGGGGGCAAATTAAATTGAATTGAATACGAATCAGTCTGTTGTCGTGGAAATCATAGCGGGGCGTCGTGATGGCGACGGAACCGAGATGGGTCCGGTCCACACTGCGCTGATAGCTCAGGAGGATGGAATCATTGATTTTCGCTGCGGTACTGCTGGTCGTCTCGTCGCAGGGGCCTCCGACACAGAGCATATCCTGAGTGGGGGGGTCGCCGAATCCGATATCGCCAAAGCAGAACATGTCAGTGCTGGAAAGCGGGAGGTTATGCGCGAAGCTGGTGGCTGTGCCGGGAAGGATCAGGCAGAGGAGGAAAAGAAAAAAAATGGGCCCCCTGGGGGAACGAATAAATTTCACGGGAGACCTCCTTTAGCAGCGAGTAATGTTTGAGTGAATTAAAGTGCATTCCTGCATTAATGTCAACTGACAATGCGGGAAATATTTAAGATTTTTGCGAGGAAACTCCCAAAAATATGTGGCCTGCCTGATTCCGGAGATTATGCAACGGGATATCTTGAAAAAAGGCAGCCTCGTAGGGTGAGCACTGCCCATCGTTTTGGTGATCAGGCTTGATGGGCACGCTAGGCTTTGCTGCATCCAGCGGCTTGAGAAGGCCACCATTTCCGCCATCGGTAGGGGCGCTGCTTGCCGCGCCCTGTTTTGGCACAAACGCGATGAGCTGCAAAACACCGGAGCCTGTTTCCTTTCAGTAGTTACCGACCCAGGTGCAGTTTCATAATACAAGGGTGGGCAATGCCCACCAAATGCAATTGGTCAAAGACGGATCAAAGCGGTGGTCTATGAGAAATGCCAACGGTGAAAAAGGGCAGCCCAGGATAGGGCAGAGAAGTTTATGGCCCTGCCGCCCTGCGATTACGCAGATGCTCCAGGAGCAGGCCGCCGCAGGTCAGAGCTGCGGCGAGATAGAAAAGAACAGCGTACCCCGCCCAGTCACCGACCCATCCAAGCAGCAGGCTTCCGGCGAAGAGTCCGGCATCGATGCTGCCGGTGAAGATGCCTGTGATCTTCCCCCGGTTCTGAAGTTCTTCCCCGCGGATCGCCAGGCTGTTGAGAGTGGGGAAGAGTATCCCGTGCCCCGAACCCGCCAATAGTCCCGCCACTAAGAGCATTGCCTCCTTCTCCACCAGTGCCAGCGACAGCAGCCCGCACACCGTCAGCCCCAGTCCCCAGGGAAGCAGGCGCCGCTCTCCGACCCGGTCGGCCAGGGAGGCTCCGATGAAACGAATCACAATGGCTGCACCGGAATAGGCCAGAAAAAAGGGATAAACCATCCCCAGATCTCGCCGCTCCACCAGTGCGGCCACGAAGTTGCTGCTGGCGGCCACGGCGAAGCCGAAAATAAGGGTGGTCAGGGCGATCCGGGCCAGTCTGGGGCGACGCAGCAGGCTGAAGAAGCTGGGGGTTGGAGCACTGCCTGGGGCAGGCACGAAGGTTTCCTGCAGGGGCAGATGGGCGATGAGCCCCACCGAGGCCAGGGCAAAAGAGGTGAGAAAGAACAGGGGGAAGCCTCCCCGGGCCAGCGCCCCTTCTCCGATGGCCGGTCCCAGGGCCATGCCTACGAGCCCTGACACACCGAAGATGCCGATCCCCTCGCCCAGACGATGGGGGGGGAGCAGGTCAGCGATCCAGGTGAAGATGGTCGTGAAGCAGATGGCCAGCCCGATGCCGTGGACGATACGCAGCAGCAGCAGGGGCAGATAGAAATCGCTCAGATTGCCAGCCAGCAGCAGGTAGCACAGCACGCAGAGACTCATGCAGAGACTGCCAACACCGTAGCTCTTCTTGCGGCCGATGCGGTCGATCATCTCCGAGATCCAGGGACGGCACAGGGCCGAGGCCAGGGCGAAGCACCCCATGAGCAGGCCGATATCGCTCTCGCTGCCTCCACGTTCTGAGATAAACAGGGGGAAGAGAAAAAAAGCTCCAAAACTTGCCACGGTGCAGAGGTTAGCCACAAACAGAGCGCAGAACGCAGGGGTGTAGAGCCTTGTGTTATGGCCGTCTGAGGGATGAGGCCCGCTCACAGCAGCATGGCGCCAAGGCCCAC
>JAAXQG010000265.1 GCA_012974445.1 Desulfuromonadales bacterium
TCTTCGCGGTTGGGGAAGTCTGATCGGACCATGTAGGGGAATTCGGTGCGGTAGAGGCCGACGCCATCGGCCCTGTTTTTCAGCGCAATCTCTACGTCGGCCAGCAGTCCGATATTGGCTCTCAGGGTGATGTCCACGCCATCGAGAGTGCGGGCCGGAAGGTCGCGGAGCTCCTCGAGGCGATACTCTTCCTTGGCGATATCCTGCGAGAGTCTGCGATACTCATCCCGGATTTCCTCGCCGGGATTGATGTAGAGAGTTCCGCTCTTGGCATCCAGAATCAGGTGGGCATCGGGGGCGATGCTGTCGACGGCGCCCTTGACGCCCGTGAGCGCTGGAATGCCCAGCGCCTTGGCCATCAGTACCGCATGGGAGCTCTGTTCTCCCGTCTCGGTCACGATTCCCAGCAGGTACTGATGGTCCAGGGAGGCCATGTCCGATGGAAGGATCTCCCGGGCAACCAGGATGCCGGCATGGGTAATCTGCTGCACCGTCTCCCCCCGAAGGCTGGAGAGGATGCGGCGTCCGATGTCCCTCATGTCGGCAGCACGTTCACGAAGATAGGGGTCTTCCATCTTCTCGAAGGCGTCTATGTAGTGTCCGGTGACTTTTTTAAGGGCGTAGGCTGCGCAGTGTCCCTGTTCAATTTTCGCGTAGATCTTCTGGCAGAAGCCCCGGTCCTCCAGGATCATCAGGTGGGAGTGGAAGATCGCCGCGTCGTCCTCCGAGAGGCGCTCGGCAACTCTTTTTTCCATGTAGAGCGTCTGGATGCGGGCTTCTTCCAGCGCCCTGTCCAGCTCCTGACATTCTTTTTCCGTATCGATATCCTGCTCGTCAATGATGTCGGCCAGGCCCAGCTGTTCATCCAGAATCAGTGGTGGTCCCGTGGCAATGCCGGGATGAGCGGGGCGCCCTTTGAGAAAGCTGCCGTTGAGTGCGGGGCTGGATGAGGGGTCGGTTTCGGCCATGCTCTGGCGGGTTTTCTCCAGTTCTCTGGCGAAGCGCTCGCTCTCCTTCTCCTTCTCGTGAATATGGTCGAGCAGCCGGGCGTTGACCACAACGGTGGAGACCTGGAAGGCGATGGTGGAGAGGGTGCTGATCTCGCGCTGGCTGAAATCCCTGGGTTCCTGGGTCTGGATGACGATGACCCCAATGGGGGTGCGACGGTCGAAGAGGGGAATGCCGAGGAAGGAATGAAGGTCTTCCTCGTGGGTCTCTGCAAAATATCGGAATCTCGGGTGCTGCTGGGGCTCCTGTATGGAGACGACCTGGTGCTGTTGCACCGCGAGGCCTGTGAGCCCTTCATCGATGCGCATGGTGACTCGTCCCACGGAGTCCTGCGGCAGTCCGCGGCTGGCCATGAGACGCAGGCGCTGACCTGCGTCCTCCAGAAGGTAGATGGAGCAGACATCTGTTTTTACCCGCCCGGCCACGAGGCGCACGATATTGTCCAGCGTTTCACGCAGATCGTGAGACTGGAGGATGATGTTGCTGATATCCTCCAGGGTGCTCAGGCCGATTTTGCCATTATTGTCCGTCAACACATCCCCCTCGAAAAAGGTGCAAACCGATCTAATATAGCTTAAATGAGAGGGGAAATCACAAAAAAAGCCGCCACAGGGGAGAGTGTCCTGTGACGGCAAAAAGGGGTGCAGAAATCCGTTCGGGGACGTACTGGCACAACCCTGTGATAATCTGTTCTGCCTAAATGTAAGAGCAATGGTTGTGCCAGAAAAGATCGCGATGATAATTGAGCTCGCAAGGGATGCTTCTGCGCTGATGTTGGCAGTAAGGAGGCTCTTTGCGGGTGGCTGTTGCGATGCTCGGGAGGGAGGGGTTGTGCCGTTTGTGGCACTAAGGTGCCGTTCTGTGTCAGTTGTGGCGCACTTCATTCAGGTTGATCTTGCTGCGTTCGATCATGCGATAAAAGGTACGCCGGGGAATCTGGGCCAGTCGGGCCGCCTCGGAAACATTACCTCCCGCCTCCTTGAGGTAGCGGTACAGCAACCCTTTTTCCAGTTGCCCCACCTGGCGGTTTCGTTGCTTGCGAAAGGTACCGCAGTCGGTTGCTATCCCTTCCTGGTCGCCGTGCAGGGCCAGATCAGCGAAGATCACGGGAAGGTTTTCCAGCCGAATGATGTCATCGTCAGAAAGTACGGCTGCCCGTTCGATAACATTTTGAAGCTCGCGGATGTTGCCGGGCCAGGGGTATTTGAGCATCGCGGCAATAGCGCGGTCTTCGATCCCTCTGATGGTCTTGTTGATCCGGTTACTGGCTCTGGCCAGAAAATGGTGGACGAGAGTCGGAAGCGATTCCAGGCGGTTGCGCAAAGGGGGCATGGTGATGGTGAAAACATTGAGTCGGTAGTACAGGTCTTCGCGAAACCATCCCTGGCGCACCCCCTGTTCCAGATCCTTGTTGGTTGCAGCGATGAGGCGAACCTGGACCTGAATCGACTTGCTGTCACCAACGGGGCGGATATCTCCTGAGTCCAGCACGCGTAGCAGTTCGGCCTGTAATTTGGGCGTGATGTCTCCGATTTCATCCAGAAAGATGGTGCCGCCATGGGCTACTTCAAAGAGGCCCTTCTTGTCCGCATGGGCGCCGGTAAAAGCCCCCCGTTTGTGCCCGAAGAGTTCACTCTCCAGTAGGCTGTCGGTGAGAGTCGTGCAGTTGACGGTGACCAGCGGTTTATCCGCCCGTTGACTGTGTCGATGGATCGCGCGGGCCGTGAGTTCCTTGCCCGTACCGCTTTCGCCGCGGATCAGCACGGTGGTCGGCGTAGGGCCTACCTGTCGGATGAGACCCAGTGTCTCGGCGGTGCGGGGATCTTTGCCGATGATGTCCGTATCGCCGTATTCCTGCTCCAGTGCCCTCTGGGCCAGATCGAATTTCTGCGCCAGGATGTAGCGATCCTCTTCCAGGCGTTTGAGGGAGTAGGGCAGGCACATGTCCGTCTCCGCAAGCCCCTGATGGACCGCAGTGGCCAGGGCGCGGCAGCTTCGATAACCGCATGATCCGCAATTGAGTTCGTCGGAGTCTCCGAACTTGTTAGTTTCCTCCAGGGTTCGTCGAATCGCCTCGGAGCTTGGGTTCTCCAGTCGGTGTAGCTTGTTGGAGAAGCTTCGCAGCGTCTCAGGGCTTTTTCCTGCCCCTTGGTAATGGTCGGCTGTTCGGTACGGGATCGGCTTGCTGAAGTAATCGAGAATAAGTTTTCTCTTGGCGAAGGTTGTCAGTCGGTTGTTTTTGCCCGGCCCTCCGATACAGCCACCTCGGCAGAAACGTACATCGGCCAACCTGGGTTTGATCCTGCCTCCGGCAAGATCCTGAATCAGCTCCAGAGCGCTCTCTTCTCCTTCGGTACTGATGAAGTCGGGGTCGAGCAGCCCCGCTTCGGCCCCGTAGGCTTTGAAGGGGCCCCCGGGGATGGGGAAGAGTCGTCCGTCCTTAGGCTCAAGGCCATCAAACTCGCTGTCGCGAAGGCGGGGCAGGTCGATCCCCTCATCGCAGAACAGGCGGCCGAGCTCGTCGTAGGTCAATACCCTGTCTATGGCACCGGAGACCTGCTCGTCAGTGCTTTCGAATTTTCCGGCAATGCAGGAACTGATGTAGACGACCCGGGTCGGCTCCCTGCGACAAGCCTTGATCAAACGTCCCGAGGCGATCATGGGGGAGGCTACCTGGACTAGATTCTTGACCAGTTGGGGGTAGTGGCGCTGGATGAGTTCAACGATAGTCGGACAGTGACTGGAAATCAGCGAGGGCTGGCTAGGATCGGACAGCAGGCTGGCGTATTGGCGGGCGATGATTTCGGCACCGCTGGTTCCCTCGTGCACCTCGCAGAATCCGAGTCGCTTGAGCCCCTCTACCAGTTGCCCCGGACGAACTCCGGAGAAGGACGCGGGGTAGGATCCCCCGAGTACGGCGACCACGGGGATGCTGCCGCCAAGTAGTTCCTTTGCTCCCGTGAGCTGGTCGCTGATGACCTTGGCCTGCTGGGAGCAGACCTTGATGCATTTTCCGCAACCGATGCAACGGGCGTGGAGAACTTCGGCGCAGTCCTTTCGGACGCGTATCGCTTTCACGGGACAGTTACGCACGCAGGCATAGCACTTGCGGCAGCGATCAGTCAGGGTCTGAATCGGTCCCATGGGATCTCCGAGGCTCTGATGTGTGAGAAAATGCGATAAAAGGACTGGGCGCGAATTGTGTCAGCTGTGGCACGCCCTGTCAATGATGTAGACGCCTGCTCTGCGTGCCGACGTCATCGCTGAAATGACAGGCACTCAGGTGGCCTGGACGTACTTCTCTCAGGGCAGGGGAGCTCTGCTTGCAAAGGGGACGGGCGTAGGGGCAGCGGGGATGATAGTGGCAGCCGCAGGGTGGATCTATGGCCGAAGGAGGGTCACCCAGGGGGATGATCCGGGTGCCGGGCAGCGAGGGGTCTGGGACGGGAACGGCGCTCAGAAGCGTCTCGGTGTAGGGATGACGGGGCGAGCCGATGAGCTCATCTGTCGTGCCATATTCGACGATACGCCCAAGGTACATGACGGCCACCCGGTTGCAGAGGTGGTCGATCACCGACAGATCGTGGGAGATAAAGAGGTAGGACAGGCCGTATTGTTGCTGGATGTCCTGAAGAAGATTCAGCACCTGGGCCTGAATCGAAACATCAAGGGCCGAGACCGGCTCATCAGCCACGATCAGCTTGGGCCTCAGGGCCAGGGCCCGGGCGATGCCGATTCGCTGACGTTGCCCGCCGGAGAACTCGTGGGGGTAGAGCTGCATCTGTCGTTCGGAGAGCCCCACGGTGGAGAGCAACCGGATGATCTCGGTGCGAAGTTCAATACCCCTGAGGCGGCCATGAATTTTGAACGGCTCCGCCAGTATCTCTCCGACCTGCATGCGCGGATTCAGGGAGCTGAAGGGGTCCTGGAAAATCATCTGGATCTCTTGCCGCAGAGGGAGCATCTGCCTGCGGGAGAGTTCGGTAAGATTTTTCCCCATGAAATAAACCTGGCCGCTGTCGGGCCGAATCAGGCCGAGCAGCAGGCGCGCTACCGTGGATTTGCCGCAACCCGACTCACCGACCAGCCCCAGGCAGTCGCCCGGGAAGAGGTCAAAGGAGATATCGTCAACGGCCCGAAGTTCCCTGGTCTTTGCCTGCAGGAGGGGACCACGAACCGAAAAGGACTTTTTCAGATTACGCACGCTCAGTAGCGGATCCATCTTAACTCTCCCAGCGCCGGACCCGGTGGTCGACGTCTACCATGGTCAAAGGGGGGGCTTCGGTGCCCCGAAGGGCAAAGGGGGCTGCACAGCGGTGCAGAAATGAGCGCTCCCCGGCACCTTTGTCTTCCCCGATGGTGGCAAGACGCGTTTTGCGTTGTCCCAGCCGCGGAATGCAGCTCAGCAGGTTCTGGGTATAGGGATGGACCGGGTTTCGAAACAGGGTGGCCGTGGGGGCCTGCTCGATGATCAGGCCATCGTACATGATTGCCACCTGATCCGCCATTTCGGCCACAATGCCCAGGTCGTGACTGATGAGCAGAGTGGCCATGGAGCGCTCCTGCTTGAGGCGCGCCAGAAGGTCCATGATCTGGGCCTGAATGGTGACGTCCAGAGCCGTGGTCGGTTCGTCGGCGATGAGCAGACGGGGGTCGCAGGCCAGTGCCATGGCGATCATCACCCGCTGCCGCAGCCCTCCGGAGAGTTGATGAGGATAATCCATCAGGCGCTGCCTCGGAGAGGGGATACCGACCTGGACAAGGAGCTCTTCGGCCTGCGACGCCGCTTCCTTGCGATCCATGCCGCGATGCAGGCGCAGCACCTCGGTGATCTGCCGCTCGATGCGAAATACGGGGTTCAGGGCGGTCATCGGCTCCTGAAAGATCATGGCGATGCGGTTTCCCCGGATGCGCCGCATTTCTTTAGCGGGCAGGGCCAGCAGGTCTTCCCCCTCGAAGATGAGCCGTCCGTCCACCACCCGCCCCGGCGGAGGCACCAGGCGCAGCAGGGAGAGGGCCGTCATGGATTTGCCGCAACCCGATTCCCCCACAAGGGCCAGAGTCTTTCCCTGGTCGATGGAAAGGTCGATTCCGCGGATGGCCTTGTGCAGGCCGCTGCGGGTGAAGAAGTAGGTTTTGAGGTTTTGAATTTCCAGCAGTGTGCTCATGGAAGCTCCTGAAATGACAGCGGGTTTGCAACTCTACACCGCAGGTCTCATGGGGTCAAGGGCACCATGGACGCTGTGATTTTCTTCTGCCCGGTGGTAAGGTGCAGAGAGAACGTTCCCTTCTTACTCCCTCGGAAGCATGTCCATGAAATCTCCGGTGATGTGGGAAGATATTTTACGAAAAACCATCGGAAGTGAATCGTCATGAAATCAAAAGCCGAAATCGATCTGCATCTGCACAGCTGTTATTCCGACGGCGTCTTCTCCCCGGCCGAGGTGATGCAGAAGGCGGCTGAAGCGGGGATGAAAGCCGTCGCCCTGGCCGATCACGATCATCTTGGAGGAATCGCCGAGGCCATGGAGGCCGGGTTGCAGCTGGGTATCGAGGTGCTCAGCGCCGTGGAACTCTCCAGTCAGTGGGACGGTTTTAACGATATTCATCTGCTGGGTTACGGGTTCGACCCTCAGCATCCTGTGCTGGCTGCCCGACTGGAAGAGTTCCGGGCATACCGCCAGGGGCGTAACCAGGCGATAGTCGAGCGGGTTAACGCCCTGCTGCTTGAGCAGGGCGTTAACCCTATCCGTTTTGAAGAGGTACTCGCCTTGGCCGATGGCGCCCTGGGACGGCCCCATATCGCCCAGGCCCTGATCAACGCCGGGCACGTCACGGACCATGAGGATGCCTTTCGCAAATACCTGACCTGCTGCAATGTCCCGAAAAAATATTTTCCCATGGATGAGGCTATCGACCTGCTGCACCAGGCCGGCGGTGTCGCCGTGCTGGCTCATCCGCTCTATATCACCCCGGATCGCAAGCGTTTCGAAGCCCTGCTCGATGAGTTTGTTCGTTTCGGACTCGATGGGGTCGAGGCCCTTTGCAGCGGTTTTTCCAACGACGACCGGGATTATTATCTCACCCAGGCCCGCAGGCGAGGGCTGATCGTCACCGGAGGCAGCGACTACCACGGTTTTTCCGATTCTGAGCTGGTTATCGGAACCGGATTCGGGAATCTGGCCGTCGGTTATGCAGTCGTTGACGAGATCCGGCAGGCCCTCTCCCGATGGCAGCAGCCCGAGACCCTCTGATGGCTTTGCGGTCGGGGCCGGGACAAACGGCAATCTTCACCGCCCTGGCTCTGGTCGCCTTTGCGGCCAACTCGGTCCTCTGTCGTCTGGCCCTGGGCACCGGGGCCATTGACGCAGCCAGTTTCACGGTGCTGCGCCTGCTTTCAGGCGCCCTGGTGCTCAGCGCACTGGTCCGCTGGCGCCCGGGTGTTTCCCCTCCGTCGCAAAGCGGGAGCCGGGGGGCGGCCCTGGCATTGTTCATCTACGCGGTCTGTTTCTCCTTTGCCTATCTGGAACTCGATACCGGTACCGGAGCTCTGATTCTCTTTGCCAGCGTGCAGCTGTGCCTGGTGGCTGCGTCCCTGCGCGGGGGGCATCGACCCCGCCCGGGGCAGTGGGGGGGGCTGGTCCTCTCCCTGGCCGGTTTCCTCTATCTGATCCTCCCCGGGGCCCAGGCCCCGTCGCTCTCGGGGCTGCTGCTGATGCTTCTGGCGGGGGCCGCCTGGGCGGCCTATACGCTCATCGGTCGAGGCAGTCGCAGCCCTTTGCGTGATACCGCCTCCAGCTTCACCCGGACCCTTCCTCTGGCGGCCCTGCTCGCGCTGGGGCAGCTTCTTTTCTCCAGCCCCCAGATCGGCGCTCAAGGTCTTGTGCTGGCCATCGCCTCCGGGGCCCTGGCCTCTGGCCTGGGATACGCCATCTGGTACCGCGCTCTTTCTGGATTGGATTCTCTGCAGGCCGGTGTCGTGCAACTCGCTGTTCCTGTACTTGCCGCCGGAGGCGGCATGCTCTTTCTCTCCGAAACTCTCGGGGTGCGTCTGCTGCTCTCGGCGGCGATGATTCTCGGTGGCATCGCCCTTGTTTTCCTGGGGCGTGGCTCGTACCGATGCCCAGCTGCGGTAAAATGACAGCAGAAGGGCCGGTTGCTCAGGCGCGAGAGGGAGGATCGGATGGGGTGCAGATGGCGGGGCTGGATCGTCGTTATCATTTTACTGCTGCAGGGGTGCGGCTCAGGCGGCGATAGTCCCGCATCGGGGACGGACGGGGGGCAGAGTCCGTTTGATTCCCCTTCTGTGCTGCTGCTGAATCTCGGCGACAGTCTGACCAACGGAGTACAGAGTGCCCGGGTGCATGAGTTCACCCAGCCCCATGGATTTGCCGCCCTTCTGGCGACGCAGCTCGGAGTCTCCGCTGATCTGGTTTGGAGCAACCCGCTGCTGAGCCTGGATTCCGGCGTCCGCATCGACCCTGTGACCGTCCCCACGAACCTCGGGGTGAGCGGTGCCACGGTGCAGAGCCTTCTGCAGGAGCAAACCGGCAGCGGCAACCCCCTCCTGGACAGCCTCATGGCCCCTGTGCCCTCGCTGGCGGGACGCACTGTTTCGCAGCTGGAGGCCGCCGAGTTCGTTGCCGATCTCCATAACAGCAGTCAGACCCTCATTACCCTCTGGATCGGGAACAACGACGTCTTGGGGGCCGTTACCGCATCGGGGGGGACCGCCCTGCGTCTACCTGATATCTCGGTCTTTCTCGGCGATGTTTCGTCAGGGCGCGATGCGGCAACCCTTGAGGCGAACCTCGATGAAATCGTCAGGCGCCTGGGGCTCATCCCCGGTGCCCGGATCTTCATCGCCAATCTTCCCCGCGTCGCCCGCATCGGTTTCCTCTTCGACCGCGAGGATATTGGCCGCCTCTCCGGCCTCGCCGCCTTGCCTCTTCAGCCCCGGGGGGGAGAGGCCCTCGGTTTCGCCCCCTTCGTCGCGGCCGTCGCTCCGGCTCTGGACCAGGACGCCCTGACGCTGAACCTGGCCACCGCCGTCTCCGCCTCGGTGGACGGCAACCTGCTCGACCGCTTTGAAGCAGCCATTCTCGATGCCCGCGTCGCCTCCATCAACGCCCATATCGCAACTCTCGCCGAGCGCGAAAACGTCCATCTCGTGGACATCGCCGCCCTGTTCGAGTCTGTTCAGCGCGGCGAGATTCAGGTGGGCGGGCGCATCCTGCGAAAGACCTTCGGCGCCGGCGGGCTCTTCAGTCTCGACGGGGTTCATCCCTCTCATACCGGCCATGCCCTGATCGCCAACGCCTTTATCGAGCGCATCGCCTCCGCGCTGCAAATCGTCATCCCCCCGGTCTCTCTGGAGACGGTGATGGCTGCCGATCCCTATATCGATGTGGACAGAGACGGATTCGCACCTGGTCCCGGCGGCGCCTTCGTTGATCCGCTGCTGCTGCCCCTGGCAGACTGCAACGATGCTGATCCGGCTCTGAGCGCTCCGGCAGTCATCAGGGGGCCCTGTCCATAAGTTCAGCTATGGAACTGGCTTAGAAAGTGTCAGGAGCCCGCCCGGAACCTCTCCGGGATGGACCCCGGCGCGGGACTGACCAATCCGGCAGGGCAGATTTCACCGGCTGGCAGTTGCGTCTGGATCAAAATAAAAAACGAGAGTCCGCTCTGGCAGGACTCTCGTTTTTTTATCAGAAACTTTCGTTGTTTAGAGCAGCGCTTTTACCGCTTCCAGGGCTTTTGCATAGTCGGGCTCGGCAGTAACTTCAGAAACGATCTCCCGGTAGGCGACCTTGTCATTCTGGTCGATGACGTAGACGGCGCGGGCCAGAAGTTTGAGCTCCTGGATCAACACTCCGTAGTTTAGCGCAAAAGAGCGGTCCTGATAGTCGGAGAGGGTGGCGACCCTGTCGATGCCCGCGTTGCCACACCAGCGCTTCTGGGCGAAGGGCAGGTCCAGGCTGATGGTGTAGGCCACGACGCTGTCAGGGAGGCCGGCGACTTCCTGATTGAAACGGCGGGTCATGGTGTCGCAGACCGGGGTATCGATGGAGGGCACCAGGGTGATGAGTCGAATTTTGCCCTTCGAAGAGCTGAGGGTGACGGGCAAAAGGGAGTTGTCGACGACCTGAAAGTCGGGAGCGGCCGCTCCTGCCTGGATATCGGGGCCGACCAGGGTCATGGGATTTCCTTTGAAGCTGATAATGCCTTTTCGCAGCTCGGACACGGGCAAATCTCCTTTATATATGAATGCAGTTCACTCGACTGCTTATGATAGCGGTTCAAGGGATTCTGTCAATTCAGTATTGTTAACTAATGCAGGGGCTCGTCCATGGGCAGTTCGAACCGGCTACAATGGTAGGGAGGTGCTTTTACTCGGAGACAATAATCAGCGGGTGGCGAAAGGGGCGAAGATACCTATGGGGAAAATCCACCTGGCCTTATTGCTTCTAGTTTCGAGTTTACCTGTTCTTGCCTTCGGAGACTCGGTTCTGACGGGCAGGGTTCTCGATGCCCGAAGCGGGGTTGCCGTCTCCGGCGCTGTCATTGCGGTTCAGGGGGGGAGCGTGCGCACTGACGCTCAAGGCCGCTTCAGCCTGAGGAGCCGCTCCCTCGCACTCTCGGTCAAGGCTCCGGGCTACCTTCGGGCTGAGGTGGAGGCGCGGGATGCCCAGTTAGTGATGCTTCAGCCCTTTGAGGCCAGGGCGCTCTATCTCTCCTTCTGGGCGGCGGGCTCGGAGCGGATGCGGAAGCGAATTTTGGAGCTTGTCGAGGCGAGCTCTCTCAACGCGCTGGTCATCGATGCCAAGGGGGATGATGGTCAGCTCTCCTACCGCAGCTCGCTGGCTATGCCCACCGAGATGGGCGCTCAGGACATCATCCCAATCAAGGATCTTCCTGCTCTGCTCCAAAGCCTGAGACAAAGGGGTATCTACAGCATCGCCCGCATCGTGGTGTTTCGGGATTCGGCGATGAGCCGGGCCAGACCGGAGCTTGCTCTGAAGACTCCGGATGGTGCGCTGTGGCACGACCGGGGCGGGATGTCCTGGACCAGCCCCTTGAGCCCGGAAGTCCGTAATTACAATATCGCCGTGGCTCTGGAGGCTGCGCAGGCCGGATTCGATGAAATCCATTTCGACTATATGCGATTTCCCGCCGCTGCAGAGCTGGGATATGGGGGCGCAGCAAACGAGCAGACGAGGGTCGGGGCCATCAGGAGCTTCATTCGCCAGGCCGCACAGAGGCTGGCGCCCTACAATATCCCCGTCTCCGTTGCCATTTTTGGCTACGCCCTCTGGGAGATGGACGACATTCAGGTAGGGCAGCGCCTTGAAGCTATCGCCGGGTGGGTCGACTACGTCTGCCCCATGCTCTACCCGTCCTCATTTGAATTTGGCGTACCCGGCATGGGCACCCCCATGCGGCACCCGGAGCTCATCGTATCCTTGAGTCTGGAGCAGGGGCACAGGCGTATGGAAGGCTCCGGTGCCCGGTTGCGCCCCTGGTTGCAAGCTTTCAGGGATTATGCCTTTGATCGGAGAAATTTCGGGGACCGAGAGGTCTGGGATCAGACAAACGCAGCCGACAGCGCCGGCAGCAGCGGATGGATGATCTGGCACCCGTCGAGCCGCTATGCTCTGAGCCCCGAGGTTTTTGGGGAGTTGGGGGAAGTTCCTCCCCGGCGCCCTGCTGGAGCTCCTTGAGAAGATCGGAGATGGACGGGATCGCCGGACTGAATTGATTCAGGCGATAAAAAAAGGGCCTCAAACCGAAGTTTGAGGCCCTGAGTTGCACTGCCTTGGGGTAAGGACCTAACCGAGGACAGCCTTGAGGTATTCGGTGGTCTGAGCCTTTTTCACTCTTGCGATCTCTTTCGGATCAACTTCGACGAACTTCTCGTCGGGGGTGACCTTGAACAGAGGTTGTCCCTTGCTCACGATGATTCCTTCGCCACCCTCGATGAGGATCTTGTCGATGGTGCCGGAGAAGGGAGCGGGAACCTTATTGAACATCTTCATGACTTCGATGATGAACAGGGGCTGTCCCTTTTCAAAATGCATTCCTTCGTGTACGAAGGCAGGCAGTCCGGGCGCTTCCTGGGCATAGTACATGCCGCCGCCAGGGGTGACGATTTCATCGGCCTTGGTCGCCAGAGGCGGAACCAGAACCTTGGCCATGCGCTTCTGCAGCTCGGTGTCATGGAGGTATTCGGGGATGGTGACTTCCAGATCCTCTTCCACCTTCAGATCGAAGAATCGGGTGCGATCCGCGATGAGGAAAAGAATGCCGAGAATCTCGACCCCTGCCTGATAGCCCAGGTGGGCCGAACGGATGCTCGCCCAGGTGGCAGCGTCGTAACCGCCCTGAGGCTTGACGGACTGCAGCTTCTCATGGAGATGGAAGTAATCGTCCTTCTCGAGACCAAAATTCCCGCGCAGCTCGGCATAGAAATCATTGGCGGTCTCCAGCAGTTCGTTGTCATGCCCCCAGATGACTTCCGCTGCCGGCTCATCGGTGGAGTAGGTCATGTTGAGGAAGTCGTACGTCTCGCTGAGCACCACGAGGGGATTGCGCAGCCAGACCAGCTTTTCCCCTTCGCGCTTGAAGTTCTTCTTGTTGATGCTCAGCCAGCCCGAAAGAGTATGGGGATCGGCCAGAAGCATCTCCATGGGACGGGTGAGCAGGGTGCCCTTGCGGTCGATGGCCTCTGCCATGCCCGCTGAGGCTTCCTTGTTGTCACCGCAGTCGGCGATGTACTTCTTGCGCATCTGCAGGAAGGCTCCCACGGGATCGAGCTTGTTCGCCTCTTCCTTGAGCTTCCCCACCAGGGTCAGATAGGGAACCACGAAGCGGGTGGTCGGCTTGGCGTTGACGTTCTGGCCGATGAACCAGTTGACCAGCCCGTAGTGGAACTCCAGGTTGGTGGCCAGGTCGGTCCCGCGGATCTTGGTCTTGCAGATAACCCGGGAGAGCTTCTCGTAGCTGGTGAGACGATCTTCCCCTTCGGTCAGCAGCAGGGCGATATTGGAATCGTAGGCTCCGGCCACCTTGTAACGCATGAACAGCCCGGTGTCGGGGTTCTTGGTGCAGATACCCTGATCGTCACGTACCTCACCGTCGAGGGGGTCAGACCAGTAACGGATCATGCCGCCAGCGCTGGGGGAGAGCGAGGCGTCCGTGGCATTGAGGCGGGCCTCGGCCGAAGCGCCGAAGCGGGCGATACGCTCGGGCTTGGGCAGACGCTTCTTGTGCTCGGCCAGCAGGGCCATGGCTTCCACCAGGGACTCGACAATGAAAAAGTCGCTGGCGTCATCGGGATTGATGAACTTGAGGCTGTAGCAGAGCTCGGTGACGCGGTGCTCCACCTGGATGCGGGTGTTCACTTCCATGAAGAAGTGACGGTCGCGGTCAACGATGCACTCGAAGGTGGATGCTGAGTCAAGACGTACGGCGGTACCAAAACGCTCGGCTTCGGCCTCCATGCGGGTCAGAACCAGGAGGTCAGACTCCAGAGCCAAGGCTTCGGCCTTCTTTCCGGCCGTCTTGGCCCGCGCGATGGCCGCCTTGAGGCTTTCCTGGGTGACGGAAACCTCGAGCAGCTTCTGCTCGTGCATCTGCAGCGAACAGTCACGTCCACCCAGGGCAAGGGCCCACTGCCCGTTACCGATGAGCTGAATCTCGTTGTGGCGAGTCTGCTCGATGTTCAGCTCGACCAGAACGTTCTTGTTGTCGCCGACTCCGTTGGCTTTGACTTCGTTGAGAATCTCGCGAACCATGCTGGGAGCGTCGACGGCAGCCTTGGAAATATCCGCGTCGGTGGGATTCTTGATGCCCAGCAGGGCGCCGCCCAGGATCCGCTGCCCTTTGCCGCCACCACCACCGATGGCCTTGAGGCGAATGCGGCTCTGGGGGTAGCTGCGGAACATGGCTACGGTCTCTTTTTCGACCTGAGCGCAGAGCTCTTCGATGGAGAAGAGGTCAACACCCTTGTCGTAAGATGCCATGAGAATCTGGTCGGCCTGAGTCTCAAAACTGATATCCGCGGCAGCATCGCACTTGAGACCTTCAGCCTTGGCAAGAGCGAGCAGACCCTCGCGGGTGCCGACCTTGTTGACCAGGGTGCGCGCGGTGACGTTGTCGATTCCGGGGGTGACGGAAACATCGACGGTCAGAGCGGTACGCTTGGCTTCATCCTTCTTGCCGGCAGAAGCCTGCGTGTGAGAACAGGGGCCGATAAACTTGAGGCCCGCCTTCTCGATGGCGGCAACAAACTCGTCGTCCTCAGCCATGAAGCCGTAACCGGCAAAGACCGAGTCGTAGCCGTTGTCCAGAGCGATCTGGATGATCTGGTTGATCCGCTCGACACGCTCCTCCTTGGAGGCTCCCGTGTAGTCGGGCACGCGGTGCACGCGGGTGGAGTCGGTCAGGGTGCGAAGCTCAGGGGCCAGGGCATTGGGGTAGACGATGGAGTCCTTCTCCGAGAGAAGAATGCCGTAGTGGGTGATACCCATCTCGGTGTACACGTCCATGGCTTCCTTGCGGATGGGGCCACGGCAGACGATGAGGGGCTTGAGCTCTTCGCAGGAGAAGGAACGTACCCACTCGGAGTCGGACTGAGAGAGACGACGATCTCTGTGAATTAACGGATTGTTAATATAGTTCTCGTAACTCTGTTTCATGAAAATTACTCTCCAATATGTTCAGTAAAAATTTCGTGAAATTTGTCTCAGTCCCGATCAGTGGAACTCACGCTGAATCGACTGCATCGGCGAAGGCTTGTAGTGACGCAGGAAGAAATTCATGTTCTCCCCCAGAACCTTACGCAGGTCGGTGGGCATGACGATGGACGAGATGGAGCCGAGGCTCAGCCCCTCTTTGGGGTTCATCAGCTGCTTTTCGTAGCGCTGGTTCAGGGCGGCTTCCTGGGTCTTGAGCCAGTCGGCTGCATCCTTCTCGGCCTCGATCTGCGCTTTGTCGGACTTCATGCCGGCATCGATGCGGTCTTTGACGCCCTGAGCGACACGGACGGGAACCTCGGAGCGCATCTTGCGGACTTCGTCCTTGAAGACGAACTCCTTGCCGGCCGGTCCCATAACCGCCAGACGGGTGGTGGGCAGGGCCAGAACCAGGTCGGCACCGGTAGCGTAGTTGTTATAGGACGCGTAAGCTCCGCCGAAGGCGTTGCGCAGAATGAGCAGGATGCGGGGGGTGCGCAGGTCGATGATGGAATCGAGCATGGAGCGACCAGCTTGAACGATACCGCGGGATTCCTGCTCACGACCGGGCAAAAAGCCGGTGGTGTCTTCGATGAATATGACAGGAATATTGTAGACGTTGCAGAAGCGGACGAAACGGGCGATTTTCAATGCCGTGTCGCAGTCGATCTGACCGGAGCCCACCGCCGAGTTATTGGCGCAGAAACCGACCACATTGCCACCCAGGCGTCCGAAGGCGGTCACAACTTCACGGGCGCGATCGGGCTGAAGCTCGAAGTAGTCACCGAAGTCGCAGACCTGCTGAATGATAATGGAGACATCCACCGGGGTGTTGAAGCCGGTGGGGGAGTTGAAGGCCTTCTTCAGCAGGGTGTTGATCTCCCAGGTCTTGCGGTCCAGGGGATCGCTGGTTTCCTGGAAGGGAGCCATGCTGCTGTTGTTGTCGGGGATGTAGGAGAGCAGGCGTCTGGCGGTGCGCAGGGCCGCAACCTCGTCAGCCACGGTCAGGTCGGCAACGCCGGACTTGCCGTGAACCTTGGGTCCGCCCAGGTCTTCGGGGGAGATGTCCTCGCCCAGAACCGACTTGACGACACCGGGGCCCGTCAGGCCGAAGAAGGTGTCTTCAGGTTGAATGACGAAGCTTCCCTGACGGGGCAGGTAGCTACCGCCACCGGCGTTGAAGCCGAACATACACATGATGGAGGGGACCACACCGCTGATCTTGCGAAGCGCCGTGAAGGCCTCGGCGTAACCGTCGAGACCGCCGACCCCGGCGGGTACGAAGGCTCCGGCCGAGTCGTTCATGCCGATCAGGGGAATTCCCTTGTCGCCGCACATCTGAAACAGGCGGGCCAGCTTGTTGCCGTTGGTCGCATCCATGGAACCGGCGCGGACGGTAAAGTCATGTCCGTAAACCGCCACATCGCGCCCATCGATCTTTGTAATGGCCGTGACCAGCGAAGCTCCGTCCAGATTCTTGCCCCAGTTCTGATAGAGAACATTGGGATCTTCCTTGGTCAGAACGCTAAGGCGTTCCCAGACGGTCATTCTCTTTTTGAAGTGCTGCTTTTCAACCTGAGCAACCTTCACGGAAGAGATGGGGCGCTGGGTCAGCTCGAAACCTTCTTTCATCGCCTCCTCATAGCCGCCGGATTTTCCGGGGATTTCACCGGGGATGGTGAATTCTACTTTCTTGGGCGGCGTGAGTGGATTGTTCAGTGAGGGGGTAATTGTTTCTTTGGCCATTTCGGTCATCCCTTTTGTTTGGAATTTACGGGCCGGATTCTGTGCGCCTTTGCGCATTTCCCGGTCAGCCCTTACTGTCTTAACTGTCTGTTATTGCGAGTTTTTTGTGGGCACTTGGTTAAAACAACGTTTCTGATAATCGAGATAACAAACAAAAATCCAGCAAAATTGTCAAGCAAATATTTTATTTTGCATAAAAATTATAGGCTTTCAGTAAAGGTATGAACCCCATTGTACCCAGATTTCTATGAAAGACTTAACCCGCTGTTTGTTCAGAATATTTTTTCCTTTCTGGGGGGAAGGCGAATCTTTGTCTACGGATGTTTGCTCTCGGTAAACAGGGGTTCAGGGCTGCGTTTGACTCTGTACAACGGGACTTGATGTATGTCAGCAGAACTGGGCCCCTGGGATGAGCCTTTAGCTGGTTTGTCTGTTGATGAGCGGCATAGTGAAAGATCGATGATTAAAACTCAAATTCTAATTTGGCTGAAAATCCTAATTTAAATAACTATTTTCTTTACGGAACATCCTTCGGCTCTGATCCGTTTTTTCGACCCCTGGAGCGAAGATGATTATCTCCGGTTGGTCCCTCGGGCAGGATTGACTGTCCCCTCGGTCATGGCTTTGCCTTGGCAGAAACTGCCCGGGGCACTGATCCCTGCAGTCGATAATTTGAGGATGATTGTTTAGCGCGCTCGGCCGGGCTGATCCAGCCGGGCACTTTTTACTGGGAGATTGGGCCCTGCGAGCCCGGGCAGGGGAAGGTTCTTGAGCCTCAGGGTTTCTTTTTTCAGGGCGGCATCCATGGAGCTGTCAAGATCATAGAGATCGCTACGCATTTGGAGCCGTCCTTGCGTGTCTACCCAGGCGGTGAAGTAGGTCAGGTGAACGGGGACGGGAGCGGCGAGATTCACCCGAAGGGGGGTTGTCTCCTTCATGGCTTTATCGATGCTGTTGGCGTCCCAACCTCCCTGGAGCATCAGCAGGTGGGTGGCGAGCTCCTCGGGGCGGTCGATGCGGATACAGCCGGAACTCAGGGAGCGATCCTCCCGATCGAAGAGCTTGCGCTTCGGGGTGTCGTGAATGTAGACCGCGTGGTGGTTGGGGAAGATAAATTTCACCCTCCCCAGGGGGTTCCGGGGGCCTGGTTTCTGGCGCAGCATGCCGGGAAAAGTCGCGGGGGTCACTGAATCCCAGGAGATATTTTCCGCAGCGATGGGTTTGCCCTTGTCCCAGGAGACGATCTCGAAGTTACGCCATTCGAGATAGCGGCGATCCTCCTTGATGCGGGGCAGTTCGTCTTCGGCAAGAATGGTTGGAGGCACATACCAGTAGGGGGAAAACTCGACAAAGGTCAGCAGGGCTGAAAAGGTCGGCGTCGGACGTTCGCTGCGCCCCACAACCACAGGCATCTCGAGGCTGAGCTCACCCTGTTCGAAGACTTCCAGGCGATAGTCCGGAATGTTGACTCTCAGGTGCCTTTCGCCCAGATCACGGGGCAGGGCGCGCCAGCGCTCCATGCTAAGCTCGATGCGCATGATGCGCTGCTTCGTGCTCAGATTCAGCGCACCCAGGGTCTTCTCCCCGATGACTCCGTCGGGACTCAGACCGTTGAGACTCTGAAATTCTTTGAGGGCCTCGCCGGTAGGACGGTCTAGCAGGTTTTCGTCAGGCCCCGGGGCAGCTCGGAGGTTGCCCGAGAGCCGAAGGCGCTCTTTGAGGGCGGGAACCCGGGGATCCCGGCTCCAGAGGCGGATCCGCTCGGCGTTCGAGGGGATGAAAGG
>JAAXQG010000045.1 GCA_012974445.1 Desulfuromonadales bacterium
CACGTCGTTCCGGCTGTACTGGATCTCCACCAGGCGCCGCAGCAGATCGTCGCGCTCCAGCTCCATCCCCTCTTCGAGCTGGATGATCATGCCGAAGTAGGCTTCCGGGGAGCCCAGGCCGTAGATGCAGGAGACTGAGGCGATGATGATGACGTCCTGACGTGACAGCAGGCTGCGGGTAGCGCTGTGACGCAGCTTGTCGATCTCCTCGTTGATGGAGGAGTCCTTTTCGATAAAGGTGTCGGTGGAGGGGACGTAGGCTTCGGGCTGATAGTAGTCGTAGTAGGAGACGAAATACTCCACGGCGTTGTCGGGGAAGAGCTCGCGGAACTCGCCGTAAAGCTGGGCGGCCAGGGTCTTGTTGTGGGCCAGCACCAGGGTGGTGCGCTGCACCTGTTCGATGACGTTTGCTACGGTGAAGGTCTTGCCGCTGCCGGTGACCCCGAGCAGCACCTGATGGTCGTCGCCCCGATCAATGCCCTCTACCAGTTCCTTGATGGCGGCGGGCTGGTCGCCCTGGGGCTTGTAGTCGGATTTAAGGATGAATTTTGCCATGATCCTTCTCTAGCGCAGGCTGTGTTTCAGGGGCGGAGGAAAAATTCGATTTCGGGAGGTGGCTGCGGTTGACAGGACCCGGGCGATGAGACAGTGTGGGGTTTCGCGGTGGTTCGGCACCATTGAGACCAGCATATCTTTTTTGCGCCCGTTTGTCTTTTCCCTCGAAAGGAGGCATTGTTTTGACCCCCACCCGGGAATTCTTCTATTCACCCGCCTGGAACCTGATGCTGATCTTCTGTGGTTCGATCATCCAGGCCATCGGCCTCAAAGCTATCGCTGCACCTCACCAGTTCGTTCCGGGGGGGCTCTTCGGCATCTCTTCGCTCATCTATTATTTGAGTGATACGCTGAACCCCGCCATCTATTATATGATCCTGAACATCCCCATGTTCATCCTCGGTTACATTTTCATCAGCCGAAGGTTTCTCCTGTACAGTTTTTTTGCCATGATGGTGACCTCTGTGTCCTTCATGCTCATCGACTTTCGCTTCGACCTTCAGAATCAGCTCTACGCGGCTCTATGTTTTGGAGCGATCGGAGGGGCCGGGGCAGGGATGGTGCTGCGCTCCCTCGGCTCCAACGGAGGGCTGGATGTCGTGGCGGTAATTCTGTTTCAGAAATACAATATTGGCATCGGAAAATTCTACTTCCTCTTCAACGCCTGCCTGTTCAGCTTAAGTTTTGCGACCATGGACAACGATCTGGTTATCGCCTCGATGATTGCGGTCTTCATCAGTTCCGTCGCCGTAGATTACTGTCTCTCCCTGTTTAACCAGCGCAAGCTCGCCTTCATCATCTCGAAGGCGCCGGACGAGATCGTTCAGGATATCTACACCTTCCTCAAAATCGGGGCCACCTTTCTCAGCGGCGGAGGAGCCTACCGAAAGGCCGACCAGAAGGTCATCATGGTGGTGATTAATAATATCCAGCTCAAACGCCTGGAGGAGATCGTCTTTACCACTGACCCCAATGCCCTGTTCATCGTTGAGAACACCTTCAACGTGCTCGGCTCGACCTTCTCGAAACGCAAAATTTACTGATCACCCTGAGTGCAAGACGTTAAGACCCCGTACCTGGAGCCAGGTACGGGGTCTTTTTTTTAACCCGGTGGCACGGCAGAGAGGCTACTTCACCTTCCAGTTCGTCCCCTGTGGACCGTCGAGCAGGATGACGCCCCGGGCGTCGAGTTCGTCGCGGATCTGATCGGAGAGGGCAAAGTCCTTGTCGGCTCTTGCCTGCACGCGGCGCTCGATCTGCTCCTGCACTTCGGCCACGGATATACCCAGTTTATCCAGGGCGATGAGGCGCTGCTTCTCAAGCCAGGCTGCGGGATCGGAGCCGAAGAGCCCCAGGGCGTCTCCAACCTGCATCACCGCAGCATGAAGGGCGCGTACCTCGGTGACCAGCGACGCTTTCTTGCGGAACTTCTTCTCGGCGATGAGCCGGTTCATGGTGCGCACCGCGTCGAAGATGTGACCGAGGGCCAGTGCCGTATTGAAGTCATCGTCCATGGCCTCGGCGAAGCGGGCCTTGAAGGCATCGGCTTCCGGGCAGGGCTCGGTGGACTCGGGACAGCCCTCCACAGCCTGCGCGGCGGCTTCCAGCGCTTCGTAGATGCGTTCCAGCCCCGAGGTAGCCTCGTCCAGGTTCTGGTCGGAGAAGTCGATGGGGGAGCGGTAGTGAGCGCTGAGGATGAAAAAGCGCAGGATCTCCGAGTCGTAGGTCTTCAGGATGTCGCGGATGGTGAAGAAGTTGCCCAGCGACTTGCTCATCTTCTCCTGGTTGACGTTCACGAATCCGTTGTGCAGCCAGTATTTGACGAAGGGCTTGCCGGTGGCGCCTTCGCTCTGAGCGATTTCGTTTTCGTGGTGGGGAAAGATGAGATCCTTGCCGCCGCCGTGGATGTCGAAGGATTCGCCCAGGTACTTCATGCTCATGGCCGAGCACTCGATGTGCCAGCCTGGGCGCCCTGCTCCCCAAGGGGAATCCCAGGAGGGCTCGCCGGGCTTGGCGGCTTTCCAGAGAGCGAAGTCCATGGGGTTGCGCTTGAGCTCGCCTGGGGCGATGCGGGCGCCGGCCTGCATTTCTTCGAGGTTGCGCCCCGAGAGTTTGAGATAGTCCGGGAACTGCTCCACGCTGAAGTAGACGTCACCCCCCGAGGGGTAGGCGATGCCGCGCTCGATGAGCTTTTCCACGATGGCGATGATCTCCGCCATGTGTTCGGTGGCCTTGGGCTGGCAGCTGGGCAGGTCGAGGCCCAGGGCGGCCATGTCCTCGTCGAAAGCGCGGATAAACTGCTCGGCCAGCTCCTGGCTGTCGATCCCCCGCTCGTTGGCACGGGCGATGATCTTGTCGTCCACGTCGGTGTAGTTGCGCACGTAGTTGACCTCGTACCCGGCGTAGCGCAGGTAGCGGTAGATGATGTCGAAGACGATGTTGGCCCGGGCATGGCCCACGTGGCAGTAGTCGTAGACGGTGACGCCGCAGACGTACATCCCCACCTTCCCAGGCTCTATGGGCTCGAAGGGTTCCTTGCGACCGTTGAGGGTATTGTAGACGCGCAGGCTCATGCTCTTTGCTCTCCTTATGAATCCATCTCGTTCATCAGACTACTTGCCGGCCACCTTGGCCCAGGTGTCGCGCAGGGTCACGGTGCGGTTGAACACGGGCGCTCCTGCTTCAGAGGCCTTGGCGTCGAGGCAGAAGTAGCCTAGGCGCTCGAACTGATAGGCCACCCCGGCCGGTGCATGGGCCAGGGACGGCTCCAGGCGACAGCCTTCAATGCGGGTCAGAGACTGGGGATTGAGGTTGTCGCGGTAGTCTCCCCCGGCATCGGGGTTTTCCACGGCGAAGAGGCGGTCGTAGAGGCAGACCTCGCCGGGGATACTGTGACTGGCGCTGACCCAGTGGACGATCCCCTTGACCTTGCGGCCGTCGGAGGGGTTTTCCCCTAGCGTCTCGGGATCAAAGCTGCAGCGCAGCTCAAGGATCTCTCCGGCCTCATCCTTGATGACTTCGTCGCAGCGGATGATGTAGCTGTTGCGCAGCCGCACCTCGCGCCCGGGGCCCAGGCGGAAGAACTTCTTGGGGGGATCTTCCATGAAGTCATCGCGATCGATGTAGATCTCGCGCTCGAAGACAAGGGTGCGGTTGCCCAGCTCCAGCTTCTGAGGGTGAACGGGGGCCTCCAGCTCTTCGATCTTCTCTTCCGGGTAGTTGGTGATGACGACCTTGAGCGGGTTCAGTACCGCCATGGCCCGGGGGGCAACCTCGTTGAGCTCCTCGCGGACGCAGTCTTCCAGGACGCTCAGGTCGATGAAGCTGTCACTCTTGCCCACGCTGATACGTTCACAGAAGAGGCGAAGGGCACTGGCGGGGTAGCCGCGGCGGCGCATGCCCACCAGCGTCGGCATGCGGGGGTCGTCCCAGCCGCTGACCTGATGTTCGTTCACCAGCTGATGCAGCTTGCGCTTGCTCATGACGGTGAAACCCAGATTCAGCCGGGCGAACTCGGTCTGTTGCGGTGCGAAGATGCCCAGCGCCTGGATGAACCAGTCGTAGAGGGGGCGGTGATCCTTGAACTCCAGGGTGCAGAGGGAGTGCGTGATCCCCTCGATGGAATCGGACTGGCCATGGGCGAAGTCGTACATGGGGTAGATGCTCCAGGCATCTCCTGTGCGGTGATGATGGGCGTGCAGAATGCGGTACAGGATGGGATCGCGCAGGTTGATATTGGGCGCAGCCATGTCGATCTTGGCCCGCAGCACATGCGCGCCGTCCTGGAACTCTCCGGTGCGCATGCGAGCGAAGAGGTCGAGGTTTTCCTCGGCGCTGCGGTCACGGAAGGGGCTGTTGCTGCCCGGCGCGGTGAGGGTGCCGCGATGCTCGCGGATCTGCTCGGCGCTCAGGCTGTCTACGTAGGCCAGTGGCGTGACCGATATGCAGATAGCCGTTGGGCTCCGGCGGGAAGCGGGTGATGACGGTGCTGCGGCGGCCGCTCTTGAGGTCTTCGTCGATGATGTTGCGGATGAAATTTGTCGGGGTGATGCTCTCAGGGGTACTCATTAGTCTAAATATCCGTATCGTTCTTTATGTGGTCGTTGAATCGGCCGGGAGGAGCAGAACCACGGCGTGGGCCGAAATTCCCTCACCTCGTCCCTCGAAGCCGAGCTTTTCTGTGGTGGTGGCTTTGACATTGATGGTTTCGACGGCAGCGCCGCAGGCAAGAGCCAGGTTCTCGCGCATCTGTTCGATAAAGGGCGCAAGTTTGGGCTGCTGAGCAATGATGGTGCTGTCCAGGTTGCCGATTTTGTAGCCGCGCCGCGTCACCAGTTCCATGACTTCTTTGAGCAGCAGCAGGCTGGAGATGCCTGCGAAACTCGGGTCGGTATCGGGAAAGTGCTTGCCGATGTCCCCTGCACCCAGTGCTCCCAGCAGAGCGTCGCAGATGGCGTGGAGCAGCACGTCGGCGTCCGAGTGGCCCAAAAGGCCCAGCTCATGGGGAATGTTCACTGCGCCCAGGATGAGTTTGCGCCCCTTGACCAGGCGATGTACGTCATATCCGTGACCGATTCGCATAATTGACCTATCCATCTTCTTTCAGCTCCAGAAACGCCCTGGCCAGGGCCAGGTCCTCCGGGGTGGTGATTTTGATGTTGCGGTAGCTCCCCTCAAGTACGGCCACCGGATGGCCCAGCCGACGCACCAGCGAGGCGTCGTCGGTGCCCTGAAATCCCTCGGAGGCAGCTCTCAGATGGGCCTTTAGAATCAGATCTGCCCGGAAGGCCTGAGGGGTCTGCACCTGCCAGAGCCGTCTGCGATCGGGCGTGGCCGTAATCTGAGCATCGTCCACCTCGATGATCGTGTCTTTGGCGGGCACGGCCAGCACGCAGGCGCCGCTTTGCCGGGTCTGGTGAAGCAGCGCATCGACGTGGCGAGACGCCAGCAGGGGGCGGGCACCGTCGTGGATCAGCACACTGTCTTCGTCTGAGGCGTTGGCGGCCAGCAAGCCGTTGCGCACCGAGTCCTGCCGTTGGTCTCCCCCAGCCACCAGATCGCGCACCTTGTCGAAGCCGTATCTCTCTAGGATTTCGGAACGACAATACGCGATTTCGTCCTTCGGGGAAATCAGAATGATGCTGGAGACCAGGGGGTGGGACTGGAAGATGGAAAGGGTGTGAGCCAGCACCGGGCGCCCGAGCAGGTTGAGATACTGCTTGTTGACAGAGGCGCCCATGCGTCGCCCCATGCCGGCGGCGGGGATAAGGACCAAAACGCTCATGGTTTCATTCTCTCGCCAGGGGCCCGGGTTGAAGCAGAAGTTGAAAAAAGCCGGACCCGACAGGTATCGGGTCCGGCTGGTTGTACAGGGGAAGCTTTGAGGTCAGCTCAGGGCTTTTTTCATCCGCTCGCTCACCTGCTCGGCCTCGACACCTTCGGCCAGCGAGACCTCGGTGATGAGCAGCTTCTGAGCCAGCTCCAGCACCTTCTTCTCGCCGTAGGAGAGATCTTTGTTCTCCTTGATGGTGTAGAGTTCCCGAAGCACCGCGACCACCTCGAAGAGGCAGCCGGTTTTCAGTTTATCGGTGTATTCGCGCTGCCTGCGGCTCCAGCTGCTGAGTGCGGCGAGATCCTGCCTGTTTTCCAGAATCGCCATCAGTTCAGGGATGCGTGAGGGCTCGATGAGGCTGCGCAGTCCAACGCCCTTGGCATTGCTTACCGGGACCATGATGGTCATGTCGCTGTCGATGAGGCGAAGCACATAGAACTCGTGGCGCTCCCCGGCCAGGTCCTTCTCTTCGATCGCATCGATTCTACCGACGCCCTGAGCGGGGTAGACCGCCATGTCTCCAACTTTAAACATATTTAATCGACCTTTCTTATTTGACCAAAGAAGCAAAAATACCATATTTTACGAGACTTAGCAAGGCTTCGGCGGTTTTCGATCTGGAAATTCTTTCCCTGAGCCGATCAGAAAGGTTATTTTTTTCATGAAATTCATTCTAGTTTTCCTCCTACTTTCTCTCTGTCCCCTGACTGCCCTGGGGGCCCCTTTCGCCGACTCCCTGCTGGCCGAAGGGGATTACTACCGGGCGGTTACCGAGTATAAGCGCACCCTGCACCAAGGTCCTCAGGGCTCGGAAGGAGCCCGGGCCGCCCTGGGAATCGCTCGGGCTTATCTGGGTGCCGGGCGCTGGCTGGACGCTGAAGAGGCTCTGATGCTGGTGCGCAGCAACTTCCCCGGGACCCGGGAGGCCGAGGTGGCGAAACTGCTTTATGCCGGAAGCGCCTGGCGCAAGGGCAGCTTCAGGCTCGCCGAGAGTCGCTACCTCGATCTGCTGGAGCAGGACCAGGGGCCGGAGCTGCACAGAGATCTGCGCTTTGCTCTAGGGTGGAGCCGCCTGGAGCTGGATCGATTTGAGAGCGCCGCTGAGGCTTTCGCGCAAAATCCCGCTCCCGGTCCCGAGCTCGCCCTGGAGATGGAGCGCTTCGAGACCTTGCCCCGCAAGTCTCCTCAGTTGGCCGGGAGCCTCTCGGCCCTGCTTCCTGGTGCCGGGCAGCTCTACGCAGGGCGTAAGCGCAGCGCCTTTCTGGCCTTCAGTCTCAATGCCGCTTTTTTGCTGGGGAGCATCGAGGCCTTTGAGAACGACACCCCCGTGGTCGGCGCCATTTTGCTTTTCTTCGAGCTGGGTTGGTACGGCGGCAATATTTACAATGCGATGAACAGCGCCCACAAGTTCAACCGCGATCAGCGTCAGCAGGCCAGGGCCGAGCTGAGGCAGCGCTTCGGGCTGGGACTGCTGCTGGAGAATGATCTGATGGGGCTGGCCCTTCAGGGTAAATTCTAGTGCCTTGCAAACCATAAAGTCACGCACCTTGCTTGTTCTTTGACGCGCCAATTGCGTTGTGACCTCAGTTACATAGCGGTGCTATGCGCCATCAGTCACGCCTTGTTGGCCCGCCAAATCCCGGCGCAATTTTGCGACGACTTATGATGTACAAGGCACCAGGAGTTGATGAAAATGAAAATTGCGATTATCGGTTCAGGCGCCCTGGGGCTGTATTACGGTGCTTTGCTGCAGCGCGCAGGTCATGAGGTGCATTTTCTCATGCGACGCGATTACGAGGTCGTGCGCAGCAAGGGGCTGGAGGTCCGCTCCATTCAGGGAGATTTTCACCTCCCGCAGGTCCATGCCCACCGCGATCTCTCCGGTATCGGGGCTGTGGATCTGGTTCTGGTCGGACTCAAGACCTTCGCCAATGACTCGCTGGTGGAGCTGGCGCGTCCCGTCCTGGGGAAGAATACCGCGTTTCTGACCCTTCAAAATGGTCTGGGTAACGAGGAGCTGCTCTGCGAAGCCATCGGAGCGTCACGGGTGCTTGGGGGGGTGGCCTTTCTC
>JAAXQG010000055.1 GCA_012974445.1 Desulfuromonadales bacterium
CACAACCTGGCCCTCTGCCGTAACGATGGAATACGCGTGAAATTCTCGACCGATGTCGATCCCAACATAAGTAGCCATGATGATCTCCCTGTGACAGAATGCCAAAGGGTCAGGTCTCAACACCAGACAAGAGTTGATACTTCTGTAGGTTTCCGCTTTGGCAAACACAGGACTAATGTCTTGAGTTGAGACCTTGTATCTAGGTAACACTGCTAACTTTATAGGTAACCTGCGAGGTCGGCCATTAGGTAGGCCTTTGGCTGTTTAGTGAGGTTGGCTGGAAAAAGTGGACACCTACTCGAGCCTTGTCGAAACGGGATTCGGGGGCGGACCTGACTAATTTGACTAACTGTCAGGGCCCGCATGGTTTGCATGGGGCTACTTGCGGAAGATTCCCTCGTGTGGGTAAATCTGGACACACAATACTGAATCTAATGTTTGAAGTTCGTGATTTTCGCCCTGTCCCAAGGAACAACTTCATTGTCTGGTTGCATCTGCTCTATTCGTATTTTAATCTCATTCGCTACATTTTCTTGAAGCACGAAATCGTTCACAGAGGAGGCGTGTATGCCGAAGTATGGTTTTCTGGGTTTGGGGATTATGGGGCAGGCCATGGCTGCTAATTTGGTTAAGGCTGGTTACGACGTGACCGTCTGGAACCGTACGGCGGACAAGTGTGAGCCCCTGCTGGCACTGGGTGCCATGAAGGCCCAGACCCCTGCCGAGGTCATGGCGGCCTGCGATATCTGCTTCGCCATGGTCTCTGACCCGGCCGCGGCTCTCGATCTCTGTTTTGCGGGGCAGGGCGTGCTTGAGGGCATGAAAGAGGGGAAGGCCTACGTGGATATCTCCACCGTAGATGCAGAAACAGCCATTGCCATCGACAAGGCGGTGCGTGCCCGGGGAGGGCGCTATCTTGAGGCCCCCGTCTCCGGTAGCAAGAAACCTGCGGAAGATGGCACTCTGGTCTTTCTTTGTGGGGGCGATGAAGAGCTCTATCGGGAAGCGAGCCCGGCCCTCGAAATTATGGGTAAGGCTCTCTTTCATCTGGGGGAAGTGGGAAGTGGTGCCCGCATGAAACTCGTTGTCAATATGACCATGGGAACCATGATGAACGCATTGGGTGAGGGGCTGGCGCTGGCCGGAAAAACGGGCCTCGATGCCGAAACACTCTTGCAGGTTTTCTCTCAGGGAGCCATTGATAACCCCATGTTCAGTATGAAGGGGCCTCTCATGGCCAGGGGAGAGTACCCGACGGCCTTTCCCCTGAAACATATGCAGAAAGATATGCGCCTTGCGCTGCAACTGGGCGAGCAGGCAGAGCAGCCCCTTCCCGTTGCTGCCGCAGCCAATGCCCAGTTCATCAAGGCCAAACGGCAGGGTGGGGCTGATAGTGATTTTTCCGCCGTCTTCGATGTCATCAGATAGGCGGATGTGCTTCATAGGGGACGGTCTGTTGGTGGCCATCGCCTGAGAGCACAAACCCTAAAAGTTAAAATGAGAAGGTCGGTTTCCCGAAGGGAGGCCGGCTTTTTTTGTTTGGTAAGAATAAAGTCCGCAGCGCAGACTTTGGGGTCGACCATCACCCAGATCTTCGAGATCATCGGCAAGATCAACAAAGAGTCCAACACCACCGTTTTTCTGGTGGAGCAGAACGCCAACCTAGCCCTCAAGCTCGCCCATCGCGGCTACGTCATGGAAAACGGCGCCATCACCCTCACCGACACGGCGGCGAACCTGCTCGCCAACGAGGCGGTGAAGTCGGCCTATCTGGGGATCTGATTTTCCGGACAACAATCTGAACGGCAAACCCAAGGCCGGAGCGAAAGCTTCGGCCTTTTCCTGTCTAATTTGTGAGGGTTTGCTGAATGGGTTTTTTTAATTTACGACAATTGTTTAATATTATAATATTGTTTGATTTTTATGATGTTGGTGGTCGCCGGCATGTGCTGTTTGAATAGGTGTTGGATGGAGGCGACGGAGAGCAGATGAATGACAGTCCCAACTAGCTGAGGAAAGAACACCATGAACAAAGTAACGTTTGTACTGATCCCATTGACCCTGTTTTTCGTCCTGCTGCTTCTTTCGGGGTGCGGCAGTGACTACGCTTCTGATGCTGCGACGACCGACACCATTGTCAGCGGTGTTGCCTCCAAGGGAATCATCGCCGGGGGCACCGTCAGGGTATTTGCTCTCGGGGGTGGCGGCAGCAAGGGGGTATTGCTTGCCGAAGTTGAAACCGATGAAAATGGCGTCTATGCAGCAAACCTCGGTGAATACAGGGGGCCCGTTATGATCGAAGCTTTCGGCCCCTATACAGACGAGGCGACGGGAGAGCAGCGCCGTATCACCGAAAATGCGCCCTTGCGGGCGGCTCTGGCGTCTGCCGAGGGGGCAGTTGTCACGGCGGTTACCCCCCTGACCGAGTTGGCGGTGCGCAGGGCCGAGGCTGCGGGGCTGGGGCCCGAGGGGATAGAGGAGGCCAATGCCCTGCTATCCGATATCTTCGGGCTGGATATCCGGAAGACCCGTACCGTTTTCGTTACCCGCGAAGCCATCGAGGCCGCTACCCAGGAGCAGAAGGCTTACGCCCTTTGCCTGGCGGCTATCTCCCAGATGACCGAGGATAGCGGCGATACGCTGGAAGAGTTACTCGGTGCCCTAGGGAGAGAACTTGTCGAGGAGGGGAAGCTCTCCGGCAACAGCCTCGAAGAGTTCGATCTGGGTTATGCAAATTTTCTTAATTCCGAGCAGAATGACACCGATGAGTCGGCAGGCAATGACCGGGTGGGTCTTTCAGGCAAATCCGTCCTCGTGATTGCCGCCAAAGCGGCTCTTGTTTTTGACGACATCAAGAGGGCAAATCTCGCACCGTATCAAATCAAAACAAATCTTTCCCTGATCACCACCGGGGCAAGCAGTACCAGTATCTCCTGGTCCACCAGTAATGCAGACGTTATAGAGACCGACGGTACCGTGACCCGCTCTTCTTTTACCACGGCCAGCGCCTCCGTGGTTCTGACCGCAACCATCACCAGTAACCTTGAAACGGTGACCAAGCAGTTCAATCTAGTCGTTCCCACCCTTTTTACCGAGGCGTACGTTGAGAGTCAGCGCCTGATCTCCTTTGCCAAAATTTATGAGGGGTTGGCCCGGAACCCCAGCATGAGAGAGGATCTTCTGGCTGCTTCCACCCGCTTGGCGGGCGACATCGACTACAGCGCGGGCGTGATCGATGATGGGGTGGCAGCTGCCCGCATGGCCTCCTTCGGAGCTGTCTATGAGGGTATAGCGCGTAACCCGGGGATGACCGAGGATCTCATTGCGCTGGCCTTGGATCTGACCGGCCCGACGGGAGACCCGGCCGGGTTTTCTCCGAAAGTGCAGGCAGCTCGCCTGACCTCCTTTGAGGACCTCTACACAGGAGTGATGCGGAATCCTGGAATGAAAGATGAGCTTCTGGCCGTCGTCAGTCGCCTGGCAGGTGACATCGACTACAGCGCCGGTATGATCGATGATGAGGTGGCCGCCGCCCGCGTGGCCTCCTTCGGAGCTGTCTATGAGAATATAGTGCGTAACCCGGGGATGGCCGAGGATCTCATTCAACTGGCCCTGGATCTGACCGGCCCGACCGGCGACCCGGCCTGGTTTTCTCCGAAAGTGCAGGCCGCCCGACTGGCCTCTTTTGAAAAACTCTACGCAGCGGTGGCGAGGAATCCTGGAATGCAAGATACGCTTCTGGATGCCGCAACCCGCCTAGCAGGCGACATCGACTACAGCTCCGGGGTGATCGATGATAGGGTGGCGGCCGCCCGGCTGGCCTCCTTCGGAGCGGTCTATGAGTCGATATCACGACAGCCGGAGTTGGCCGAGGAACTCATTCAACTGGCCTTCGATCTGACCGGTCCCACCGGCGATCCGGCCGGGTTTTCTCCGAAAGTGCAGGCAGCTCGCCTGACCTCCTTTGAAAAACTCTACGCAGCGGTGGCCCGGCAGCCTGAACTCAAAGGTATGTTTCTGGATGCCGTCACCCGCTTGGCGGGCGACATCGACTACAGCGCCGGTGTAACCGATGATGAGGTGGCTGCCTCCCGCATGGCCTCCTTCGGGGCTGTCTATGAGTCGATAGCACGACAGCCGGACTTGGCCGAGGAATTCATTGCGCTGGCCTTGGATCTGACCGGTCCGACGGGCGACCCGGCCGGGTTTTCACAGAAAGTGCAGGCCGCCCGCCTGAACTCCTTCGCCAAAATTTATGAGGGGGTGGCCCGGCAGCCTGAAATGAAAGGGATGCTTCTGGCCGCAGCCAGCCGCATGGTGGGCGATATCGACTACAGCGCGGGCGTTAGCAATTATGAAATAGCGGGTGCCCGCATGGCATCCTTCGGAGCTGTCTATATGGGAATTGCGCGCCAGCCCGAGTGGGCCGAGGCTCTCATCCAGTTGGCCTTGGATCTGACCGGACCTACCGTTGAGTAAGTAAATATTCGGGGTCGGACCAAGCTAAGTAATTGTAGTTATTTGTCAAATTGGCAATTTGAGCAATGTTTACAGCGTTAGGCGCATGTTTTTGCGGGCAAAAATGGGCTGCTAACTGACCCCTACGGAAGTGTTTTTTAAGGGGCGGGTGTCCAGGGTCGAGGGTTTTTGCCGAGCCTTTCCACCCCGCCCAGTCGAATGATCGAGCCCAGGGCGCCGTGACCAGTTCAATAAAGAGAATCTGTAAAGCATCGACGGTTTGAGCAAATTGCCACGGTTTTAGCGGAGTTTTTCTGCCTATAATCAAGAGGTAATCGGTGACGGCCTCGGGAGTCTGTTCAGCCAGACGGCGATCACCGCAGTGTCTGATGAACTCCTCAGCCCGAATGACGTACCACCTGTCGAAAGGCTCCTTAACTCCTCGTAATAGCACGACATTGATATATTTGTCCCAGAAACGCTGTACCGCCTTCTTCTCATTTTCCGTTTGCATTTGCGCCCCCTCTCCTAGTAATCTTGAAGAAAATTAACTAGAAGATTGATATCATGCTAGGCGGAAAACGCACTTGAAGTCCGGGGTCTACCATCGAATTATGTAGATGGCGGCCCCCTATTGATTTGATAAACTTCTTTCGACGGGGGTGTGGCTCGTGGGGTCAGTGACCTGTATTTCAGGTTCACTCGAACCTGAAATGCCGCCTCCGTC
>JAAXQG010000206.1 GCA_012974445.1 Desulfuromonadales bacterium
TAAGGGGAAGCAGCGTAAGCTCAGCTTTAAGCAAAAGCAGGAGCTGGAAAATCTCCCTGCCCGAATGGAGGCGCTGGAGGCCGAGCAGGCTCAGCTGCACGAGCAGATGTCCGATCCCGAATTCTATCTCAGCGCTGCCGCAGAGGCCGCAAGTCTTCAGCAGCGCCTGGAGCAGATCGAGCAGGAGCTCGAGACCGCCTACGCACGGTGGGAAGGGCTCGAGGAGCTGGCTTCCGGGGGCTGATGCAGATCGCAGAAAAGGCCGGGCATCATGCCCGGCCTTTTCTGGTTTTTGCTGCGACAGCCTCTAAGATTTTTTCATGCCCGAGTCCTTGAGCAGCTCGGCGGCCGCCTTCATGTACTGCCCGGCGTTCTCCGAAGGATCCTGGGTCGGCAGTCCCAGAGCCTCTGCGACCAGATCGGTGAAAGACTTCTGTTTGACGGAGCTTCCGAGGCTCCGGCAGCTGGTGTTGAACTGGGTACCGCAACCGGCGCAGTTGGTGACCAGATAGTCCGCCCCGGTCCGCTCGGCCTCATCGACCCTTTTCCGGCCGCTGTGGGCAACGGTGGGCAAGCTGTCGAAGGCCGAAACCAGCCCGCAGCACAGCGATTCCTCGCGGTTGTGCTCCATCTCCAGCAGCTGAAGCCCCGGGATGGCCTGCAGAACTTTTCGCGGTTCCTCATAATGGCCGAACCATCGCCCTACGTGGCAGGAGTCGTGATAGGTGATTTTCTGCGGCATCGGCTCTTTGAACTGCAGCTTGCCGCTGCCGACCATGTCGCTCAGGTAGCAGGTCAGGTGGCGGAAACGGATATTGCATTCGATTCCCAGCTCTTTGGCGACATCTGGGTAGTATTCCGAAAAAGTGGCGTAGCAGCCGGGGCAGGAGAGCACCAGGGTCTCCACCCCGGCCTCGTTGAGGTTCTTCAGGTTCTCTGCCGCGTATTGGGCAAAATCATCGGTATAGCCCCCCAGGGCCAGGTAGAGGCCGCAGCAGCCCTCCTTCTCTCCCAGGTGGACAAACTCCACTCCGGTCTTGTCCAGGATTCGGGTGGCGTTCTGGGCCATGTTGGGCATAACGATATTGGCCCAGCAGCCTGCCCAGTACCCTACCTTGCCCTTTTTTAGGGTCGGCACATCCAGCCATTGGAATTTTTCCTCCGCAGGGACTCCCCAGAAGTTCTGGGTCTTGAGGACGTTTTCCCGCACCAGGGCCAGCCCAGTGTTGTCTACCCCCGCGCCGTGAAAGCAGGGGCGAAGCGAGAGCCAGTTGTGAGCGTTTTGGGCCTGGATCTGGCAGACCGTATCGCATTTCTTGCAGGTGGTGCAGGCGTAGAGGGCGCTGCACACCTCCTCGTTCAGCTCCAGCTTACCCTTGATGATCTGGTTAAGCAGGAAATACTTCCCCCTCGGGCTGTTGCTCTCCCAGGGCTGGGCGTCGTAGACGGTGCAGACATCGCGGCAATAGCCGCACAGGGCACAGGCGAAGGTGTCCTTGGTGATCTGCGGGGGGAGGGGCGATCTGAAGTTTCCGCTCTGGAGCTTGTCGAGAATCTTACCCGTCAGACTGATGAGTTCTCTGCCTTTTTCGGCGACACTCATGGCCGATAGCAACATCCGGGTGGGAGATTTTCTGTCCAGCGCGGGGGGGATGACCTTGCCGGGGTTCATTATTCCCCCGGGATCGACCCGCTGCTTGTAGTCCCAGACCCTTGCCAGGGTGTCGGCTCCCAGGATGCCCCGGGCCCTGTCGGCGAAGTAGAGCCCCGGGGTGTAGACCCGGCCGCCCAGCTCTTCCCCGATGGCCATCACCGAAAGGGAGTTGGCGTAGACCAGGGGGAACCCCAGTTTGCGCTCATCGGCCAGCATGAACCCCAGCACCGCGATTTGGTCGGAGCCCACCATGGTGCCTTCGAGGGCGAAGCTTCCCTTGTATTTCTTCTCCACCCGGTCGACAAATTCGTTCAGGCGCGAAATGGGGATGACCACCTCGCTGGCCACCAGGGTCGGCCCCAGCTTCTTGAAGCGCATGGGGTAGAACTTCTCCGACCATTCCTCCCGGGCCAGGGCATCGTTCATGACCTCGCCCCGGTGGGACTCGATCAGGGGTTCCAGCAGGCTCTCCACCTTTGCCTTGCGGGCCCTGGGGTAGACCATGGTCAGGTAGTAGAGGTTCTCGGGAAGCACGGCGTGCTGCGTGGCTCTCTGCTTGAGGCTCAGAAAGGCCGGGGTGGTCATGCTCACGGACCAGAGCGGAACCTCTATTTCCCGAAGCCTCTGCAGAAGCTGTGCGGCATCAGAAAGCTGCTCGAAAGAGGCGAGGGTGACCAACTCGTCGTCGATGGGCTTCACCTTCAGGGTCGCCTCGACAATCATCCCGGTGATGCCGCAGAGGCTGTCGACCAGCTCCAGTTCCTTCCCCCGCAGGGTTTTCCGGCTGCCCCCTGGGATCACCAGCTCCAGGGACTCAAGGCTCTGGATGCAGTAGCCGAATTCGAAACTCCCGTAACCGGCACCCCCTTGAGCGATCCAACCGCCCAGGGTGGCCGAAAGGGCGCTGGAGGGGTAGGTGCGCAGGGCGTAGCCCCGTGCGTTGAGATACTTCTGGAGTTCGGCCCAGGTCACCCCCGGCTCGGCGGTGACGGTCCCCTCCCCTTCGTTGATGCCCCGAATCTTCTTCATGCGGATGAAGTCCACCACGATGCCGTGACGGGTCGGGATGGGGCCTCCGAAGCCGCTGGTTCCGGCCCCCCGGGGCACCAGGGGGATTCCGGCCTCGTCGGCTTGCCTGGCGAGTGCCTCCACCTCCTGGCCGGAGACGGGTTGGCAGACCGCATCGGGCAGGCACTGGATCATTTTGCGGATCTCTTTGGGCAGAACGCCCATGTCGTGCGAATAGACCAGTCGCTCCACCTTATTGTGGCGTATCCGGTCACCGAAAACCCCCTCCAGGCTCAATTTCTGCTCTTCATGCATCATGATCAGGCCTCCCTTTTCTCGGTTTTGTTGCAGATAATAAAAGAAGGAGCGGTCACTACCGCTCCCACGGATCGATCGGGTACTACATGATCGGAATCATCGCGTACCCTTTGGACTGATATCCGATGAAGGAGACGAAGGAGTTGCCGATGAGTTCTACGCCGGGCATAAGCTGCTCCTGCTTGATGCCGAAGAGTTCAGTGGCCACGGCGCAGGCCTCAAGGCGCATTCCCATGCCCTTGAGTTTCGTAAGCTCCTGTGAAAGTTTCTGCCAGAGTTCGGGATTCTCCTGCTGCTTCGCATGATCATTGCTCACCAGCAGTACCGAACCGCTGATAAAGCTGATAATGAAGTCGGGCTCGATCCCTTGCGCCTTGACGCTCTCGTGGGCCTGGCCGATGACCTGAAGGTAGAGCAGCAGTTTCTGCGGTTCCCCCACGGCTACATCGTAGATGGCCTTGGCCTCTTTGAGGCCGGACATAGCTAGGGCATCATCGGGCTGGGCGCACAGAGTCGGGGTGGCGCTCAGTAGCAGGGCGAAGGTAGCGAGGAACAGCATCAGTCTTTTCATGGTCATCTCCTGTTTAGTGAACGAACAGTCGTTCTGTTTGACGGGTTAAAAAAATCAGGCTGCGACACTGCGCCATGCCGCCTGAAAGAGAGGTTCAAGATTCAGGGGCAGGGGCTCCTCGATCAGTCCGTCGAGGCGAAGCTGGATCATCCGGATGGGCGGGCCGAAGAGGCAGGCCGAGGCCAGGGTGAGATCCAGAGGGCGAAGGACGCCCTGGTCCATCCCCTCCTTGACCAGGTCGCGCATCAGGCGAAATGGCCGGGCCGAGCAGACGGGCGGTTCCGAGGGGAGAAACTCCCGGTGTCTGGCATGCAGGATAAAGCTCATGCGGTCGGGCTGCTCTTCGGTGAGCTCGAAGAGCAGACAGAAGACAGCACGACAGCGCTCCTCTAAGCTCTGATCGTTTTCAATGACATCGCTGATCGCTCCGCTCATCTGGCTGACCAGATCGTCGTAGAGCGCCTTGGCGATGGATTCCTTGCTGGGGAAGTGGTGATAGATGGCCCCGATGCTGATGTCGGCGGTCTTGCGGATATCATGCACCGAGCAGTTGAAGTAGCCATGCCGGGTGAAGAGCGCAAGAGCCGTATCGAGAATCAGGCGCCGGGGATCGGGGTGTCTTTTCCGTATACTCATGCCCAGAGACTAGAACGATCGTTCTGTTTGTTGCAAGGGGAAAATAAACCGCCGCAGACCCTCTATCGGTCTGCGGCGGAATTCGAGCCTGCGTATTTGCCATGAAGGGGGGCCGGGATTCAGGTGATGCCGTTCAGGTGATCATGGCCTGATTCTCGTTTTTCAGAGGTTGAGTCTCGATGGCCTGGGGCTCATCAATCTCGGGAAGGCGGAACCGGCCCAGGGATTGCCGCAGGGTAAATGCCATGGTGTCCAGTCCGTCAGCGATGCGGGCCGAGTCCTGTACCATG
>JAAXQG010000213.1 GCA_012974445.1 Desulfuromonadales bacterium
TTGCATAAATAAGTAAAATCTCCGGGGAATGAATTGACACCGGGTTATACCATTACCCATTCACTGTGACGAAGAGCCCAATTTTATCTCTAAGTGTGTCAAATTTGCATGCCGATTGACATAATAACAAATCGCAATATTTGAGACACCTTTCCTGCCGAAGAAGCGAACTATGAATTAATTTAGCTGCTCGTCGCGGCGGGCCTCAGGACACGATCAAGTGGGCGTTATTCTGTGCAATAACCCACGAGTACTGTCAAGTCATCCGGCAGAGCATCCTCCACAGCTGGTACCTTTTGTCCTCCTTTCAGACGACAGAGCATTTCAGTAAAATATAGGTAGAGGGACCAGAGTGAAAGGAGTTGATCATGAAACGGGATCGATACGATTTCATCTGCATGGAAATCGAAGCCGGCCGGGATGCCTTTGCTACTCATCCCGCCAGCCACGAAGAAGGGCTCGTCACCAAGTGTGTTTCCCACACCAACCACCTGGTGGTCCAAACTCCGAGCGGCGCAAATCGCTGTTGGGATTACCACGAGTGTGAGGAACTCTCTCGTTAGAACAAGGAATGGCCCTGGCGTTAACTGAACCTATTTTAAATAGACCAGGGGTCAAAGCGGATTCTGTCCGTGGGGACGCCGAGTTCCGAAAGAGCGACCGTCATCGTATTGGCCAGCGATGGCGGCCCACAGAGGTAGAAGAGCGCCAGGGGATCAAGCTCCTGCTGGAGAAGGATGTCCCGATCGATTCTTCCCACCGGGCCCTGCCAGTGGTCATGGTTAGCGCCGGTCACCGTAGTCCAGAGCTTGAAGGAGGGCCATTCCTTTGCCAGTTCGGTCAATTCTTTTCGATAAAGAAATTCACTCGGTTCTCGAATGCTGTAGAGCAGATGAACCTTGTTATCCGGGCACGCCTGCCTGGCAAAACGGATCATACTCATAAGCGGGGTCAGGCCGATCCCCCCGCCAATCAGAACAGTCGACCGACTTAAATTGCAACGATAAACAAACTCTCCTTGCCCTTCGGAGATAGCCACCTGTTCCCCTGGGCGCGCCCGCTCATAGAGATAACGGGAGGCCGGATTTCGATAGGCCCGCCGCACCGCCAGTTCGACAAGGCCGTGTTGCAACGGCGAGGAGGTCGGTGAGTAGCCGCCTATTTCGATGCGCCCGCCAACATCCAGGTGTAAATCAACCCATTGCCCCGGCAAAAAACGGTAAAGGGTGCTACCAGTGTCCAGGAAAAAGGACTTTACCGTGGGGGTCTCCTGGCGGATCTCGACAATCTTTGCGGCCACAAGTTTTGGCTCCATCATCTTCCGCCTTGTCTTTTCGGGTCAATAATACCGACTCTATCAGGTAGCAAAGGCACTTCAACTTCAGGTCTACTCTGATTACCGCGGAAGTCGCCAGTAAGAAACCTCCGCAGATCCAATTGACGACTTTATGCGCCCCCCTATATTTAGTTGAATCCCCGGGGGGGATAAGGCCCCAGATTGAATTGAACCACTACAAACCAGAGCCCACCGACCGAGGGGGGGATTACCGGCCCAATAAGTTGAATTTCGCACATAGGGTCAGAAGGCGTTAAACTGCAAAAAGGAGTGAATGGAAAAGGAGAAGTGATATGCCGGGTTGGATCAACCCGCCACCCAAAGAGCCGACTAAAAGCAGAGAAGAATTCCGCAGGGAACGGGAAGAAAAGGTGGGCTGGCTCACCCGACAGGGCTATTTGCGCTCCGAATGTATTAAAGCAGCGATGCTAAAGGTTCCCCGGGAAGACTTTATCCCCTTTTTCTATAAGGACTACGCCTATGAAGAAGTCCCTCTCCCACTGCCCGGAGAACATGCCACCATTTCCTGCCCGCACAGTTATCCTCTTTTTTATGAACCCTTGGGGCTTGATAGAGGGCACAGTTTTCTCGAAGTCGGGCTCGGGTCAGGCTACGGGACGGCTTTGGCCCGGGAAATCGTCGGGGAGAAAGGCCAGGTCGTTTCGATTGAGATCGATCCTTTGACCTTGGCCTTTGCAGAGGATAATTTAAAGAAAACGGGCTACCGTGACATTGTCCTGGTACAGGGGGACGGCGGGCTCGGATACCAGGGGAAAGCCCCCTATAACCGAATTTGCATGACGGCGGCCTGCGATGAAATTCCTCCTCCCTTGCTGGAACAGCTTAAAATGGCAGGAAGGCTCATCGCGCCGGTCAAGGAGGGAGCTGCCCAGAACCTGGTACTGGTGAAAAATGAACCCGAGGGGGCATTAATAGAGGTGATTTGCCAGGTTTTGTATATTTCCTTGCGGGGCAGATACGGGGAGTAATGGGTAGACTCATTCTCCACCTCGACACAGATGCCTTTTTTGCAGCTGTGGAACGGATTCGCCATCCAGACCTTTGGGGAAGGACGGTTGTCGTTGCCGCCAACGGCGCCCCCATGAATCGTGTAGGTCACGTAAATCAAGCCCTTGCGCTGAGACGCACATGGCCCTCCTCAAAATCGAGCAGGATGACTGGATTTGGCAGATATCAACTAACCATGAGGGCCGGGGCCATGTATGACCCGTGTCACAAGCAAGACTACAGTGACCTGAGGTTAAGACCATTTCAACTGAACTGGGACAAGTTCTCCCTGCCCGCCAGGGTGAGGGCCTAAAAGGAAGCGAGTCAAAAAAGGCCGTTTCCGAACAACAACCAAGCTACTTTTTCCTGGGGAGAGCCTCATGCTGACCCGCCGTTGGATGCTGTTCCTGCTGACCCTGCTGATATTTGTATTCAGTCTTGGTCGGCGCCGGGCCCTGGTGATGTGGTTTGCCGGTCCGAAACGCAAAGAAGAACCGTACCGTCCCGCGAACCCCTTCCGCCGCAACGGCCGGTCGCTGGTGGGGGTCGCCTCCGGCGACGGCGTGGAGGCAGACGTCCGGCAGGCCCTAGATCTCATCGGCGGACTGGGCCCGCTGGACCTAGCGGACAAAACGGTGCTGGTCAAGCCCAACGTTGTTTCCGGCAAGCCCAACCCCTCCACTACCAATCCCGAGGTAGTCGGGGTCGTAGTCAAGCTTCTTTACGAGGCCGGGGCTCGCAAGGTCTACGTCGGTGACATGTCGGCCATGGTCACTCTGGTCACTTCCTCGACCCTAAGGCACATGGAAAAAACCGGCATACAACGGGCGGCCAATGACGCCGGGGCAGAGGTGATCGGTTTCGAGGACCACGACTGGGTCGAGGTCCCAGTCCCTGAAGCCCGCTACCTCGACAAGGTCCTGGTCACCGAATGGCTCTACCGGGTGGACTTGGTAGTCAATGTGCCGGTCATTAAGACCCACAGCTCGGCAAGCTACTCGATCTGCCTTAAAAACTTCATCGGCTGCACCCACCTGCGCCAGCGCCCCTACCTCATCGATTCCGACCACTGGGAGGAATTGGTCGCGGAATTCAATCTCGCCTACCGGCCGCAACTTCATATCGTCGACGGCACAGTCTCAATGATAGAGGGCGGGCCCTGGGACGGTCCCTCATCGCGAACCGGGCTGATCATCGCCAGCGGCGACCCTGTGGCCGCAGACGCCCTCGGCCTGGGGGTCATCAAGGCTCACGGCCGCTGGGAGATGGTGACCGCCAAGGAAATCTGGGAGCAGAAACAGATTCATCGGGCCTTAGAGCTAGGTTTAGGCGGCCCGCGGGAGAAAATCCTTCTGCTGAGCCGGGGCGAAGGGGTCGAATTCTCCCGCTTGTTGGGCGCGGCCAGGCGGTTTTCCGGTCTTTGAGCCCTCCCACCTTTTGCACATATAAAGGAAGATTAAAAGACCTGATCGAAGGGAGACATCATGGATGCCGTAGGACGCAGAGGTTCTGAAGCGTAAAGCAAGGTGATCTTGGAAATAGACCTAAACAACCTTTGCAAATCCTTAGAAACCTACAAAATCAGATGTTGCCAATCTACAGCAACGGAAAGATAAGATCAAAACATTGCCTGCTGTGTTTGCGATCAAAAAATCCGCCACTCTGGAAGTGCCCGAACAAGGTACTTCTCCCAAATTTGACTTGTCAGAGAAAGAGCAAATTGCGAATTACACGGGGAGGGAAACCTGCATTGCTAAAAATATCCGCAATGCAGGATACTTGGTTGGTGGCATAAGTTTGTCACAACTTAGAAGTTGTGGATAACGACAGGCGTAACCAGCAGACCTCTTCATATCATTTGCAAATATCCTGTCAAAATGCATTGTCATAAATCTTAAGGAATTTTGGCAGGGACTGACGGTCCGATAAATCACGACATATCAGACGCCAAAAGCCTTCAATCTTCAGATCGGGGGCTTTTCTGATTTATCAGTGTTTCCAGGATTTCCACTGGGTTTATGGTTTGGGGTAAAATGAACCTGAGCTACCGATGGAGGATTTATGAAAACCGCTCCTTGCGCCCAATGCGGCGAGATATGGCCTGAAGAGGAACTG
>JAAXQG010000245.1 GCA_012974445.1 Desulfuromonadales bacterium
CTCGATACGATTCACAACCTTTTCCACACCACGATCCAGGTGGCCCTCACCGAGTTTTACCAGAAGGAGGGGTACGTGGAGCTGCTGCTTGAGCAGCACCGCGCCATCCTGACCGCCATCGAAGAGCGAAATCCCGAAGGGGCTCGTCAGGCGATGATGGAGCACCTGTCCATGGTGAAGGAGAAGATGCTGAAGCTCGGGCAGTCGGCCTGACGGGACCGGTTCTCACCAAACAACCTGGATTCTCATAGGACGCCCTTTTAAGGGCGTTTTTTTGTGCCCTGTTCCCGGGAAGCAGGGAGTCTGGATTCGATATAATTCCTGCAGAACCGCCTTTATGGGATCCTGCTTATTCAGGTTCCCAGGGTTTTAGAACGGGTTCTTTTTTAATGATATCAGGCATCTCCGATGTTCTGATTGTATTTGAGTCGCTACCCCAGTCCTCCTGTATACATTGCCCGTTTTAATTGAGTATTTTTTTGACTTTCGCAGTCGACTTTCTCGACAGAATGCTGTTTTATATTGTGCCTGATTGCTTATGCTGAAATTTGCTTTGTTTCAGCAATATGCTAATGAGCATTCTTTTTGATACGTTGTCGAAGGAGTCCTAAAAATGAAGATGAAAACCAAGCTTATCGCCATGGTTCTGGGATCGACCCTCATTTCCCTGTTCGTGTTCTTCCTGATCAACATGGGCACGATGGCCGAGGTTAAAAAGATTTCCTCAGCCGAGGTGCAGCGTCTGGCCATGGAGGATCTCTCTCACCTGAGTGAGATGGCTCTGGAGCTGGCCGCGACGAACCATGCGGCAATAGCGCAGCAGAGAGAGACGGCCGTGAGCAACTACCTGCGCAGCGTCGCCGATAGTCTCTATCGTCGGGTCGAAGAACTCGCCGAGGGGCGCAGCCTCGAGGAGTTGAAGCCTGAACTGCAAAAACTTCTGCTCGGGGAGAAGGTTGGCTCCACCGGCTATGCCTTCGGGATGAACAGCGAGGGGGTTCTGGTCATTCATCCGAAGAGCGAGGGGAAGAATCTCTCCGGTAGCGCCCATATCGACGAGATGCGCAAAAAGAAATCCGGTTACATCGGTTATCGCAGCATTACAGCGCAGAGGGACAAGGCCGTTTACTACCGATACTACGAGCCGCTGGACCTGATCATCGCCCCGGGTGTTTTCGTCGATGAGCTCTCTTCTCTGTATGATGTCGCAGGGGAGAGGCGCTGGACGGAACTGCTGCTTGAAAAACTCCAGAGTATCGAAGTCGGCAACGATGGGTATGTCTGGGTTCTGAAGGGATCAGGCCCCGGTGCAGGGACCTTCCTGGTATCCAAACAGGGCCAGCTCAACGGGGTTAATGCCCTGGATTTGCGTGACGCCAAGGGGGATCGTTTCATCACCGATCTCATCGCCAGGGCCAGCATCAATCCGGGAGAGTTTTCAAGTTACAGCTACAGGCTGAACGATGGAGGACAGGTCGCCGGTTATCGGGCCCAAATGGCCTACTACGCCCCCCTCGACTGGGTGGTCGGGGTCACCATGGGCCAGGAGGCTCTTGGCAGATCTGACGACCAGATCCTGGCCTCGTTCGATCGGGCCAGGGTCGGGATGGCCGCGGCGGGCGCAGTTATTCTGCTGCTGGCCACAGTGCTGGCCTTCTGGTTCGCTATGCGTCTGAACCGCCCCATTCAGGGCATCGTACGGATGCTCGGCGACCTGGAAGCGGGCAACCTCGATACCCGGTTAAGGTTGAACAGGCGTGATGAGTTCGGTCAGATGTCCAGCACCATGGATCGCTTCGCCGACAGTCTTCAAAGCGAGATTCTTACCTCCTTTCAGAAACTGGCCGAGGGGGACTTCACCTTTCGCGCTCAGGGGATGATCAGCGCTCCGCTGGCTCGCACCAATCGGAGCCTCAATGAAGTTATGCTCAGTCTCCAGCAGACCGGTGAGTTGATCGCCAGTGATGGATTACAGGTCTCCGATCTGAGTCAATCCCTGTCCCAGGGGGCGACGGAGCAGGCCGCATCGCTGGAGGAAATCTCTGCCTCCATGTCCCAACTGGCTTCCCAGACCCGGCAGAATGCCGGCCATGCCGAAGAGGCGAACAGGCTTTCGGTCGAGGCCACCCGGGCGGCGCAGGATGGGACCCGGCAGATGCACGGCATGGTCGAGGCCATGGGGGAGATCAACGGATCGAGCCAGAACATCTCCCGGATCATCAAGGTGATTGACGAAATCGCGTTCCAGACTAACCTGCTTGCCCTCAACGCCGCCGTTGAAGCTGCCCGTGCAGGACAGCATGGCAAGGGCTTCGCCGTGGTCGCCGAAGAGGTACGCAACCTTGCCGCCCGCAGCGCAAAGGCTGCACAGGAAACCTCCGAACTGATCGAGGGCTCGATGGAAAAGGTTAAACGGGGGAGCAGCATCGCAGAACAGACGGCCAGCTCGCTGGACGACATTGTCGCGGGGATCGCCGGGGCCTCGCAGCTGGTCGCCGAGATTGCCACCGCCTCCAGAGAGCAGGCTGAGGGGATTGCTCAGGTCAATCTGGGACTCTCCCAGGTCGATCAGGTGACCCAGCAGACCACGGCCAATGCCGAACACTGCGCTACCTCGGCTCAGGCGCTGTCTGGCCAGGCCCAACAGCTGCGTGACATGCTCTCGCGCTTCAGTATAGCAGGAGGCAGTCACAGGAGCCTGGAGCTGCCCTCCGCCCGAGCGCAGGAGGTTCCGGCGCTCAGCCACGACGGCTGGGGTGGCTGAGGGCTTTCTCCTCCTTATTTTGTGTTCAACTTTGCGCCGGTCTTCCATTGGGAGATCGGCTGTTTTTTTTCGGCTTCGCGCATCCGGTGATAAACTTGAGATGGTCTGTCTTGAGAAGGGAGGGCTCTGATGAAAATTCTGGTGCTGGGAGCCGGGCTGATGGGGCCGGCCACCGCTTTTCATGCCCTGGGTGATGCGCAGGTAACGAAGCTGGTACTGGCCGATCGCAGCGCCGGTGCCTTGGAGGCCTCGCAGGGGCGCCTCCGGGCTCTGGTGGATGATGGGCGCTTCAGTACCCTCGTATTCGATCTGGCCGATGAGGGAGCCGCCGGGGTTTTTGCCGGTTTCGATCTGGTCATCGCCGCCATGCCCATGGAGCTGAGTGTCCGGATCATCACTGTTGCCGCCGCATCGGGGACGCCACTGGTCGATCTCAACCGACCTCCCGAAAAGGATCATGAGGTTCTGGCAAGGCGGGTTGAGGATGCCGGGGCACTGGTGCTCTTCGGCTGCGGCGTCGATCCGGGACTGACGGAGATACTGGCCCGCAACCTGGCCGATCGCCTCGACCGGGTCGACGAGGTGCATATCAAGTGCGGCGGACTGCCCGAGAAACCTGAACCGCCCCTGAACTACCGTATCGTCTTCGGAGGGCGGCAGCTTCCCCTGCGAGAAGAGGATGCCTGGGCGGTGGAGGAGGGGCGGCTGATTAAAGTACCCCGGTACCAGGACGTTGAACCTGTCGATTTCGAAGGCATCGGAGAGTTTGAAGCCTATCACGAGGGTTTCATGCCCTGGCTCTTTGCACTGCCCTCCTTGCGGGGGCTGCGCCGGGGCAGTCAGAAGACGCTGCGCTGGCCGGGGTATATCGAAAAAGTTCGAACCCTCCGGGAGCTGGGGCTGCTGGGACTGGCCCCCGTAGAGGTTGATGGGGTCAGCGTCATTCCCAGGCATTTTCTGGATTCCCTGCTGGAGCCCAAATTGCGCATGAGGCCGGGAGATCGGGATCTCACCCTGTTGCGCGTGGATGTCAGGGGAGAGAAGGGGGGGCTCCCGACTCTGTGCCGGGCGCAGATGATCGACCACCCCGACGAGAAACGGGGGATCAGTTCCATGGCCCGGGTCACCGCCTTTACCGCATCGATTCTGGGACGCATGGTTGTTCGGGGCGAACTTGAAGGGGTCGGCCTGCTGACCCCCGAAGCTGTGGTGGGCGCAGCGGCTTTTGAGCGACTTCTTGACGAGCTGGCGCAGGCTGACATCCGGATTGATTTGAGTTGCCAGTGAAGAAAAGGGGGTACAAGGGCCTTCAGTTCGCCGGGATTTCGCCCCGGCGGGACCATGTTCGGAATCAGCAACCTCCGCTGCGGCTGCGACTGATGGCAAACCAACATTACTCGTCCGCCTTGCGGGCGAGCAAAACTCCCCCTATTTGCTCTCGCCGTGCGGTGGCATCCGCCAGCGGGAAACGGCCCCGCAGGGGGCGAGGAAAGGACGCCGAGCTTTTTCGTGGGGCAGGAGCCCCATGCGAAAAACCCCGCAGGCGGGTGCCGCCACACGGGGCCTTCGAGAGCAACTTAAGGGGGCGGCGTTTTTGCTTACTTTTGACGCTGTAGTCAAAAGTGAGTCGCCCGAGCGGGGCGAAACCAAAGCCACAATCAAGCCGTATGCTACGAGTC
>JAAXQG010000285.1 GCA_012974445.1 Desulfuromonadales bacterium
CAGATCACGAGCGGAGGCGTTGCCTCCGGCGGCTCTTTGTTTGTAGTAGGGCAGCCCTTCATCGACCAACCCCTGAACCAGCAATCGGCGGGAAAGGGGGCTTTTTTCATCGATCAGATCCCCGCTGCCTCGCACCGCCTGAGCGATAGTCACAACCGCCTGATCCCGAGCTCCAGAGAGCAGCAGCAGTTCCCCTTTGAGCAGTTCGGAATAGGGTGCCGGGGAAAAGCGCTTCTGAAGATCGGTAAGGGTAAGCAGGGCCTCGGATACCCTTCCGGCGTCCTGAAGTTGCAGTACCGGAGCATAAAGTTGCTCCAGCATAGTTAGTCGGCTCTGAGCGGCCAGGTGCTTCTCCAGTCTTGCCTGCCCCCCCTCTGCATCGCCCGGTGCAGGTCTGGCCGCCCCTTGGGTGAGCAGGATAACAAGCAGCCCCAGCAGGCACAGCACGAGGCCTCCCAGAGAGGCGTAATCCTGCCTATCGAGTTTCAAGGGGCTCAGTACTCCTGATAGGGGGGCATGTTTGTGCGACGGGCCATCTCGCGGATGGGATCATAGTCGCCGTCGCTCAGCGTGGCGAATCCATTAATCCAGGCTTCCTCAAGAACTTTTACCCTCTTGCCATCGATCTCCACCATAGTCTCGGGGGTCAGCGCAAGAAGCTCCCGGCGTACGGCCTCGACCAGTTTCGCATCGGTCTTGGGAGAGGCGCCGAAGGTGCAGTAGGGGATCAGCGGGCTTTGCCCAAGAATGCGAAAATCCTTCAGATCGATCTTCCCCTCGGCGCTCATGACTTCCAGGTCCAGTAGCGGTGCGGCTGCCACGTCGTATTCACCGAAGTAGAGTCCATAGACCACCTTCTCGTGCTTGAAAGACCCGGCGGGGATGCCGTAATAGGCCAGATCCGTTTCCGGATCGATGCCGTTTCTGAGCATCAGATCGTACTGGGTCAAAAAGCCCATGGGCGCAAACTGTGGGCCGAAGACGAGGCGCTTGCCCCGAATATCCTCCAGGCTCTTGATGTCGCTGTCGGCGCGGGAGATGAGCGTCCCCGCCGAGAGGGCGCCATACTGACCGCGCTTCTCCGTGGCAAGCAGCTGCAGGTCGAAGTTCTCTTTTAACATGATATAGAGCAGTGAATTGGTATGGGTCAGATCGAACTCCCCCCGGCTGTAGCGCTCTTCAAAATCCTGCGTATCGACGGTCACCGTCTGAAAGTCGATATTGAGCCGCTGGGAAAGATAGGCGCTCAGGGGGCGGAACCGTTTGAGAGTTTCCTGCTCGTTGTTGCAGTTCATGTACCCGATGCGAACAACGGGACGCTCCGTCTCCCGGGTGCAGCCGATAAGCAGCAGAGAAAGCACAAGCAGAGGGAGGGTCAGCCGAAAGCAGGCATTATTGAAGGTCATGGAAGTTCCGTTTCGGTTTGCGTCATTGTATTGGAAAAAGGGGGTTCAAGCAGGAAGGATGAGTAATCCACCCCTGCCCTGCCGGGCCGGTCCGCTGCATCCAGGATCATAGCATCGATGCGTTCTGGGACAGTCGTCCCCCACCAGTTGTTGCGAACATCGGCCTTCGTGGGGCCATCATTGAACAGGGCATATTCTCCGTTGTCTTCGAAAACGCTCTGCCGGAAGCTCCCATGGCTGTCGATCCACTTGACCCCCGAGCGACCGTTGTCGCTGATACTGCTGAGCTCCGAGAAAATGATCGAATTTTCAAGAAGAATGCCATGTTCCAGGTTCCCACGGATCAGGGTCCCTTTGATCTCGGCCTCGCTTTGCTGCAGGTAGAGCCCCCGGCGATTATTCTCGATACGACTGTTGCGGGCAAGCAGGAAAGACTCCCGGAGGTTCAGGCCATTGAATCGATTGCCTGCGAGCAGTACATTCTCCATTTCCAGCGAACTGTAGAGGGCGCGAACGGCCCAGAGGTTATCCTGAATGAGCGCCCCGGATATGGAGACTTCCGAATCGCGAAACTGAAGGGCATTGTGATTATCCCGGATCTCCAGCTCCTCCAGCCGCAGGCGCGAATCCTGAAACTGCAGGGCCTGATAGTTTCGGCGAAAGAGGCTGCTGCGGATCGTCGCCCCGGCAAAGTGGGCATGAAAGCCCCGGTATCCGTATTCGACGATGCAATGCTCCATCAATCCGTCCTCGGTACTGGCCATCATGTTGATAGCGCCCCAGTCCCCCGGGGCTGGGTTCCGGGCTGCTGACCCGAATACGATGGGCGCATCAAGGGTTCCCCGGGCGCTGAAAATCCCCTGAATATATAGTTCACTCTCGCCGATACCGTCCCCGTCACTGTCAATGCGGGTAAAGCTCACCCGGGTTCCCGGGCGGATTTCCAGCCGCACATGGGGGGCAACTGTCAGAATTCCGTCTATCAGGACCTCCCCCTGCCAGAGAGTATCCTCATAGAGGGTCTGCTCCCCCTGATAAACCAGAGCCAGGGCCGAAGCAGGCAAGCCCAGCAGCAGGGCAATCAGGATAAACCTCATGGCGCACCTGCTCCCCGGGGATAGATATTCCGGCCGTTGTCCTCAAAAATCAATCCCGACAGATCGACCTTCCGGGGGTCGGCCACCACTCCCAGCGCCGTGCCGCGGATCAGTACATTTTGGATATGCACCTCGTGCGACCCCAGATGGATCGCCTCTTCGGCCTGACCGGTGAAGCGGCCCCCGAGAAGATTCATCTGTGCCTGCTCCCATAGCAACAGTCCCACCTCCCCTGCCTCCACCTGAAGATCTTCAAGCTCAGCAAAGCCTTCCCCCTGAAGAATCAGACCATAGCGGCAATCAAAAAGGCGCAGATGGCGTGCCTGCATGGAGGTATCCAGAGACTGAAGGCAGATTTCACCCTTTTCCAGATCCAGGTGTTGAAAATGGGCCGAGAGGGCTCCGTCCAGAATAATCCCCCCCCACACCGGCTCTTCCAGGCTGCCCTCATCTTCGGCTACCGGCGAGAACCGAACCGGTTGCTCCGAGGTGCCGGCGACGTAGATTTCTCCCCTCACCAGCAGCTCCGTTGCCGTGGAGAGAAAAAGAGGCTCGAGTTTAGTGCTTCCGGCGCTCTGAACCCGAATGCGGGTCCCAGGCAATATGGTCAGCGTTCTCCCCCGGGGAACCAGCACATCATCGAGCATCAGCACCTCCCCCTGCCAGAGAGTATCTTCCCTGAGAACTCCTGCGACCTCCAGCACTGCAGAAGGCGGGTTCTGAGTTCGGGGGGCGCTACAGGCAAAAAGCATTGCAGAAGCGAGGATCAATATGAAGGGGTAGAGGCGCATGGGTCAGATCCAGCCCTGGCGAAGCAGGAACAGGCGAGCGGCGGCACGGGGGGACTCACCGGCGGCAATGGCGGCGCGCACAGGATCGATCCCTTCGCGGGCGACTCGATGAGTCAATTTCTTCAGTGCAGGCAGCACCGTGCTGAAGGAAAGATCATTCTGGATACGGTCCATATAATAGAGTCTCGTTTCTCCGAAACCCAGGGAGCCCGCTGCACTCTGTTCGGGGGACGAAGGCTGCAGAATAAAATCGACCGATCGGTCCCGCAGAGCTTCTCCTCCCCGCAGCTGATCCATGGACAGCAGATCGGTGCCGACACCGGTTTTTTCTTCCAGATAGAAGGTGATCAGTTCAACAAGGGCTATGTCCGAAGAAGGGACCACCGCCATGATCAGGCGCGGCCCGAGATGGGCTGCTCCCTGCCCCGCCCAGAGCAAAAGAATCAGAAGGCTCAATAGCAGAGGCTTCATCGGATGAACAGCCAACGCACCAGGGTCGCGCCGTAAAGCAGCCAGAGGCTGATACTGGCGATGGAGGCGCTGACAAAAAAGAGCCCTGGGGATCGACGCTCGAGTCTCGATACCCAGGAGATGCGCAGGCTCCAGAAAAGACAAAATAGCAGCAGCGCAGCAAGGATCCACTTCAGGATGTCCAGGCCGATGATCACGCCAGGGGCTGGCGTAAGTTTGTAGACATGAAAGGCCAGGTAGCTGCGGCTGCCCAGGGGGTCGGCCAGCACCGAGGGAAGGTAGGCGAGCTTGGCGTTGAGCTTGACGACGGCCAGCATCAGGTGGCCACCGATCAGTACCGGCAGCGTCGGGTAAACCAGATACCCCAGGGTGCTCCAGAGGCTCTCGGGTTCAGACGGGGGCTGCAGCGGCGGGTCGGGCTGGCTGACCGGGGCGCCTTGAACCTTCGCTGCCCGGTCACTCAGACCATAGAGCACCAGGGCGGGAGTAAAGATCAGCAGGGGCATGAAAATACTGAGCCAGATAACGCTCAGCAGATAGAATCCTTCCGGAGCAAATCCGGCCAGCACACTGAGCTTGGTCGGAACCCAGAGCAGCGCTTCGCGCAGGGGAACGAAGACCTTGCTGAGATTGGCGGTGAGCATCCCTACGACCACCAGATAGAAAAATACGCCGGGCAACCCGGACGTCGCATAGGCCAGAAAAGCTGGGCCTGACCGAGGTGGAACCGTCCCCAGAAACGCTGGGTGGCAACACAGCTTCTCTGGGTGCAGCTCCGGCACCGGCTCTTATCTCGAACCCTGAGCCCGAGCAGAGACAGGGGGGCATAGAGCCCGAAAAGGGCTCCGGCAGGACAGAGCAGGTGACAGAAACTGCGCCCGAAAAACAGCAGCCCCAGAACAATGGCCAGGCACAGGGATGTACCGAGCAGCCAGGCGGTGTAATCGGGGTAACGATGGATGGCAAAACCATAGACCAGCAGCTGTAAACCCATCAGTACCAGGGCAACGGGTATTTTTGAGGCAAGAGCCGAAGGGAGTCTGCGGCGTAGACCGATGCGCCCCGACAGCTCGTTTACCCAGCCTAGGGGGCAGATAGCGCACCAGAATCTACCGGCCACAACAGCCAGGATCGCCCCCCCCATCATCCAGCAGACCCAGAAGAGATGGGAGGTGCCGTGGGTATACATCAGCGGGTCAGCAGCGGGGACTCCGGCGATATCATGATGATTCCACCCCAGCAGGATCATGCCCAGCAGCAGCGCCAGTAGCAGCAGGCGACAGAGCCGCAGAGTCCAGGGACTGCGCAGAAGACGACCAACCAGAGGGATGTCGAAGAGATGGACCAAAAAAACGATCCTTCCTAGTGGTAAACGCTGTAGGGGGCGACGACTTGCCCTTTGGCATTGACGAATCTTTGGGGCTTTCCGGTGATGATCTGCAAGGATCTGGCCGCCCATTCGCGAATCTGAATGATGTCATCCTCTAGTCGCTGCTGGAGATGGGGCACCGAAGCCTCCCCCCCCGTGGGTCCCAGAGCCATGGTTGCGCTGAGCCGGTTGCGCCAATCGGCATCAGTGAGTCCTGCGATCAGGGCCGATTCGGCCCGTGAATCCTTGAGTTTCCCCAGGGCAAGGAGCACTTCCTCCCGGTTTTCGCCCTGAATGATCCGAAGCAGCGGCTCCAGCGCCCCAGGCTCCTGAATATCCCCCAGTGCCCGAACCGCTGCGGCCTGAGCTTCGCCCCCCGTCCTTTGAAGAGCCTCAATCAGCGCGGGCGAAGCCGTACGGTTGAGTTTGATCAGTGCCCGGGTGGCCGAACGGCGCACCTGAGAATTCGTATCGGAAAGGGCTGACACAAGCGCAGGCACGACCTTCTCGCCGCCAATTTCCCCCAGAGCCCATGCGGCAACGTAGCGCCTCTTCCCGTCAGAGCGGCTGAGAATACGGCTGAGCGCTTCCAGGGCAGCCTCTGCCCTGAGGCTGCCCAGCGCAGCAATGCGGTATTCCAGAAAATCGCCTTCCAGAGTTTCCAGTCCATCAAGAAGCAGGGGAACCATCTTGGGCCCCAGCCCGATCAGGGCCTTGTAGGCAGCGTCACTATCGCCTGCGCCGTCCTGCCCCAGGCGCTGCACCAGCGAGACTGTCGCGGCTGCGTCCCCCTTTCGGGCCAGTTCGATGAGCCGGGCTGTATCGACCGGGGGCTGCTGGCAGGCCAGCAGGGTCAGCAATATGGGTGCAAGCAGATAGGGGCGCATGGCTACCAGACCCTTGTAACCGTAAGGTCGATATCCAGAACCATAGCACCCTCGGGGATCACGACGGCTGAAGGCTCGATGGTTCCCTGATCATAGCGCCCGTAGAGATCGCCCACCGAGGGGGGACCGCCGAACTTGTCCCGGGCGCAAAGATAGTAGGTTCCTCCCTCGGGGAGAAAGAACTGGTAACGGCCTTCGGCATCGGTTCTCTCCGTAACGAATTTGGGGCGCTCGGACATCTGTACATGGTCGTAGATATGGACACGCAGCCCCTCCACCGGGTTTCCATCGGCATCGGTCACCCGACCCGAGAGCCCGGTTTCTGCGATCTGTGCCGGGGCCCCAACCACCTGGGAGTCCCCTATCTTCTGCGGTGCCAGCAAGCGGATTTGCTGTGACTGGTCTCCGATCTGAATCTCCATGAACTCACTGCGATGATCTCCCGTAAGTACCGGCCCCGAGGTCTCGCCGTTCACCCGTTTTCGGGCTGCAACAATATAGTCTCCGGGGGGCAGAGGCAGCTCGAAGCGTCCGTCGGCTGCGGTGGGCTCAGATAGATAAAGGGCCGGTCCGTACAGATC
>JAAXQG010000121.1 GCA_012974445.1 Desulfuromonadales bacterium
CATCCCCCCCGAGCAGGCCGCCTACCTCTCGGACATCGTGCGCTCTATCCGAAGCTACAAGAACCAGAGCCTGGAGCAGACCCGGGCCGCCCGGTCCCTCTTTCAACTCGAAGGAGCCCATGCGCTGCTGGAGAGCCCCGAGCAGAGCGCAGCCCGCGATACCTTGCTGGAGCACATGGAGCAAACCAGGCAGCAACTGCTTCCCGAGACCCTCAGGACGCTGGAGCAGTGGGACGCTCTGAAACAGAGCTACGCCGGAGACGAGCTGGTCACCCGGGTCCGGGACAAGGAGATCCGCACCAGCCTCTTCACCACCAGCCTCTCGGGGACCCGCATCCCCAAGGTCTGCCTCCCCGGGTTCGAGGATTACGGCGAAATCGTCAAATGGACCCGCCGGGAAAATCTCCCCGGCAGCTTTCCCTACACCGCAGGGCTCTTTCCCTTCAAACGCACCGCTGAAGATCCCAAGCGCCAGTTCGCAGGGGAAGGCACACCCGAGCGCACCAACCGCCGGTTCCACTACCTGACCAAGAACGACCCGGCCAAGCGCCTCTCCACCGCCTTCGACAGCGTGACCCTCTACGGAGAAGACCCCCATGAGCGCCCCGACATCTACGGCAAGGTGGGGGAGAGCGGCGTCTCCATCTGCACGCAAGCGGACATGGACAAACTCTTCGCCGGATTTGATCTCTGCGACCCCATGACCAGCGTCTCCATGACGGTCAACGGCCCGGCTCCCATCCTGCTGGCCATGTTCTTCAACACCGCCATCGACCAGCAGCTGGAGAAGTTCCGCATCGAGACCGGGCGTGAGCCCTCGGGCGACGAACGGGACAACCTGCGCGACTGCACCCTGGAGCGGGTACGGGGCACGGTACAGGCCGACATCCTCAAAGAAGACCAGGGGCAAAATACCTGCATCTTCTCCACAGAATTCGCCCTGAAGATGATGGGGGACATCCAGCAGTTTTTCATCGACGAGAAGGTGCGCAACTACTACTCCGTCTCCATCAGCGGCTACCATATCGCCGAGGCGGGGGCCAATCCCATCAGCCAGCTGGCCTTCACCCTGGCTAACGGCTTCACCTACGTGGAGTACTACCTGTCGCGGGGGATGCACATAGACGACTTCGCCCCCAATCTCAGCTTTTTCTTCAGCAACGGTCTGGACCCCGAGTACACGGTGCTGGGGCGCGTGGCCCGGCGCATCTGGGCCGTGTCCATGAAGAACAAATACGGTGCCAACGCCCGCAGCCAGATGCTCAAATATCACATCCAGACCTCGGGCAGATCGCTGCACGCCCAGGAGATGGATTTCAACGACATCCGCACCACCCTGCAGGCCCTCATGGCCATTCAAGACAACTGCAACAGCCTGCACACCAACGCCTACGATGAAGCCGTGACCACCCCTTCCGAGGAGTCGGTGCGACGGGCCATGGCCATCCAGATGATCATCACCCGCGAGCTGGGGCTGTCCAAAAACGAAAATGCCATCCAGGGATCTTTCATCATGGAGGAGCTCACCGATCTGGTGGAAGAGGCGGTGCTGGCCGAGTTCGAGCGCATCAATGAGCGCGGTGGAGTGCTCGGAGCCATGGAGACCCAGTACCAGCGCAGCCGCATTCAGGAAGAGTCCATGCTCTACGAGCACAAGAAACACTCGGGAGAGTTGCCCATCATCGGCGTCAACTGCTACCTCAACCCCCGGGCCGACGAAGAGGGGTACCGCATCCCCGGCGAGCTGGCCCGGGCCACCCAGGAGGAGAAGAAGCAGCAGATCGAGACCCTGCACGCCTTCCAGAAGCAGCACCAGCAGGAGGCACCGGCGGCCCTGGCGCGACTGCAACAGATGGCCGAGGCCGGAGAGAACATCTTCGCCGAGCTGATGAACACGGTCCGGGTGGCTTCCCTGGGGCAGGTTACCGCCGCCCTCTACGAGGTCGGAGGGCAGTACCGCCGCAATATGTAGGTCCGAAAAAGAGTGGCGTGAGGGGGCAGGAGTGAGGGGTAAGGTGTGTTTTCTCCTCACACCTCACACTTCACGGCACAGAAGAAAGGAGAACAATTTGGATATTTTTGACGTATTTCGAGACCGTCGCAGCGTTCGGCGCTACAGGGATGAGCCTCTGGAGCGCGAAACCATCGAAGAGGTGCTCCATGCCGCGCGCCTGGCCCCCTCCTGGAAAAACCAGCAGTGCTGGAGTTTTCTGGTACTCACCGAGGCGGAAAAACGCCTGCAGGCCACCGAGGCGCTCCATGAGGACAACCCCGGGCGCAAGGCCCTGGCGCAGGCTCCCGTCATCATCTTGGTCTGCGCCGACCCGCAGCTCTCCGGCGTCGAAGACGGTAAGGAGTACTACATGGCCGATGCCGCCACAGCCTTTGCCCACCTTTGTCTGGCGGCTCACGCCAAGGGGCTGGGCACCTGCTGGATCGGCTGGTTTGACGAAGATCGCCTGAAGACGCAGCTGGGGATTCCGCCTCACCTCCGGGTGATCGGCCTCACCCCCCTGGGCCATCCCGATCAGGCCCCCTCGCCCAGACCCCGCAAAGATCTGGATCAGATCGCCCACTTTGACATTTGGAGGCACCAACCATGATCAACCGCGAAGAATCCGCCCGCCGCATCAAAGCCCTGCAGGGGGAGCTTCAGCAATTCGAACTCGACGCAGCCCTGCTGATTCACCCTATGGACATCTACTATTACAGCGGCACCCGTCAGAACTCCGTGCTCTACGTCCCGGCGACCCGGAAGCCGACACTTCTGGTGCGAAAAAGCCTCATTCGCGCCCGCAGCGAAGCCGGTATCGAGGACGTACGCCCCTTTCCCCCCAGCCGGGAATTTCAAGGGCAGCTGCCCGAAGTGCCGGGCAGGGTAGGAATGTGCTTCGATGTCACCCCGGTGCAGCAGCTGAATTTCTATAAGAAACTCCTTCCCGAGAGCAGCTTTACCGATATCAGCACCCCGATCCGCAACCTGAGATCCGTCAAATCGGAGCACGAACTGGAGCTGATGCGCAAAAGCGGCGATGCTCTCTGCCAGATCTTTGCCCAGATTCCCGAGTTCATGATCCCCGGCATGAGGGAGCTGGATCTGGCCGCCGAATTCGAGTATCTGGCCCGAAGAGGGGGCAACGAGGGTTTCATCCGCATGCGGGCCTTCAATCAGGAGCTGTTCCAGGGCCTTGCCGTCTCCGGAGACAGCGCCAGCCATCCGGGCTTTTTCGATGGTGCCGTCACCGGCAGGGGACTCTCGGCGGCCTCCCCCCAGGGAGCCAGCATCGCTCCCATCGAGGCGAACCATCCGGTAATGATGGATTACACCGGCGTTCTCGAAGGCTACATCGTGGATATGACCCGGATGTTCGTCTTCGGCAAGGTGCGCCCCGAGGTTCGTAAAGCCTTCGATGCGGCCCTGCGCATTCAGGACCATCTGGTGAAGAACCTGCGCCCGGGACAAAGCTGCAGCCAGCTCTTTGACCAGGCCTGCGAGATCGCAAGGGCGCAGGATCTGGAAGAGTACTTCATGGGGGTTCCCGGAGAAAACGCCCGCTTCGTGGGCCATGGCGTAGGGCTGGAGCTGGACGAGATGCCCGTGCTGGCCAAGGGTTTCGACGTCCCTCTGCTGTCGGGGCAGACCATCGCCATCGAGCCCAAGTTCGTCCTGCCCGGTATCGGAGTGGTGGGGATTGAAAACACCTTTGCCGTCAGCTCCCAGGGAGGCGAGCGCCTGACCCGGCATGAGGACGAGATCGTCGTCATTTAAGCCTGCTCCAAAGAAAAACCTTTTTCAACAGGGATAAAGGGGATAGATCATTTCAGGGCGTTAAGTCGTTGAGCAGGGGCAAAACCATCCCACGCAGAGGCGAAGAGCACGCAGAGAAGGGCAAGGCAAGGTCCCGGTCTGCTCTGCGTCTCGAGTGAGTGAAGCGAACGGTCGTGAGATTCGGAGTCTCAGGGCCTGTAAAGAATTTTGTGTAAATGGTTTTGGTTTCAGTTGTCAAAAGCTGGCACTCACCCCGTCATCCCCGCGCAGGCGGGGACCCAGAAGGTTTTAAAGTCACTGGATCCCCGCCTGCGCGGGGATGACGAATTTGGGCGCGGAAATATAATGATTTCTTAAGGATTACGGCTTTGCAACTATCTAACCGGACACTGCTGCCTTCATCCCTGTTAAATAGGCCTCCATGAGCTCCTCGCCTGTTTTTTTGAAGTACTCAGGTTCATTGAAGCCCCGGACAAATCAAAAGGAGACCAGCATGAGAAGACCGAAGTTTACGCAGGGGATGGTTCAGGTCTACACAGGAAACGGCAAGGGCAAGACCACGGCGGCACTGGGACTGACTATGCGCGCCGCCGGACAGGGCCTCAAGATCCACTTTATCCAGTTCATGAAAGGCGGCGGCCCCTACGG
>JAAXQG010000127.1 GCA_012974445.1 Desulfuromonadales bacterium
ATATCTGAATAAGTGAAACATTCAGGGGAGGTCAGAGTGTCTCATCAAAATAAAGGTTCATTGAGTCGTCGCCGTTTTCTTGGACTTTCCACCTGCGCGCTTGCTGCCGCTGCTGTGGGGTCTCAGGTGACGGTACTCAAAGCCCTGGCCCAGACCGGCAAGGTTGGCGCGTTAAAAACAGTGGGTGAGCGCAACGTGTTCACCAATTGCGCCATGTGCATCAATAACTGCGGGGTGATTGCGCGGGTGCGTGACGGGGTCATCACCAAGCTGGACCCGAACCCCCATTTCATCAAGAGCCGGGCCATGCTCTGCGCCCGGGGCAATGCCGGGATCAAAGCGGTTTATGATCCGGATCGTCTGAAATATCCCCTCATTCGAGTGGGCGAGCGCGGTGAGGGCAAGTGGCGCAGGGCTTCCTGGGATGAGGCGCTGGATCTGGTCGCGAAGAACATGCTTGAGATCGGGGAGAAGTACAGCCGGGCGGGGATGATGTTCGCCTCGACCAAGGGGTTTCAGGAGGGGTACTTCACCCGCCTGGCCGAGTGTTACGGCAGTCCTAATACCCTGCGTCATCCGACGCTCTGCCTTGCGTCGCTGATTCAGGGCTTTGGTGCCACCTTCGGAACTACGCCCACCCCTGATGTGCTTAATTCCGACTACATCATTATGAGCGGGGCCAACCGTGCCGAGGGTATTGTCACCCCCGATACCATCGACCTGATTCGCGGCGAGGGGGGGCGGCGCAAGATTGTCTATCTGGATCCGCGCTTTACCCGAACGGCTGCCAAGGCCGACGAGTGGTATCCCGTAAAGCCCGGCGGCGATTTCGCCTTTATCCTGGCCATGACCCATGTGATCGTCGGTGAAGAGCTCTACGACAAGGCCTTTGTGGAGGAAAAAACCGTCGGTTTCGACAAGTTGATTCCTCACGTTCAGCAGTACAGCCCCGAGTGGGCGGAGCCTGAGTGTGACATTCCTGCTGCAGATATCCGACGGATCGCACGGGAGTTTGCCGCTGCGGCGCCGAAGGCGGTCTACTACCCGGGTCGCCGTTCCTCCTTCTTCGAGAACGACACGCAGATGCGCCGCGCCATGGCGATTCTCAATGCCATCGTGGGCAACTGGGATGTCAAGGGGGGGATGGTCCCCAACAGCAGCGTGAAGCTGAAAAAGAATGATTATCTTGCCCCCTGGTACGATGATGTCCCCGAACGACTGGACAAGGGCGCTGTGAGCTATCTTTCCAACTCCGACGGTTCCTGGAAGTTCTTCCGCGACCGAGTGATCGAGGCCAAACCCTATCCCGTCAAGGGGATGATGGTCTACAAGCAGAATCCGGTCTCTTCGGTGCCTAACCGCTCGAAAACTCTCAAGATGATGGATCAGATGGATTTTATCTGTACCATCGATATCTGCATGAGCGATACGGCCTGGTATTCCGATGTGGTGCTGCCCGAGGCGACGTATCTGGAGCGCCGCGATCCGGCCAAGTCCACCGGCGGCATTCTTCCGGTGGTGACAAGGCGTGAACAGGTGGTCGAGGCCATGTTCGAGAGCAAGCCCAATCTCTGGATCATGCAGCAGATTGCCCGCAGGTTGGGCGATGAGGTCTACGAGTCCTTTGACTTCACCATCGAGCAGTACGATGCCCACCAGCTCAAGGGACGCGATGATATCAAGGAGGCTCTTGAGACCCGCGGCGTCTACTATCCCTCGACGCAGCCGACCTACGGCAAGAGTGTGGGGAAAAAATTTAAAACCAAAACCGGAAAGATCGAAATCTATTCGGAAAAGTACGAAAAGAAGGGGATTGATCCCCTGCCGGTCTATACGGCCCAGGAGCAGGCGCCCAAGGGAAAATACCGTCTGGTTATCGGGCGTAATGCATACCTGACCCAGAACACGACGAACAACAACGCGCTGCTCAATGAACTCATTCCCGAGAACAGCCTCTGGCTCAACCGAACAGAGGCTGTCCGCATGGGGCTCAGCGATGGGCAGATGGTCCGGGTACGCAGTTCGGTGGGTGAGGAGAAACTTCGGGTTGAGGTGACCGAGAAGATCCGCCCGGATACGGTGTTTATGCACAATGGATTCGGCATTCTGTCCCAGATCCAGTCCAATGTGTATGGCAAGGGGGGCAGCAATACGAATCTGATGGAAGACAGGGCTTGCCCTATCTCCGGCAATTTCGCCATGCATCACACCTTCGTCGAAATTCTGCCCGCCTAGGAGCTTTGAGCTATGAAGAATAAAAGATACGCCATCGTTCTGGACACCCGTCGATGTATCGACTGCAAGGCCTGCACAGTGGCCTGTAAGGCGGAAAATGGAGTTCCGCTGGGGCGTCAGAATTACCGCAACTGGGTCACCGAAGAGCCGCTACGGGGTAGCTACCCGAATCTGGGACAGAGCTTTACGCCGGGGCAGTGCATGCACTGTGGCAACACCCCCTGCGACCACGTCTGCCCCACGGGAGCGACCGGGGTCAATGCCGATGGCATCGTTACCGTGGACTACGACAAATGCATCGGCTGTAAATACTGCATGACCGCCTGTCCGTACAATGCCCGCTTCTATAACGAGGAGAAGGGGTCCGTGGACAAATGCACCTTCTGCTCTCACCGGGTATACGGCGATGGACGCGTTCCCGCCTGTGTGGAGACCTGTCCCACCAAGGTCCGCGTTTTCGGTGATCTGAACGATCCCCGCAGCGAGGTCTCATTGCTCCTGGCTTCCCGGCCCTACCGGGTGGAAAAGCCGGACAAGGGGACCAAACCATTTCTCTTCTATCTGATGTGAGGTGAGAACAATGACGCGAAGCGCACTAAAAACAGGACGTCTGCTGTGGTACTCCATCCTTGCCTTCGGACTTGTGATCGGTCTTTACGGCACGGCCTATATGCTGCAACATGGGCATGAAGCGGCCTTTAATGTGACCCGAGAGATTCCCTGGGGAATCCTGATTTCCAGCTATGAGTATTTCATGGCCGCCAGTGCCGGACTGCTGCTGATAGCAAATCTGGGCTATGTCTTCGGTCGGGAGGAATTCAAGGTACTGGGCAGACGAGCCCTGGTGCTGGCTCTGTTCACCATGGTTGCCGCCTTTGCCATCATGGCGGTAGAGATTGCACATCCCGTGAGAATGGTAATCTATGCCATTTTGAGCCCCAACCTCGCCTCTCCGCTCATGTGGGTCGGCCTTAGCTACGGAGCTTACGGGCTGTTTCTTGTGCTGCAGCTGGCCGCGGTGCTACTGGGGCGTGAGCGTGCTCTGGCGGCACTGGGAGTATTTGGCATTTTGGCCTCTATTGCCGTGCTGACAAATATGGGGGCCATTCTCGGCGTGGCCAAGGCCAGGCCCCTCTGGTACGGCTCATTCATGCCGCTTTATTTTGCTGTCTCGGGGGTTGTTTCTGCCGCTGCACTGCTGAGCGTGGTCGCCTTTTTCAGCGACCGGATCAGCGGAGTGACTGAGAAGGCGAATCAGGGGCTCAAGGCTCTGGGACGCTTTCAGGGGATCGCTCTGGCGATCCTGGCGGTGATGGTGGTGTGGAAGCTCATTCCCGGGCTCTACGGAGCGCCTCCTGGAAAATATGAGGCGACCCTGGCTCTCATCGAGGGCCCGCTGGCGGTGAACTTTTGGGTCTTCGAGATCATCCTCGGGCTGGTTCTGCCCATGGGACTGCTTCTTGGGCGGGACCGGTGTACTCCGGTAGCTGTGATGGCTTCGGGGGTCATGGCCAGCATGGGCGTGTTCGCCATGCGATATGACCTTATCATCGCCGGACAGATAGTGCCGGTGCGTAAGGGCGTGGACGGGCTGGTGGACGGCCTGCTTCAGTACAGCCCCAGCAGCATCGAAATTGCCCTGGTGGTCGGGGCAAGCGCCCTATGCCTGCTGCTCTATTCGCTGGCCGAGCGGGTGCTGGGTCTTAAAAACGAATCATTCTGAATTTAACAGGTGGTGACAGGACCGGAGTTGCCTCCTTCCGGTCCCTTTTGCCGGCCCCCGCGGGGGCCGGCTTTTTTTATTTATAATCACTATTGTCCGGTTAGGTTTTTGCGATTAATAAGCTGGCTACCCACCCCGTCATCCCCGCGCAGGCGGGGACCCAGAAGGTTTTAAAGTCGCTGGATCCCCGCCTGCGCGGGGATGACGAAATTGGGCGCGGGGATGTCAAAATTTCTTGAGGATTACAGTGTCGCAACTTTCTATCGGGACACTGCTGAATCTGAAAATAAGGCAAAGCCACGCTTTGCGGCTTGGGATGAATTTACCCTTTCCCCGGATTCCAGCGGAGGAAGACCTTCTAATATTCTGCATATCTTCCGTTTCTGACGGAGTATCTGTTGTGATATCTTGTTTATCCTTTTACAGCCTTGGTGGACCTTGTTAAGTCTCAGC